>CAADGB010000510.1 GCA_900696455.1 uncultured delta proteobacterium
CGCCCGGCGCCGCGGGCGCCGCCGCCGCCGCGCCCGGCGACGCCGCCGCCACCGCGCCCGGCCCCCCGGCCGATCAGCGGTAACCGTCCTTGCGCTTGGCGGCGGCGCGCTTCTCGGCGTCGGCGCGGGCCGCCTCCGCGCTGTCGAGCTGGGTGAGCCGGGTCTGACCGGCGGCGCCGCGGGCGCCGAACGTGATCAGATGCTGGCTGCCGCGCACCTCGACCCGCCAGAACTTGCCGGGCGTGCCCGGCTGCTCGAGCGCGATCGCGAAGGTGGCGGGCGCCGCCGACACCCGCGGCGCGGCCGAGCTGGGACTCGGGCTCGGCGTTGGCTTCGGACTCGGGCTCGGCGTTGGCTTCGGACTCGGCTTCGGCTTCGGCTTCGGGTTCGGGCTCGGATTCGTGCTCGGGCTCGGGCTCGGGTTCGGATTCGGGCTCGGGCTCGGATTCGGGCTCGGATTCGGGCTCGGGCTCGGATTCGGGCTCGAGCTCGGATTCGGGCTCGGGCTCGGATTCGGGCTCGGGCTCGGATTCGGGCTCGGGCTCGGGTTCGGGTTCGGATTCGGGCTCGGGCTCGGGTTCGGATGCGAGCTCGGGTTCGGATGCGAGCTCGGCCGGCTCCCCGTTCGCCCTGAGCGGCGCGCCGGAGGCGCGGCGTCGAAGGGCCACGCCGCATCGATCCTCACCCCCACGTAGCTCGGGAAGCGCGGCACGCCGTCGTCGGAAAGCTCCTGGTAGCGGAACGTGATCACGCTCCCCACCGGCGGCGGGACCCGTCGCTCCTCGTCGGACAGCCCGGTCCCGACGTTGAAGCGCGTGCCGTCGGGCAGCTCGACCTCGAGCGCACCCAGCCGGCCGCGGTGCTTGCCGGCGCCCGGCGCGTGGCCGACGACGCGGGCCTCGGCGTCGTGGAAGGTCTTGACCTTCAGCAGGCTCGACGAGCGCCCGATCTCGTACCGCGACCCGGGCCGGCGCAGCATCAGGCCCTCGCCGCCCAGGGCCTCGACCCGCGCCAGCTCGGCGCGCAGGTGCTCGACCCCGTCGCAGCGGACGTGCTCGTGCCAGCGGGCGTAGGCCGGACCGTGGCGGGCGAGCGCGTCGCGGACCTCCCCCATCCGCGCCTCGAACGGCGCCGGCGAGCCCGGGGCGTCGAACACCACGTAGAGGAGCTGCTTCCACGCCGCGCCGGCGTCGCCGGAGCGCACCACGCCCACCGTGCGCTGGAAGAGCTTGCGCCCCATCCACAGCTCGCCGTCGAGCGGGTGCGCGGGCAGGCCGGCCGTGAACCAGCGCGGGGCCGCGAAGCGGTTGCCCAGCCGCGACACGAAGTGCGCGCCGTCCCAGTAGGCGCGGATGCCGTCGAGCTTCTCGCTCATCCACCAGCCGTCGGGCGCGACGTCGAGCTCCCAGCGGTGGGCGAGCAGGATCGGCGGCGCGGTGTCCTTGGCCTGCGCCGCGCGCCGGCGCCCGCCGCCGGCGCCCCGCTCGCCCGCCGCCGCCCCCGCGCCGCCACCCCCGTCGACCGTCGCGCCGACCCGCGCCTCCTCGCTGGCCACCCCCAGGTACGCCCGCAGGTGCTTGCACGTCCGCTGGTCGATCGCCCGGCCCTGGTTGCGCCAGGCCGGGCACGTGCACGCGTAGACGCGGCCCTGGCGCGACAGCGTGTAGCGCGCCGAGCCCGAGCCCTGCACCTCGACGGACTCGCCGTCCGCGAGGGCCACGCTAGCGCTCCTCGTGGCCCTCGCCGGCCAGGGTCGCGAGCAGCCGGTAGTACGCCTTGCGCGCCTCCTCCGGGCTGGCGTAGGTCTCGACCGCGTCCATGCGCACGGTCGCGCCGGCCAGCGACAGGTGGGTGGCGATCTTGCGCCCGCCCTGATCGAGCGCGAGGCGCGCCTCGAGCGCGGGTCGGCCGCCGGCGGCCGCGGCGGCCGGCGCCGCCTTCGCCTTCTTCTTCGGCGCCGCCGCCTCGTCCTCCTCCTCCTCGTCCTCCTCGGCCTCGTCGTCGGCCTCGTCGTCGCCGCCCGCGTCGTCGCCGCCGCCGCCGCCCGCGTCCTGGTAGCCCTTGCGGCGCTTCTCGCGCTCGAGCTTGTCGAGCTCCTTCTTCGCCGCCTCGGGCGCGCCCAGGTCCTTCACCTGGGTCTGGCCGTTGGTGCCGATCTTGCCGTAGTTGACGTAGAGGGTCCCGCCCTCGACCCGCGCCCGCCAGAACTTGCTCGAGGAACCCTCCTCGACCTCCAGGTGCACCGCCCAGTCGCTCATGTCGGCTCGCTCCCCGCCGGCGGATCGCCGGCCTGCCGTGCCAGTCGGTCGAGCCGGGCCATGAAGGCGCGCCCGCGCTCGCGGTCGGTCATCATCACGTAGGCGGCCATGCCGCGCAGCGCCTCGAGCGACTCGCCGCGGCCGGGCCGGCCGAGCTCGCGGTTCCGGATCGCCGCCCGCAGCCGGCGCTGGACGTCGCGCGGCACCCGCGCCGCCGGACGGTCGGGGGCGGCGTTGACCACCAGCCCGGTCACCTTCTGGCGGCCGCCGCCCCGCATCACCCGGGTCTTCGAGCGCTTGATGACGAAGCCCTCGTCGGCGACGATCATCGTCACCGCGCGCAGGAGCTTGCCGATGGCGTTGCCGGCGTCGGCGGCGCGGGCGGCGTCGCCGTGCCACGAGAACGTGAGGTCGTCGGCGTAGCGGCTGTAGCGAGCGCCGAGCTTGCGCGCCAGCCCCGACAGCCGGCAGTCCAGGCGCAGGCACAGCGCGTTCGTGATCGACGGGCTGGTGGGCGCGCCCTGGGGCAGCGCCCGCGGCCCGGTGGCGACGAAGTGCGGGCGGCCGCGCAGGATCAGCTCCTCGCGCGGGGCCTCGGTGGCGAGCAGGGCCATCAGCGTCGCCACCTGCTCGCCGAGGCCCGCCTTGCGCAGGAGGCCCTTCACCCGCCGGAAGGTGACGGTCGGGTAGAAGCCCTCGATGTCGAGCTTGACCACGATCGCGGCGCCGGCGTGGACCGCGGCGTTGGTCGCGATCGAGCGCCCGGGCAGGAAGCCGTGCGCGGCGCCGTGGACCGGCAGGTGCTCGGTGACCTGGCGCGCGATCCAGCGCTGCGCGGCCTTGAGCTCGGGCTTGGGCGCGCTGATGGGCCGCAGCCCGCCATCGCGCTTGGGCACGGTCCAGCGGTGATAGTGGCTGCCGCTGTCGACCTCGCGGTGGTACGTCAGCCAGCGCAGGCGCGCCACCGACAGGCCGAGGGCCTGGGCCAGGGCGGCGACGTCGGCCAGCGGCGGCAGGTCCCGCTCGGCGCGCCGCCGCTCGGGCTCGGCGGCGTCGAAGCGATCGACGTCGGCGGTGTCGTGCCACCACACGCCGGGGCCGAGGTGGACGATGTGGGCGGCCTTGTAGGCGGCCCACGCCACGCGGAACAGCTCGCGGCGGACCCGCCGCTCCTCCTCTCGCCGCGCCTTGTACGCCTTCTTCTCGCCGTCGGACATCGTCGACGGCGCGCCGGGGTCGGCGAGCCCGAGCCGCGCCAGCTCGGCCTCGACCCACGGCCGGATGCCGCCCTGGGCCGCCACGTCGGCCCACGGCACCGCCGGCAGCTTGCCGCCGGGCGCGGTCACCACGCCCTCACGGGGAGCCTCGGGGCGGCCCTCGGGGCGGCCCTCGGGGCGGCCCTCGGGGCGGAAGGACGACGTCCGACGTCCGGACGGAGACAAAGATCCAGGAGGAGGAGCCGCTCGCTACATCCCTCATGGGACACGGTAGGCTCACCGGTTTGCCGCCCCGAGGGGCCCCAATTGTTGGGCGCAAACCGTGGTCGCTCGGTTGGTCCAGCTGGGCCCGACAATTGGGGCCCCTCGGGGCGAGCAAACCACGAACAGCCTACCTTGTGGAGAGTGGCTACTGCTTGTGCCGGGACGGCGCGACGCCGCCCGTGCGCCGGAGCGCAGGCTAACGAGGATGACTCCTCCTCCTGGAAAACGAGAACCGGGGTCACGCGACCGTAGTCGGCCACGCGCGCGCCTGTCAACGTCACGGGCGCGACCCGCGCGCGGCCGCGGTCACGCGCTGGCATCGATGTATCCCTTCTCGGCCAGCTCGGCCAGGCGCGCGAAGTAGGCGGCGCGGGCGTCGTCGGCGGTGGGGTGGAGCTGGCGCAGCATGCGCAGGGGCTCGGCCGCGCCCCAGCGGGCGGTCACCGCCCGGTCGTCGAGGGAGAGCCGGTAGGTCTCGCTGCCGCCGGCGGTGCGGCGGAACAGGGTCCGGGTCTCGGCCCGGATCAGGCGCTGCCCCTCCTCGGTGCCGCGCGCCGCCTCGCGCCGGGCCAGCTCGCGGACGTGGAGGACGCGGAGCGCGATCATGTGCTCGCACGGCCCCTCCTTGATCCCGGCGCGGCGGAAGGCGGGACACGTGCAGGCGGCGCCGGCGGTGCGGCCCTCGCGATCGATCGTGAACGCGGCGTGGAAGCGGCGGTGGGCGCGACCGTCGTCGACCTCGCCCTCGATGCGCTCGCCCTCGGCGCCGAGGTCGTGGACCCGGACCAGCTTCGCCTGCCCCTCGGCGAGGTGGCGGTGCGCGGCGGCCTCGCGGGCGTCACGGAAGCGCAGCGCGTCGGCGGGTGGCGGCGTCGCCAGGAGCGGCCGGGCGAAGGTCTCGCCGCGGGCCAGGTCGACGCCGGCGCGCAGCTCGACCAGGTCGCGATCGCCGCCGGCGAGCTGATCGAAGGTCGCGACCCCGGCCCATCCGGCGTCGGTCCAGCCCGACAGCGCGAGGGTGAAGCTGGCGTCGCCGAGATCGACGACGTAGAACGCCGGCAGCCCCGGGCCCTGGAGGTAGACGTGGACGGCGCGGGCGTGCGGCAGGAGCCGGGCCAGGACCAGGAGGCGGTTGCGTCCCCAGGTCCGCACCACCAGCGGGCGCTCGCCCAGGTACGGCCCGCCGTTCGACGTCAGCACCAGATCCCAGGGCTCGAGCACGACGCGCGGCGCCTGCCCCGGCACCAGCCCGTAGCGCAGCGCGCGCGGCGCCTGCCGGGCCTTGCGCATGCGCAGGCTGAACAGGACGTTGTAGAGATCGATGGGCGCCAGGGCGAAGCGGACCGTGGGCAGCCGCGCCGCGGCGGTGATCTGGCCGAACGCGCGCAGCCAGCGCAGCGGCACGCGCCGCGAGCCGACCGCCGCGGCGGGAGCCGGGCCGAGGGCCAGGGTCGTCGGGCGGTACGAGCGCATGCGCCCGATGGCGCGCAGCGCCGCCGGCGACAGGTCGAGGAAGGTGGTGCCGGCGGCGAGCGCCGGCTCGACCAGGGCCGCGGCCCGCACCGCGAGCTGGGCGTAGGCCGACTCGTCCCGGGACAGGAGCTCGATCCGGAGCGCGTCGTCGCCGACGGTCAGGACCGGATCGAGCGGCTCCTCGCTGCGCGCGGCCTCGCCGTAGCGCAGGCGCAGGTACTCCTTCTGCGCCTCCCACACCTGCTTGGACACGCCCTTGCCCTTGGCCAGGAGGTAGGCGAGGTAGTCGGCGCGATCGCGGCCGCGGAAGCGGAGGTCGCTCGCCAGCACGTCGCCCAGGGCGAGGAGCGCGTCCCGCACCACCGCCGGCCGGTGCAGGCGGGTGGCCACGCTGGCGTCGGGCCGCCCGGCGTCGGTGGCGAGCTGGACGCGCAGCCCACCGTCGTCGGCGGCGACCGCGGCGGCGCCGAACGCCACCGGCACGTCGACGACGGTGTCGAGGGCGGCGCTCATGGCGCGCACCTCGCCAGCGTCCGGCGCCGGGGCGCCGGCGGCGACCGCCGCATCGCGGGACCGCCGCTAGTCGTCATCGTCGTCCTCATCGTCCTCGTCGTCGTCCTCGTCGTCGTCCTCGTCGTCGTCCTCGTCGTCGTCCTCGTCGTCGTCCTCGTCGTCGTCCTCGTCGTCGTCGTCGCCATCGTCGTCGCCACCGTCGTCGCCACCGCTGTCGCCATCGCTGTCGCCGTCGTCGTCGTCGCCGCCGTCGCCGCCGCCCTCGTCGTCCTCGCGGGCGTCCTCGGCGGCCCCGCCTCCCAGCCGCGTGCCGCGCCGCTCGCGGTCCTGGCCCTCGCTCCACACCCGCGCGCCCCGGCGCCGCAGCCGGGCCAGCGCCTTCCAGGCCGCCGCGCGCACCGCCTGGTCCTCGCCGCGATCGGCCACGATCGCCTCGAGCACGCCCCGGGCCTCGTCGCCGCCCAGTCGTCCCAGGGCCGCGATCGCCGCGAGCCGTGCCGGCCCTGCCCCACCCTGGCGCGCCAGCGCGCACAGCTCGGCCACGCGCCGGTCGCGCACCGCGATCGCCAGCCCGGTGGCGCGGGTGGCCGCCTCGCCCAGCCACGCCGCGCCGTCGGTGCCGAAGCGCGCCCCGAGCACCGGCCCGCGCGCCGACAGATCCGCGGTGACCGTGGCGTCGCGCGCCAGCTCGGCGAGCGCCGCCGCCGCCGAGCCCGCGACCGCGCGGGCGGCGACCGCGCGGATCCCGCGGTCATCGTCGCCAGCCAGCGCCAGGA
>CAADGB010000511.1 GCA_900696455.1 uncultured delta proteobacterium
CGGAGGAGAAGCAGCTCTTCGATCCGGCCTACCAGGGCTCGGTCGAGCAGCGGCTCAAGGGCCAGCAGTACCGCAAGGAGCTCGAGCGGCTGGTGATCGAGGCCGCCCGCGCCGGGACCGCGGTCTCGCCCTCGGCGATCGCCGCCCTGCGCGCCGAGTACGCCGTCGGCGACGACGAGCACGCCGCGGAGCTGGCGCGCATCCTCGGCGAAGGCGGCCCGGTCGTCGGCCTGGTCACCGACGAGATCGCGGCGATCGAGCGCATGGCCGCCGCCGCCCGCGCCGCCGGCGCCGACGGCGCCGCCGATCACCCCGACGGCGGCGGCGGGACCGCGGTCAGCCAGGAGTCGGCCACCGTGGGCTTCGTCGCCCACCTGGCGCGCTGGCGTGGCACCCAGCACGCGGGCCGCGCGCTGGGGTTGCTGGGCGCGATCGTCCAGCGCCCCGAGCTGGCGGCGGCGCGCGCGGCGGTGGCGGCGCGGCCGCGCGACGCCGTGGCCACGGTCTCGGCCCTGCGCGGCGCCGCGCCCGACGAGCTGGTGCGGCCGCTCATCACCGCGCTCGAGCACCTGTGGGCGGGCGAGCCGGCGGCGCTCGAGGCCGCCGCCCTCCTGCCGCTGTGCGGCGACGCCTCGCGCTACGTGCGGGCGGCGGTCGCGATCGTGCTGTCGCGCTTCGACGACGAGGCGTCGCGGGCGGCGCTGGTGGCGGCGCTCGACGACGAGGACGTCATGGTGCGGCAGGCCGCGGTGCGCGCGCTGGGCGCCCGCAGCCGGCTGACCCGCGAGCTCCTGCAGAAGGCGCTGGCCGATCGCGAGCCGCGGGTCCGCTCGACGGCGGTGCGCGCGGTCTCGGGCACGACCTCGGGCGAGTTCCCGGCCGCGGATCCGGCGGTGATGGCCCAGACCGCCAAGGGGGTGGGCAACGCCGGCGTCTTCGCCACCCTCGACGCCAACGCCCGGGTCGAGACCCTGACCGAGATCGAGAAGCTGGTGCTCCTGCGCCAGGTGCCGATGTTCGCCGAGCTCGCCCCCGACCAGCTCGAGGATCTCGCCGAGGTCGTGGTCGAGCGCCACTTCCAGCCCGGCGCCGACCTGTGCCAGGAGGGCGAGGCCGGCGACGCCGTCTTCCTCCTGGTCAAGGGCCGGGTCAAGGTCTTCACCGGCGGCGGCGCCGACGGCCGCCCCGAGCGCGCGCTGAGCGAGCTGGGGCCGGGCGCCTGCATCGGCGAGATGGCGGTGTTCGACGCGGCGCCGCGCTCGGCGACGGTGCGCGCGCTCGAGCGGACGCGCAGCCTGACCCTGCCCGGCGACGACTTCAAGGCCCTCCTCGGTCAGCGCCCGGAGATGGCGCAGGTCATCATCGCCGAGCTGGTCCGCCGCATGCGCGGCCTCATGGCCAGGTGATCGACGGGCCGTGATCGGCGGCGCGGTGATCGCGCTCGCCCCGTGGCGGCGGGCGGCGGCGGGCGCGCGCCGGTGGCCGTGCCGGTCGCTGTGCCGGTCGCCGTGCGGGTCGCTGTGATAGACTGGCGATCATGAACCTTCGCCGGGAAGCGACCAAGACCATCTGGAAGACCGTCGTGTTCGCGGGCGCCATGCTGGGCGCCTCGGCCTGCGGCAAGAAGAACCCGCCGGCCCAGCCCACCGTGACCGAGCCCGCCGGCAACCCCGATCCGTGCGCGGCCGATCCGTGCGCGGCCGATCCGTGCGCCGACGATCCCTGTGGCGATCCGTGCGGCGGCCGCTCGCGCGGCGTCAGCGACGAGGGCGACGTCGGCCGCGGCTTCATCCTGTCCTGAGCGGCCGCCCATGTCCGCACCGGCCAGCGACGCCCTCGCCGAGGAGCTGTTCGAGCCCGTCAGCGCGTGGTGGCTGTCGGGCACGCCGCTCGAGGCCGAGCACCAGCGCCTGATGCGGCGCCGCCTCACGCCCATCCCGTGGTCGGAGACCACGGCGGCGGCGCTGTCGCCGGCCGAGCGCGGGCGCCTGGCCGAGACCTGGACCCGGCGCGCCGCCGCCGAGTACCTGGCGGTCTCGACCTTCGCCGTCCTCGCCATCGACCTGGTCGCCGCCGGCGCCCCCGCCGCCGTCCTGTCCCTGTGCATGCGGGCCGGCATCGACGAGGTCCGGCACGCCGAGCTGTGCCTGCGCATGATCGAGATCTACGGCGGCAAGCGGGTCCTGCCGCCGCCGGGGATGTCGAGCCTGCCCGACGACCCGGAGCGGCCCCGGCTGCACCAGGCCCTGGCCAACACCCTGCTGGTGTCGTGCGTGAGCGAGACCTACGCCACCACGGTCCTGACCGCGACCCGCGACCTCACCCGCGATCCGGTGGCCCACGCCGTGCTCACCTCGATCTACTCCGACGAGGTCATGCACGCGCGCCTGGGCTGGTCGTACCTGCGCTTCGCGCTCGAGCGCGGCGGCCAGGGCGCGATCGACGCCGCCGCCCAGATGGTCCCGGTGGCGCTGCGCGGGGTCGCCAACGTCGTCGAGCGCGAGCGTCCGGTCGGCGAGGTCACCGACCAGGTCCGCGACCACGGGCTCATGACGCCGGCCGAGGAGCGCGTCATCTACTCGTCGTGCGTGCGCGAGGTGCTGGTGCCCGGCTTCGAGGCCCTCGGCATCCCGTGCGGCACCGCGGTCGACGACTACGGCGAGACCTGGGCCCGTGCCGCCTGAGCGCGCGCGCGCCAGCGCCGCGGTCGCGCTCGCCGTCGTGGCGGCGGCCGCCGCCTGCGGGCCGCGGGCGCCGTCGCGACCGCCGCGGCCGGCCTCCGTGCCCGCGCAGGTGGTGTACGACTTCGAGGCCGCGGTGCTCGACGGCCGGGCCGCGTTCGAGGGCCTGTTCGACTTCGTCGAGGTCGGCGCCTTCGAGATCCTGCTCCGCCGCTACGACCTGCTCGGCCGCCTCCCCGAGCTGACCGACGAGGAGCGCGCCGACCTCGAGGCCGACGACGGCACCCCCTACCCGCCCGAGCGCGAGCGGCGCAACGTCGGCAACTTCTACAAGCGCCTCGCCCAGCGCACGGTCGGGACCGGCGGCTGCGCCGCGGCGCCGCCGCGCTGGCGCTACAACCAGCTCCTCGGCGTGGCCTTCGAGCCGCTGCCGCCCGGCCACGAGCACTACGAGGCGCTGCGGCTACGGGTCAACGCCCAGCTCGCGCGCGGCGGCGGGGTGATCGGCATCCGCTGCGCCGGCGGCAAGGGCGGGCTGGCGCTGGTCTACAGCCAGCGCGACACCGCGCGCGGCTACGACATCATCACGATCTACGACGACGGCGTGCCGTGAGCGCGCCACCGACCGCGGCCGCCGCGCGCGCGGAACGAACGGCGCGCCCCCGGTCGGCCACGTCGGCTACTTCACCTTGAGGCGCAGGCGCAGGTTGACCAGGAACGCGGCCTCGATCGCCTGGTAGTGGGTGCCGGTGTTGTTGGCGGCGCCGGTGTCGCTCATGAAGTAGTAGCCGGCGGTCACCGGCACCGCGACGCCGAGGGACACCATGCCGCCGAGGTTGGCGCCGGCGCCGAACCGGGCCTCGGCGAGGAAGCCCTTGTCGCTGACCTGGGCGTTGTCGAGGGGCGGATCGACCTGGCGGTCGGTGCCGACGCCGAAGCCGACGCCGAGGCCGAGCTCGAGGTAGCCCTTGGCCGGCGTCTTCTTGTCCGGATCCTTGCTCCCCGGCACCGGCTCGCCGCCGCCGAGGTCGAGATCGAGGTCGAGGCCGGTCATGAACTGGGGCCAGGTGCCGGCGAAGCGGTCGACGCCGGGCTCGGCGCCCGCGCGGAGGTACTGGCGGTGCTGGACCCAGACGTCGACGAACATGATCTCGGCGCCGACGAGGACGCCGTAGGCGGCGCCCCGGGCGTTGTTCTGGAAGGCGTCGTCCTTGCGATCCCCGGCCACGCCGAGCCCGCCGGCGCCGCCGCCGTGGGCCTCCGCCCGCAGGCTGAGGACGTCGGCCGAGGCGGAGCCGGCCAGGGTGGCGACGAGGGCGGTCACGAGCCCGAGGCGAAGGTGCATATCCCCGATACTACCCCGACCCCGCACCCGCCGCCCCGTGGGGGCCGTCACGCGCGGACGCGCCGGGCGGGCGCGGCGACGCCGCACGACACGTCATGGCGCGACCGGTTGCGCCGCTCACGACCTGCCCGGGCGCAGCCCGCGGCCGCGCGACAGCGGCGCCACTCCGGAAGGCCGCGATTGACCGGCGCGGAGGCGGGTTGCTACCTTCGAGGTGACGCCCCGCGCGGGCGCAGGAAGTCGCCGTGACCCACGCCGCCCCCACCGTCGCCAGCGCGCAGGCCGTGGAGCTGGCTCGCTGGGGCCTGGCCGCCGCGCTGGTGCTGCTCGCCGTGGCCGCGATCGCGCTGGTGATCGTGCTGTCGCGGCGGCGCGGCGAGCGACCTCCGCCCGAGCCGCGCGCCCCGACGCCGGTGGCGGTGCCGCCGCCCCTGCCGCCGCCGCGGCGCGCGGCGCCCTCGGGCTCGCGGTCGTCGCCTCCGCGGCGGTCGCTGGCGTTCGCCGGCGGCGGCGGCGGTGGGCTGGCGGTGGTCACCTCGGGCCTGGTGTGCCCCACCTGCCGGACCGAGTACCAGGGCAAGAGCTTCTGCGAGCGCGATGGCCGCCGCCTGGTGCCCGCCGAGGAGATGCTGGCGGGCGCCCGCTCGGCGGGCGGGATGTGCACCTCGTGCGGCCGGGCCTACGAGCCCGGCCTGCGCCGCTGTCCCCACGATGGGGGCGAGGTGATCCCCGCGCTCCTCTACCTGGCCACCCGGCGTCGGCGCGACCAGGCGCCGACCGGGGTCCTGGCCAAGGTCTGCCCGGCCTGCCGCCAGCGCAGCGACCTGGCGGCCCGCTTCTGCGGACGCGACGGCCAGGAGCTGGTGGTGATCAACTGATCGCGGCCGGCGGCGCCCGCCGGCCAGCACCCGATGACGGATGACGGCGTGTCCGCCCGGCGTTGCCAGGGCAGGACCGATGGTGAATGCTCCGTCGCGCGTGCCCGACCTGGTCATCGGCAAGCGTCGTCACTCGCCCCACCGCGCGCTGCGGGCGACCGGCCTGCTCAGCGCCCTGGTCGTGGTCGCGTTCATCGTCGCCTGGTTCATCTACCGGCGCGCGGTCACCTACGACCTCCCCGACGGCGACCCGCCGCGCCACCCGCTCGCGCTCGAGCAGGCGAGCCCCGGCGCCCCGGCGCGCCTGCGCTGGGGCGACGCGTCGCTGTCCACCGTCGGCGACCTGTCGGTCCTCCGCGCCGCCGGCGAGCCGTTCGCGCTCGGCGCCGCCCACGGCCGCCTGCTCGCCCACGCCCTGCCCGCCGCCGAGCAGGCCTTCGCGCCCGGCGTGCGCACGGTCGCCGGCGGCGGCGGCCTCCTCGGTGGCTGGACCCACGGCCTGCGGGTCGACTGGCGGCTGCGCTTCGTCGACGACGGCGTGCCCGCCCACCACCGGCGCGGCCTGGCCGGCCTGGTCCGGGGCGCGCGGGCCAGCGGCGTCGGCGTCGATCACACCGCGGCGCTCCGCCACCTGGCGGCCCTCGATCTCGGCTTGCCCGCGCCCTGGTCGGGCGAGACGCGCAACCGCCGGCTCGCCCGGTCGCTCACCGTGGTCGCGCCGCAGGCCGGCGCCACCGGCGGGCGGCTGTGGGTGGGGCGCAGCCTCGCCCTGCCCGGGCTCGGCGACGGCGGCGACGCCGCGGCGGCGCCGGTGGTCAGCCTGGTGCGACCGACGGGCCGGCTGGCGTGGGCCGGCGTCGGCTGGGCCGGCGGCCTGGGCGTGGTCACCGGCGTCAACGAGGCCGGGCTGGCCATCGCGGTCCACCCGACGATCACGCGCGATCTGCGCCCGACGCGGACCGCGCGCCCGGTGGCGCTCCTCGCCCGCGACGTGCTCGAGATCGCGCGCGATCTCGACGCGGCGATCAAGCTGCTCGAGGCCACGCCCACCCTCGGCGCGGCCGCGTTCGTCGTCGTCGACGGCGCCGCCGGGCGATGGGCGGTGGTCGATCGCAGCCCGACCCGGGTCGGCGTGCGCCGCGATCCGGCCGAGCCCGCGGTCGGGGACGTCCTCCTGTCGCCGGCCTTCGCCGACGATCCCGAGAACGATCGCGCGCGCCGCAGCTCCGCCAGCCCGCGCCGGGTGGCGCGCGCCGCTCGCCTCCTGCGCGAGCCGCCGGCCGACGCCGCCGCGGTGGCGTCGGTGCTCCGCGATCGCCGCGGCGCCGCGGACGAGGGCCTGCCGCCCGGCCACCGCGCCGCCGTCGACGACGCCGCGGCGGTCCACGTCGTCATCATCGATCCGGCGTCGCTCGCCATGTGGGTCGCCGACGGTCCGGGCGCCGGCGCCCGCATGCGCGCCTTCGACCTCCGGCACGAGCTCCGCGGCGAGGGCGAGCGACCGGCGCCGGCCGCGGACGTCCCGGCCGACGCCACGCGCGAGCCGCAGGCGGCGGTGGCGATCCGCCGCGCCCGCGCCGAGCTCCGGACCGCGCGCCGCCTGGCGCGCCGCGACCGGACCCGCGCCCGGGAGCACGTGGCCCGCGCCCTGGCGCTGGCCCCCGCCCTGCCCGAGGCCCACCTCCTCGCCGGGTTCCTGGCCCAGGCCGCCGGCGATCGCGCGGCCATGCGCGCGGCGTGGGAGCGCTGGCTCGAGCTCGGCGCCGACGACCCCGGCGAGGAGGCGGCGATCCGCGCCGCCGTCGTTGCGCCGTGACCGAGGACCGGCCGCGGGTCAGGGCAGGCTGAGCCGTCGCACCCGGTGGTGCGGGTTGGCCTCGCCCCGCGAGCCGTCGGCGATGAACAGGTAGGCGCCGTCGGCGCTGAGGTCGAGGCCCTCGAGACCGAAGAGCTGGCCGGTGAGCGGGTCGCTGGCGTCGAGGTAGCCGGGGGTGCCGGTGCCGGCGATCGTCGTGACCACGCCGGCCGGGGTCACCCGCCGCACGTTCGCGTTCTCGGGATCGCTCACGTAGACGTTGCCGTCGCCGTCGACGGCCAGGCCCTGCGGGCCGTTGAACCGCGCCGCGGCGCCGGTGCCGTCGTCCCCGCCGGCGGTCCCGTCGCCCACCCAGGTCGTCACCGCGCCGGCGGCGGTGACGCGGCGCAGGGTGTGGTTGCCGAGATCCGAGATCACCAGCTCGTCGCCGGGCAGGACCACGACGTCCCAGGGCTGCCGGAAGCGAGCGGCGGCGCCGGTGTCGTCGACGTTGCCGGGCTGGCCGGCGACGCCGGCGAGCACGGTGGCGACGCCGGTGTCGCGATCGATGACGCTGACGACGTGCTGCAAGTACTCGACCCCGACCAGGCGGCCGTCGGCGAGCAGGCCGAGGCCGCGGTAGCGGCCGAAGCCGTCGCGCACCAGCGCGGTGGTGCCGGTCGAGAGCGTGATCCGCCACAGCGCGCCGGTGTTGGTGCCGACGGTCGAGCGGTCGGTCTGCACGAACAGGGTGTCGCCGTCGCGCACCACCCCGAACGGGCGCGCGAAGGTCGACGGCACGGTGATGGGCGTGGTGACGGCGCCATCCGCGGAGACGTGGCGGATGCGGCCGTTGTCGAAGTCGCACACCAGGGCGCCGCCGGCGCCGTCGCTGACGAGGTTGACCGGGTTGGAGAAGCGCGCGAAGCCCCGTGCGCCGTCGTAGTTCCCGGCGCTGCTGGCGCCCGACAGCGTGGCCAGCCCGCCGGCGAGCGCCGGCAGCGCCTCCTCGTCGGGCGCGTCGACGGCGGCGTCGGTCGGCGCGTCGAGGCCGGCGTCGGTCGCGGCGTCGCTGCCGGCATCGATCGGGTCGGGGTCGCCGTCGCCGACGACGGCGTCGACGGGGCGGGCGTCGACGTCCCCCCCTGGACCGCCCGAGCACCCCGCGAGCGTGAGCGCGAGCACGATGGTGGCGACGACGACGGACCGACGGGGCATGGAGGCTCCTGTGGCGAGTGGGCTATTCACGTTCGGTGCCAGGTGGGCGTGGCCGCGCGGGCCCGTCGGGGCGACCGGACCGCGTGGTCTGCACGAGCCGGGTGGCCATCGTGCAGGAGATGCGCCCGTCGGCGCGACGCCAGCGCCCGCACCTGGCCAGGAACTGGCGACGCGCCGCCGCCATCGCCGGCGCCGGCACGCCGTCGGCCTCGTAGGCGCAGGTCGCGACGCTCTCCCACACCTCGTCCGGGGAACCGGACAGATCGACCGGCAGCTCGACGATCGACAGGCTCGCCCAGCCACGGGCGGGCGCGAACAGGGCGGCCAGCCCGGCGTCGCTGCGCGCCCGCACCTCGCCGAGCCTGGGCACGACCGCCGCCGCGCGGGCCAGCGGGACCAGGAGGTCGAGCGCGCCGGCGAAGGCGTCGTCGCCGCGCGGACCGCCACCGACCACCGCCACGAACCGCCCGCCCGGCGCCAGCACGCGGGCGACCTCGGCGGCGACGGCCTCGGGCTCCGCCACCAGCGTGAACGCGAGGTGCGAGACCACCGCGGCGAAGCTGCCGGTGACGAACGGCAGGGCCTGGGCGCGGGCCTGGAGGAAGGCGCCGGCGCCGCCGCGCGCGCGCGCGGCCGCCAGCTCGCCCTCGCTGAGATCGATCCCGCACAGCGCCGCCGGCGCATGCCCGCGCGCGGCGAGCAGCGCCAGCAGCCGGCCATCGCCGCAGCCCAGATCGAGGACACGCCCGCCCACGCCGTCGACGGCGCGGACCACGGCGTCGTAAGACGAGCCACCGCCGCCGACCCGGCCGCGGGCGAACGCGCGCGCGGTGACGCCCGGCCGCGCGCGGTGGAACGCGCGCAGGAACTGCTCCTGGAGCTGCACCGCGACCATCGTGGACCCGCGACGATGATACACTGGATTCACGCGAAGTTTTCTGATTCGTGGCGACCTCGGCACCGGCCGGCGCGCCGAGCTCGCCGGCGTGCTGGCGGTGACCGGCGCGGCCGCGTCGTGGGGCCTGTGGAGCCTGTTCGTGCGTCCCGCCGCGCTCCCACCGGCGACGTTCGGGGCGCTGGTCTTCGTGATCATGGCGACGATCACGCTGCCGGCGGCCCTCCGCGCGCCGCCGGTGCGCTGGGGTCGCGAGGCCTGCCTGCTCCTGGCGGCCAACGGCGTGTGCGACGCGACCAACGTCCTCACCTACTTCGCGGCGCTGCAGGAGACCACGGTCGCGATCGCCGTCCTCACCCACTACCTGGCGCCGGTCCTGGTCGCGCTGCTGGCGCCCGTGATCGAGGGCGAGCGGGTGCGGGGCGCCGTGCCGGCGGCGCTGCTCGCCTGCGCCGGCCTCGCCCTGGTCCTCGAGCCGTGGCGGGCCCACGGCGATCTGACCGGCGCCGCGCTCGGCGCCGCCAGCGCCGTCGCCTACGCCGGCAACGTCTTCGTCGTCCGCCGCCTGGTGCCGCTGGTCGGGGCCGCCCGCGCCATCTCCTACCACTCGTTCCTCTCCGCGG
The DNA here is from genome assembly GCA_900696455.1 of uncultured delta proteobacterium. Lineage (GTDB taxonomy): Bacteria > Myxococcota_A > Polyangia > Haliangiales > Haliangiaceae > UBA2376. The sequence goes on from CAADGB010000511.1 coordinate 9,436, forward strand.
CCCTGATGGCCCCGTTCGCGATCGCCGCCGGCGTGGTGCCCGGGCTCCACGCGCTGGCGTGGGTGGCGAGCGGCGCCACCGGGCTGGGGGCGGTGGCCGGCATCCTCTACGTCCGCGGACTGGCCGTGATCGGCTCGAGCCGCGCCGCCATGCTCACCTACGCCGAGCCAGTGGTCGCGGTCGTCGTCGGCGCACTGGCGTGGGGCGAGCCGGTGGGGCGGCTGGCGGCGCTGGGCGTGGTCGCGGTCGTGGCCAGCGGTCTGTGGGTGGCGCGCCCGGCGCCGCGCCAGTAGAGTCGCGATCATGTCGCTGCCGCTGGTCACGATCGCGATGCCCGCCTTCAACGAGGAGCACTACATCGAGGCCTGCATCCGCTCGGTCCAGGCCCAGGACTACCCGCGCGATCGCATCGAGATCCTGGTCGCGGACGGCCGCAGCCAGGACCGGACGCGCGAGATCCTGGCCGCGCTCGCCGTCGAGGATCCGCGCATCCGGGTCATCGACAACCCGGCGCGCCTGCAGGCGGCCGGCCTCAACCAGCTCATCCGGGAGGCCCGCGGCGAGATCATCGTGCGCATGGACGTGCACTGCGAGTACGCGGTCAGCTACGTGCGGACGTGCGTCGAGACGCTCGAGCGCACCGGGGCCGACAACGTCGGCGGCGCGCAGCGGGCGCGGGCGAAGACGGCCTTCCAGCGGGCGCTGTGCGCGGCCCTGACCTCGCCCCTGGGGGTCGGCGGCGCCGGCTACCGCGACGCCAGCCGCGAGGGCTTCGTCGACACCGTCTTCCTCGGCGCCTTCCGCCGCCGCGTGTTCGAGGCCATCGGCCTCTACGATCCCCGCGCCATCACCAACGAGGACGCCGAGCTGAACCAGCGCCTGCTCGAGGCCGGCGGCAAGATCTACCTGTCGCGCGAGATCGAGGTCCACTACTACCCGCGAGCCTCGTTCCGCAGCCTGGCCACCCAGTACTACAAGTACGGTCGCGGTCGCGCCCGCACCCTGCTCAAGCTCGGCCGCTTCCCCACGCTGCGCCCCGCGATCCCGTTCCTCATGGTCGTGGCCGGGAGTGTGCTGCTCGTCGTCCCGCCGCTGTGGCCGGCCGGCGCCGCCGCCCTCGCCACGTACCTGCTCGCCACCGGCGCCGAGGCCGTCCGCGTCGCTCGCGACCTGGGTCCGACCGGCGTCGCCACCGCCTGGGCGATCCTGCCCACGCTCCACGTCTCCCACGGGGTCGGCTTCGCCTCCGGCCTCGTCCGCTACCTGCGCGACCCCGACTGGGGGCCGCTCGAGCGCCTCGAGCCGGCGCCCCGGCCCCAGCTCCGCGTGGTCTGAGCCCGAGGCCGGATCCGAGCCCGAGCCCGAGCCCGAGCCCGAACCCGAGCCCGAGCCCGAGCCCGAGCCCGAGCCCGAGCCCGAATCCGAGCCCGAACCCGAATCCGAGCCCGACCCCGAGCCCCTTCGACTCCGCCCCTTCGGGGCGTCGCTCCTAACGAACGGCGCCGGCACGCGCCCGACATCACTCGCGCGACGGCCGCGGCTTGTCGGCCTTCGACACGCCCTCGCTGACGCTCGGGCGGCTCAGGCCGACCGGAGAGATGCAGCTCGCCGTTCGTTTCCCGCAATCTCCGACCGC
>CAADGB010000512.1 GCA_900696455.1 uncultured delta proteobacterium
GCCGCGGGCCGCGGGCCCTTCGACACGCGCTCGCTGCGCTCGCGCGGCTCAGGGCGAGCGGGGAGAGGGGGCCCGCGGGCCGCGGGCCCTTCGACACGCGCTCGCTGCGCTCGCGCGGCTCCTAACGAACGGCGCCGGCAAGCACCCGGCATCGCTCGCGCGGGGCCCATCTTTCCGGTCGGCCTGAGCCGCCCGAGCGACAGCGAGGGCGTGTCGAAGGCCGACACGCCGCGGCTGCGTGCCGTTCGGTTTCCCGCGAGCTCCGACCGCGGTCGGTGAAGGGCTCGGGGCGAGCGGGGAGAGGGGGCCCGCGCGGGCCGCGGGCCCTTCGACACGCGCTCGCTGCGCTCGCGCGGCTCAGGGCGAGCGGGGAGAGGGGGGCCCGCGCGGGCCGCGGGCCCTTCGACACGCGCTCGCTGCGCTCGCGCGGCTCAGGGCGAGCGGGGCGAGGGGGCCGCGGGCCGCGGGCCCTTCGACACGCGCTCGCTGCGCTCGCGCGGCTCCTAACGAACGGCGCCGGCAAGCGCCCGACATCGCTCGCGCGACGGCCGCGGCTTGTCGGCCTTCGACACGCCCTCGCTCACGCTCGGGCGGCTCAGGCCGACCGGAGAGATGCAGCTCGCCGTTCGTTTCCCGCGATCTCCGACCGCGGTCGGTGACGGGCTCAGGGCGAGCGGGGAGAGGGTCGCTGCGGGCGCGCGGCGGGCTAGCGGCCGCGGCCGAGGGCGAGCTGGAGGCCGATGGTGCCGGAGCCGTCGGTGATCGTGCCGTAGCGGAGCGAGACGCCCCACACCAGGCCGGCATAGGCGAACTCGACGCCGGCGGTGCCCCACGGGCCGACCAGGGCGCGCGAGCCGTCGCGCTCGACCGGCTCGTTGACGCGCAGGAGCGCGCCGCCGGCGCCGAGGTGGACCACCAGGCGGCGGCGCGCGCCCATCACGACGCGGCCGCGCACGCCCAGATCCAGCTCGACCATGGAGAGCTGGTCGGCGACCCGGGCGCTGCCGTCGCCGTACCACGAGAAGAGCGTCGCCCAGGTCACGCCCCAGCCCAGGCGCTGGAGCGGGCCCATCGGGTGGTAGCCGGCCTCGACGCCGAGGACGTAGCCGAGGCCGAGGTCGTCGGCGAGCCCGCCGGTGCCGGCGCGCAGCCCGCCCACCGCCGACAGCCGGCCGGGCGGCAGATCCTCGGCCGCCGCCGGCGCCGCGGCCCCGAGCGCGGTCGCCACCAGCCCCAGCGCGACCGCGCGACGCATGGTCAGAACTTCGAGGTCGTGGCCAGGAACGTCATCTTGTCGTTGGTCGCCCGCAGGCGGCGCGACAGCGTGCGCACGAAGTTCCACAGCAGCTCGTAGGCGAGGTCGCGGTCGACGAACAGCAGATCCTCGAGGTCGCGGCGGTTGACCACGAACAGGCGGCACTTCTCGTGGCTCACCGCGGTCGCCGAGCGCGGCGCGTCGTCGATGAGCGACATCTCGCCGAAGTACGCGCCGGGACGCAGCACCGCCAGCGCCTCCTCGCCCATGCCGGGCACGAACCGGCTGATGCGGACCGCGCCCTCGAGGATCAGGTAGAACTTGTCGCCGGCCTCGCCCTCCTGGAAGACCGTGGCCCCCGCCTTGTAGGTCTCCTCGACCCCGATGTCGACGACCCGCCGCAGGTGCATCGGCGGCAGCCCGCTGAAGATGTCGATCTGGGCGAGGATCTCCAGCGTCGTCTTGCCGGCGATGTCGAGCACCTTGGGCCCGGGCGGCGGCGGGGCGGCTTCCTCCTCCATGCGCTCCGGAGGGTCCCACGGGCGCCGCCGCGTCGCAAGTTCGCCCGGCGGGGCCCGGCGCGGCCCTCGCGTCGCACGCAGGCCCCGGCGGCCCGGCGCGGCCTGGCCGCCGAAAAACAAGCGAGGCACCCGTCGCCGGGTGCCTCCCTCGCATCACACGCAGTCCGCGCGGGACGGACCAGCTCGACTAGAACTTGGTGACCACCAGCAGCGCGATGATGAGCGCGTAGATGACGAGCGACTCGATGAGGGCGAGGCCGAGGATCATCGGGCCGCGGACCTTGTCGGCCGCGCCGGGGTTGCGGGCGATGCCGTCGAGGGCGGCGGCGGCGGCGCGGCCCTGGGCGAGGCCACCGCCGAGGGCGGCGAGGCCGAGGCCGAGCGAGGCGCCGAACACCATGATGCCGCCCTGGCTGGCGACGGCCTGCTCGCCGGCACTCTGCGCGAAGGCCACGCCGGAGATGCCCATGACGAGGCAGAAGCTGAGGAAGGAGGTGATTCGCTTGATCATACGGTTAGCCATGACGGAGTCTCCTGCGGGGTTGGTTCGTTCGCGCGGTGCGCGGAATGCCTATCTCAGATGCCCGGCCCGGTAAAGCCGGCCGGCGAGAAATGCTCGAGGCGGGGACGGGACGGCGCTCAGTGCTCCTCGTGCTCGGCGGCCATCGCGATGTAGACCATCGTGAGGGTGCAGAAGACGATGGCCTGCACGACGCAGATGAGGATGCCGAGGAGGAGGAAGGGCAGCGGGACCAGGATGGGGACCAGGGTGAAGAACGAGAACACGACCTTGTGGTCGGCCATCATGTTGCCCATGAGGCGCAGGGACAGCGACACCGGGCGGGCGATGTGGCTGACCAGCTCGATGGGCAGCATCAGCGGGATGAGCGCCGGGCTCGGCCCCAGGAAGTGCTTGAAGTAGGCGGCGCCGTGCTCCTTGACGCCCACGACGTGGGTGACGATGAAGACCGTGACCGCGAGCGCCACGTTGGTCTTGAGGGTGTCGTTGGGCGAGACGAAGCCGGGGACCAGGCCGATCAGGTTGCCGAAGAGGATGAACAGCCACAGCGTGCCGATGAGCGGGAAGAAGCGGCGGGCGTTCTTCTCGCCCATCGTGCCCTCGACCATGCCGTAGACGGTCTCGGCCATGACCTCGAAGAAGTTGCCGAAGGTCATCCGCCGCGCCGGCACCAGGCCGCCGCCGGCGCCGGCCATGCCGGCCTGGAACTTGAGCGCGCCCCACACCACGAAGCCGAGCACCAGCGCCGTGATGAGCACGTGGGTCAGCGAGAAGTGCGAGTCCTGGAAGACCATGAACTTCCAGCCGCGGCCCAGCGCGTCCTCCGCCTTGTGGGTCAGCGACTGCCACCAGGAGAAGCGGTTGAGGTAGTCGAACCAGGTGCCGTGTTCGCCCATGGATAGCTCGGTTCAGCGCGGCGTCTTGGCGCCGGGGGTGGAGGTGCCGTCGGGCGGCGTCGTGGGGTCCGCGTCGTCCGCCGCGCGCCCGGAGCGCAGGGCGTCGATCACGCCGGCGACGATGATGGACGGGAAGAAGATGGAGTAGCCGATCAGGAACGCGATGGCGTCGACCGGCAGGAACAGGATCACGACGATGACCGCCGCCATCACGCCCAGCATCTTGGGCAGGAGCAGGAACATGCGGTTGCCGGCGCCAGGCTGGCCGGCCTTGACCGCCGCCGTCCACTTGTAGACCAGGCCGCGCAGCACCGCGAAGTTGAGGCAGACCAGGGCGACGCCGATGGTGACGCCCAGCGCCTGGGCGCGGGTCGCGGCCAGGGCCGCGGCGATGACCAGGACGCCGCCGAACAGGTAGTTCAGGCGCTCGACCGTGCGCACCGCCGAGGCGTCCATCAGGCGCGCTCCGCGGTGGTCGTGGGCGGCGTCGCGCGGGCCGGGCTGGACGCCGCCGCCTCGCCCGCGGCCTCGGCCGCCAGCTCGTCGGCCATGCGGTCCGCCGCCCGGACGTGGCGCAGGACGCCGCGGATGCCGGCGGCGAAGCCGAACACCAGCCAGGCGATCATCATCCACGGCGCGGTGCCGAGCTGGCCGTCGAGCCACATGCCGAAGAACAGGCCGAGGATGACCGCCACCGCCAGCTCGAGGCCGACCGAGGTGGCCGACAGCGTCTGCATGTAGCGGCGGGACGCGGCGGCGTACGGCGCGGCGGCCTTGCGCGCGGCCGGGCTCCCGCCGGGCTGCGCCGGCAGGCTCGCGGGCTGCGACATTGCGTCGCTATGTACCGGATGTCCCATGGGAAAGGGGGCGTCGAGGCGGGCGCCGTGTAACACGGTGCCGCCGGGGTTGGCAATCTAGATCTCGCGCAGAGTGTCCCGCGCGGCCGAGCAGATCTGATCGACGTCGGACTCGGACAGCGCGAGGGAGGTGAAGGCGGCCTCGAACTGCGACGGCGGCAGCGACACCCCGCGCGCCCGCATGCCGCGGAAGAACGCGGCGAAGCGCTGCAAGTCCGACCGCTTGGCCGAGGTGTAGTCGGTCACGGGGCCGTCCTGGAAGAAGAGGGTGAACATGCTTCCGACGCGGTTCACGCAGGCTGGGATGCCGGCGGCGCGCGCTCCGTCTAGCCAGGCGTCTGCGACAATCTGGCTCAGGTGATCGAGGCGCTCGTACGCGCCGGGGCGGCGCAGGAGCTCGAGGGTCTTGAGCCCCGCCGCCATCGCCAGCGGGTTCCCCGACAGCGTGCCGGCCTGGTAGACCTTGCCGACCGGGGCCAGGAGCTCCATCACGTCGGCCCGGCCGCCGAAGGCCGCGGCCGGCAGCCCGCCGCCGACGATCTTGCCCAGGCAGGTGAGGTCGGGCGTGACGCCGTGCAGGGCCTGGGCGCCGCCGTAGGCGACGCGGAAGCCGGTCATGACCTCGTCGTAGACCAGGAGCGCGCCGTGGGCGGCGGTCAGCGCGCGCAGCGTCTGCGGGTAACCGGGCGCCGGCGGCACGCAGCCCATGTTGCCGGGGATGGCCTCGACGATGACCGCGGCCACGTCGCCGGCGGCGAGCACGGCCTCGAGCGCGGGCAGATCGTTGTGGGGCACCACCAGCGGGTCGCGGGCGGCGCCGGCGGTGACGCCGGCCGAGCCGGGCAGGCCGAGGGTGGCCGCGCCCGAGCCCGCCGCCACCAGCAGCGAGTCGGTGTGGCCGTGGTAGGCGCCGTCGATCTTCACGATCTTGTCGCGGCCGGTGAAGCCGCGGGCCAGGCGCAGCGCCGACAGCGTGGCCTCGGTGCCCGACGACACCGCGCGCACGCGCTCGATCGACGGCACCGCCTCGCACAGGGCGGCCGCGAACTCGACCTCGAGCTCGGTGGGCGCGCCGAACGTGGTGCCGCGGGCCATCGCCCGGCCGATGGCCTCGAGCACCTCGGGGTGGGCGTGGCCGAGGATGAGCGGCCCCCAGCTCCCCACCAGGTCGAGGTACTCGTTGCCGTCGGCGTCGTAGACGAGGCTGCCCTCGCCGCGGGCCATGAACAGCGGCTCGCACCCGACCTGGCGGCAGGCGCGCACCGGCGAGTTGACGCCGCCGGGGATGAGGCCCTGGGCGCGAGCGAAGATCTCCTGGGAGCGGGTGGTCGAGCGCGTCATGGGGGCCTCGGGGGCGTGGGAGGGGATGTCGGGCGGGCGTCGGGCGTCGGGGATCGGGAGGGCCCGGGGCCGCCGCGGCTCCGGGTGGCCGGGCGGGCGGCGCTAGTTGGCGCCGTTCGGGCCGCTGTCGCCGCCGTCGCCGCCGTCGTCGTCGGGCGCGGCGTCGTCGGGGGCGTCGTCGGCGCCGTCGTCGGCGTCGTCGGCCTCGCCCTCGAGATCGGCGGTGTCCATGGGCACGGTGTCGCCGTCGTCGGCGGCCTCGATGGGCGCGCCCTCGGCGATGCCGCTCTCCTCCTGGGGATCGGCGAGGCGCTCGATGGCGGCGACCTGCTCGCCGTCGTCGAGGCGCATGACCCGCACGCCCTGGGTGGCGCGGCCCTGGATCGAGATGTCCTTGACCCGGACCCGGATGATCTTGCCCTTGTCGGAGATGAGGATGAGGTGGTCGTCGTCGGCGGCGATGCGGACCGCGGCCACCTTGCCGTTGCGGTCGCTGGTCTTGATCGTGATGACGCCCTTGCCGCCGCGGTTCTTGGTCGGGTAGTCGGCGAGCAGGGTGCGCTTGCCGTAGCCGCGCTCGCACACCGTGATGAGCGCGGCCGGGCTGGTGCGCTCGAACGCGACCATGCCGACCATGCGGTCGCCCGGCCGCAGGTCCATGCCGCGCACGCCGCCGGCGGTGCGGCCCATCGGCCGCACCCGGTCGTCGCGGAAGCGCACCGCCAGGCCGTTGGCGCTGGTCAGCAGCACGTCGTGTGCGGCGCTGGTGATCGCGACGTCGACCAGGGTGTCGCCGTCGTCGAGGGTGATGGCGCGGATGCCGGTGACGCGGATCTTGTCGAAGGCGGCCAGCGCGGTCTTCTTGACCGTGCCGTTGCCGGTGGCCATGAAGACGAAGCGGTCGTCGCGGAACTCGGCCAGCGGCAGCATCGCCACCACCTCCTCGCCGTCCTGGAGATCGACGACGTTGACGAAGGGCTTGCCCTTGGAGGTGCGGCCGCCCTCGGGCAGCTCGAAGACCTTCTTGTAGTAGGCGCGGCCCTTGGAGGTGAACAGGAGGAGGTGGTCGTGGGTCGAGGCCGCGAACATGTCGGCGACGAAGTCGCCGTCGCCGCCGGACTGGGCGCCGGTGATGCCGCGGCCGCCGCGGCCCTGGGCCTGGTACTCGCGCAGGGGCGTGCGCTTGACGTAGCCCAGGCGGGTGCGGGTGACGACCATGTCCTCCTCGTCGATGAGGGCCTCGGTCAGGATCTCGCCCTCGGCGTCGACGATCTCGGTGCGGCGGTCGTCGGCGTACTCGGCGCGGATCGCGCGCAGCTCGTCGACGATCGCGCCCATGAGCTTGGCCTCGCTGGCCAGCAGGCCCTCGAGGTAGTCGGTGAGCGCCCACAGCTCGCGGTACTCGGCCTCGAGCTTCTCGCGCTCGAGGCCGGTGAGGCGGCCCAGCCGCATGTCGAGGATGGCCTGGGCCTGGCGGGCGGTGAGCAGGACGAAGCCGGCGGCGCGCGCGGCCTCGACCTCCGCCGGCGGGCGGCCGGCGCGCTCGAGGAAGCCGTCGAGGCCGCCCAGGCGCTCGGCCATCAGCCGCTCCTTGGCGAGGTCGGTGTCCTTGCTGGAGCGGATGATCTCGATGACGCGGTCGATGTTGATGACGGCGAGGCCGAGGCCCTCGACCAGCTCGCGCCGGGCCCGCGCCTCGCGCAGGTCGAACAGGGTGCGGCGGGTGACGACGTCGCGGCGGTGGTCGACGAAGACCTGGAGCGCGCGGCGCAGCGTGAGCAGCACCGGCCGGCCCTCGAGGATGGCCAGCATGGTCACGCCGAACGAGCTCTGGAGCGCGGTCGACTTGAACAGGTTGTTGAGGACGATCTGGTCGTTGGCGTCGCGCTTGAGCTCGATCACCACCCGGATGCCGGTGCGGTCGCTCTCGTCGCGGATGTCGGCGATGCCCTCGAGCTTCTTGTCGCGGACGAGGTCGGCGGTGGCCTCGATCCACCGCGCCTTGTTGACCATGTACGGCAGCTCGGTGACGACCAGCGCCGGCCGGTCCTTGCGGATCTCCTCGACGTGGGCCCGGCCGCGGACGACGATCGAGCCGCGCCCGGTCTTGAACGCCGACAGGATGCCGACCCGGCCCTGGATGATGCCGCCGGGGGGGAAGTCGGGGCCGGGGACGAGCTTGAACAGCTCGTCGTCGGACAGGCGCGGGTTGTCGATGAGGGCGAGGACGCCGTCGAGGATCTCGCCCAGGTTGTGGGGCGGGATCGAGGTCGCCATGCCGACGGCGATGCCGGTCTGGCCGTTGACGAGCAGGTTGGGCACCCGGGTCGGCAGGACCGTGGGCTCCAGCTCCTTGTCGTCGTAGTTGGGCTGCCAGTCGACGGTCTCCTTGTCGATGTCGGCGAGCAGCTCCGAGCTGAGCCGCGCCATGCGGCACTCGGTGTATCGCATGGCCGCCGGCGGATCGCCGTCGACCGAGCCGAAGTTGCCCTGGCCGTCGACGAGCGTGTAGCGCATCGAGAAGTCCTGGGCCATGCGGACCAGGGCGTCGTAGACCGCGGCGTCGCCGTGCGGGTGGTACTTGCCGATGACGTCGCCGACCACGCGCGCGCACTTGAGGTACGGCCGGTTCCAGACGTTGTTGAGGCCCTTCTGGGCGAACAGGATCCGGCGGTGGACCGGCTTGAGGCCGTCGCGCGCGTCGGGCAGCGCGCGGGAGACGATGACGCTCATGGCGTAGTCCATGAACGACGAGGTCATCTCCTCCTCGATCGAGATCGGCGTGATGTTCGCGGGCAGGCTGGACGGGTCGGACATCGGGCTCCGGGGGCCGGGACGGCGCGTGGGCACGGCGTCGCGCCGTGCCGAAAAAGGCAGGCATTCCTACCGCCATTCGGCCCCGGGGGGAAGCCGCGGTACACCCCAATTCTGTCAGTGATCACGAACGGTTGGCGCGAGATCGGCGGCCGTGGGAAGCTTCGGGCCATGGTGACCCGCCGCGCGCTCCTCACGGGTGTCCTCGCCGCGCCGCTCGCGCTCGCCGCCGGCGGGGTCGGGCGGGTCGCGCACGCTCGCCGCGTGCCCCTGCGCCCGGGCCGCGTGCACCGCGGCACGCTGGCGGCGAAGGGGCGCGACCTGCGGCCGCTCGTCGGGCCGCGCGGCGGCGGCGGCGGACACGTCGCCCTGGGGGCGCCGCTCGCGCTGCGCGCCGGCGCGCGGCCCGGCGTGTTCTCGCTCGCCAACGCCAACGACCTGTACGCGGCGGTGGCCCAGCTCGCGGCGCCGCCCGCCGCGATGCCGTTCCTGATGGTGCGCGGCGGCGCGGTCCGCGCCGAGTCGTGGGGCACCGGCTTCGGCGAGGCCGGCAACACCGCCGGCAGCGCGAGCTTTCACCTCGACCGCGCGCTGGCCGACGAGGTGGCGGCGCTGTGGCGGGTGCCGCGGCGCGATCGCGTGCCGCTGGGCGCCGGCCTGGTGGCGCGGTGGCGGCCCGACGGCCCGCTGCGGGCCGGGCGGGCGATGCCGCTCGTGCTCACCCTCGACAACCGCGGCGCCGCGCCGGTGTGGTTCAACCCCGGCGGCCGCCAGCGCGGCCCGCGCGACAACCGCTTCGCCTTCGAGGTCGCGCGCGACGGGGTGGCGCTGCCGGTCGTCGACGCGCCCGACTTCGGCGGGGTGGGCGCCTACCGATCCCTGGCGCCGGGCGAGACCCTGGAGCGGGTCGAGGACCTCCGCCGGTGGGTGGCGATCGACCGGCCGGGCACCTACCAGGTGACCTGCCGCTACCACCTCGAGCTGGTGACCGGCGCCGACGGCGCGCGCTGGCCCGAGCACGGCCACGAGGTCTGGGACTGGGCGACCGACGATGTCATCACGATCACCGTCGGCTAGAGGCGGCCAGGGGTCGGCCCGGGCGGGCGGGTCGTGATACGCCGTCGGCCATGCGTGCACAGCGGAGCCACCGGGCGGCGACGGCCGCGATCGCGGGCGTGCTGGCGGCGGCGGCGGCGGGGGCGGGCGGCTGCGGCGGCGAGGGCGACGGCGGCGCCGATCCCGACGCCGCCGGTGACGGCGGGGCGGGGCTCGACGCCAGCGCCTGCCCGCGGGCGCCGCGACCCGCCGACGGCCCGCGGGTGGCGGTGATCTCGCACCCGTACGACGCGGCCGGGGGCCAGGCCAGCACCTACCGCCTGGTCGCGCTCGACGCCGCCGGCGCGGCCACGGTCACCGACACCACGTTCACGATGGGCCGCAGCACGATCGGCACGATCCAGTTCACCCCCGACGGCGAGGTCGGCGTCGTCGCCCAGAGCGACGGCTCGCTGGGCGTGTTCCGGCTCGACGCCGGCGGCGCGGTCACGGTCGTCCACGCCCGCTTCGCGGGCAGCTTCTACGCCGAGCACGTCGTGATGGGGCCGGGCGGCGACGTCGCCTACGTGATCGATCCCAACTGGCGCGAGCACGGCGGCGGCGTCTACGTCGTGGCCATCGGCTGCGACGGCACGCCCACCGACCGCGGGCGGTGGTTCGCCAGCAAGTCGCCCCGCGGCCTCCACCTCGCCGGCGATCGCGCGCTGGTGGCCGCCGCCGACGTCGACGGCGCGCTCGCCGGCCACGAGCTCCACCTGCTCGATGCGGGCGCCGCGCCGCCCACCCGCCTGGCCGGCGCCGACGCCTTCGGCGACGACGACGCGATCGTCGGCGGCACCGCGCTCACGCCCGACGGTCGCTTCGCGCTGATCGGCGACACCTCGCAGTTCTCGGGGGTGCCCAACCGGGTGGCGGTGGTCGAGCGCGCCGGCGACGCGCTGGTCGCCCGCCAGGTGCTGTCGCCGCTCGAGGATCCGCTGTCGATCGTGGCCTCGCCGTTCGGCGACGCCGCGCTGGTGGTGAGCGGCTTCGGCGATCACCTGATCGCGCTCGACCACGCGCCGGCGGCCAGCCCGCCGTTCACGGTGCGCGGCCCGCTCGCCTACAGCGGCGGCCGCCCCGAGCTGCCCGGCCACGCCGTCGTGATCGAGCGCGGCGCCCTGCGCGGGCTGGTGCTGGTGGCCGAGAACGTCGGCGTGCGCCGGGTCCGCTTCGCCGCCGGCGGCGCCCTCACCGATCTGGGCAAGACCAGCACCGGCAGCGGCTACCAGGCGATCGTCGGCGCGATCGGCGTCCAGCCGTAGGCGGCGGCGGCGGCGATCGGCGTCCAGCCGTAGGCGGCGGCGGCGTCGGTGGCGATCGGCGGCGGCGGCGGTGGGTGGCGGCGAGCGGCCGGAGCCGCTTGCCTTCCGGACGGCGGCGTCCTACCCAACCGCCATGGCCAACCGCCTCGCGGGCGAGACCTCGCCGTACCTGCTCCAGCATCAGGACAACCCGGTCGACTGGTACCCGTGGGGGGCCGAGGCGTTCGAGCTGGCGAAGCGGCTCGATCGGCCGGTGTTCGTCTCGATCGGCTACGCGGCGTGCCACTGGTGCCACGTCATGGCCCACGAGAGCTTCGAGAACCCGGAGATCGGGCGGCTGATGAACGAGCTGTTCGTCAACGTCAAGGTCGACCGCGAGGAGCGGCCCGACGTCGACACGCTGTACATGAACGCGATCCAGGTGCTGGGCGAGGGCGGGGGCTGGCCGCTGTCGGCGTTCTGCCGGCCCGACGGCCGGCCCTTCTTCCTCGGCACCTACTTCCCGCCCAAGGATCGCTACGGCCGCCCCGGCTTCATCAAGGTGCTCAAGGCCATGGCCCAGGCCTACGCGCTCGAGCGCGACAAGGTCATGGAGAACGTCGACGGCCTGGTCGACGGCCTGCGCCAGGTCGACGCCCACTACCGCGGCCTCACCGCCGGCGATCCCGCCGACCTGACCCCGGCGATGATCGTCACCGCCGGCCGCCAGATCGTGCAGCGCTGCGACGCCACCCACGGCGGCCTGGCCGGCGCGCCCAAGTTCCCGTCGACGTCGGCCCACGAGCTCCTGGGCCGCGCCGCGCGCCTCGGCTTCGGCCAGCCGGCGCGCGAGGCCTTCCTCCTGTGGGCGCGCCGGATGGCCGACGGCGGCATCTACGATCACCTGGGCGGCGGCTTCGCCCGCTACGCCGTCGACGAGCGGTGGCTGGTGCCGCACTTCGAGAAGATGCTCTACGACAACGGCCAGCTCCTCGGCGTCATGGCCGACGCCTTCGCCCTGACCGGCGAGCGCCGCTTCGCCGAGGTCATCGAGGAGACCGTGGGCTGGCTCGAGCGCGAGCTGAGCGATCCGGCGGGCGGGCTGTGGTCGAGCCTCGACGCCGACAGCGAGGGCGAGGAGGGCCGCTTCTACGTGTGGACGCCGCCCCAGGTGCGCGAGGCGCTGGGCATCGACGCCCTCCACGTGCTGCGGGCCTACGGCGTCACCGACGAGGGCAACTTCGAGCACCGCACCACCGTGCTGTCGCGGGTGACGCCGCGGGGCGCCGACTCCGACGAGGCCCACCTGGCCGGGCTGCGGGCGCGGCTCCTGACCGCGCGCGGCGGCCGCGTCCGCCCCGGCACCGACGACAAGGTGCTGGCCGGATGGAACGCGCTGGCGGTGAGCGGGCTGGTGCGGGCGTGGGCCGCCACCGGCCACGCCCCGGCGCTGGCGCTGGCGGTGCGGGTCGGCGAGTTCCTGCGCGCCCACATGATCGCCGGCGACCGCGTGACCCGGACCTGGAAGGCGGGGGTGGGCAAGCTCGACGGCACCCTCGAGGATCACGCCTTCGTGGCGGCGGCGATGCTCGATCTGGCGGAGGCCACGATGGCGCGCGCGTGGTGGGACGTGGGCGCCGCGATCGCCGGCGGCATCCGCGCCCGCTTCTACCAGGAGGAGGGCGGCGCCGGCGTCTTCTACCTGACCGCCCACGACGATCCCGAGCCCCTGCACCACCGACCGGAGTCGCACCACGACGGCGCGCTGCCGTCGGGGGCCGCGGTCGCGGTCGAGGTGCTGGTGCGGCTCGGCCACGTCACCGGCGACGACGAGGCCCTGGCCCTGGCCGAGCGCTACCTGGCGCGGCGCCTGGCCGGCAACGCCCTGGGGCCGCTGGGCGCCGCCCGCCTGCTCGGCGCCCTCGACACCTTCCTCCACGCCCAGTGCGTGGTGGTGAGCGAGGGCGCCGGCGCCGACGCGCTCCTGACCGCGGCGCGACGGGGCTACGCGCCGTCGCGGCTCCTGTGCGGGCCGTGGGCGTCGCCGTCGGTGCTCGGCGGCAAGACCGCGGGCCCGGGCGGCCGCGCCCGCGCCTTCGTGTGCCGGGGGCCGGTGTGCTCGCCGCCGGTGGACGACCCGGCCGCCCTGCGCGCGCTGCTGGCGGCGCCGCCGGCGTGATCGGGACGACGCCGTGAACAAGCCCTGAATGGCGGGGCGGCCCCCGCCGTCTCATTGGGTATGCTCCGGGGCATGGACCGCGCCGTCACCTGGCCGCTCACCGCCGTCGTCGCCCTCGCCGCCGTCGCCGCCCTCGCCGCGCCGGCCGCCGCCCAGCGTCCAGAAGTCGGACAGCCGTGGCCGTGGCCGACGATCAGGGACTGGGTCGAGGGCGCGCCCAGCGGCAACGACGCCGCCGGCAAGGTGGTGGTGCACTGGTTCTGCAAGCCCAGGGTCGCCGACTGCCCGGTCGACCTGGCGCGGGTCTACAACCTGCGCGAGCTCGGCAACGTCTACGTCATCGCCTACGTCGACGGCACCCGGCGCGACGCCGGCAAGCTCGATCCGGTGCGAGGCGAGGTCGGCGCCGGCGGCGTCGCCTACGGCAAGGGGGTCAAGGCGCTGTTCAAGGCGATCGTGCCGGGCGGGGCCCTGCCGATGTCGGTGGTGGTCGACGTCGACGGCAAGGTCGCCCACGTCAGCTACACCGGCGACCCCGACCAGCTCGACGCCCGCGACCAGAAGGTGCGGGCCCTGGTCGGCGCGATCAAGACCTTCACCGTCGCCGCCACCGGCCCCAGCCGGGTCAAGCCCGGCGAGCGCTTCGAGCTGGCGGTCAAGGTCGAGCTGGCGCCGTGGCTGGCCTTCGACCAGAGCCTCGCGCCCGAGGTCAAGCTGCGGCTGCCGCCGGACCTGACCTGCGACGCGGCGACGATCAAGGGCGACGACATCAAGCTGATGCAGCGCAGCCTCACCGCCACGATCGGGTGCAAGGGCGCGGTCAAGGGCAGCTACGAGGCCAGCGGCAGCCTGCGCTTCAGCTACCGGGCGCCGAGCAAGGCCATCGGCGTCGGCGAGGACGCCGTGCGCTGGAAGTTCGCGATCGCGCCCTGAGCGCCGCGGCCGGGGCGCGGCCGGGCGCGGCCGGCGTCGCTAGACGCTCTTCTTCATGCCGTACATGAGCAGCGCGAGGAAGACCGCGATCGGGATGAGGTAGGGCACGACGAACAGGCCGCCGACGTTGAAGCGGTCCCAGCCGATCATGATCTGGCCGGCGCACACCGAGCCCGCGATCAGGAACGCGCCCAGGGCCTCGGGCCAGTCGGTCTCGAGGCGGAGGCCGACCCAGAAGATCGCGGCGCCGATCAGGAACGTGATCACGGCCAGCGCCCACGACGGCAGGCCGAGGAAGCCCTTGACGCCGTCCTTGGCCACGGTCGGGTTGGAGAAGACGAGGTTGGCGACGAGCGCGCCGACGACCAGCAGGGCGAGCAGGATGAGGTACGTCCACATCCGGCCCTTGCGGCCGCCCAGGAACTCTTTCTCGACGGTCATGCGGGATCCCCCTCGGCCGATCCTACCCCGTTCGCGGCCCCGCTGGCGGCCCCGCCGGCGGCCGCGTTGGCGGCCGCGGCGGCGGCGCGGCCGGCGGCGACGTCGACCCGGGTGAGCAGGAGCGCGCCGACCGCGAAGAAGACGATGATCGAGAGGATCGCGGGGCGGCTCGAGCCGAACAGGGTCTGGGCGCCGGCGAAGATCGCGGGGCCGGCGATGCCGGCGAACTTCTCGAACACGGCGAACAGGCCGAAGAACTCGCTCGAGCGGTGGCGCGGGATCATCGAGGCGAACAGCGAGCGCGACAGGGCCTGGGTGCCGCCCTGGACCAGGCCGACCATCACCGCCAGCACGAAGAAGTCGGTGGCGGTGGTCATGTAGTAGCCGTAGACGCTGACCCCGGCGTAGACCGCGAGCCCGAGCAGGATCGCGGCGCGGGTGCCGATGCGGCCGGCCAGCGCGCCGAAGGCGAAGGTGGCGGGGATGCCGACGAACTGGACCACGACCAGGGCGGTGATGAGCGAGCTGGTGTCCAGCCCGAGCTCGGCGCCGTAGACCACGGCGATGCGGTAGATCGTGCCGATGCCGTCGTTGTAGATGAGGAACGCGACCAGCATGAGCGCGGCCTGGGGGAAGCGGCGGAGCTCGCGGTAGGTGGCGCGCAGGTCGGTGAACGCGGCGCGGAGCGCGGCCAGGCCGCGGGCGCGGCGCTCGGGCGGCAGCGCCGGCTCGGGCACGTGGCGGAACAGCGGGATGGCGAAGGCCGCCCACCACACCGCGGTGATGGCGAAGGCGAGGTGGACGAGGCCGATCGAGCCGAGGCCGGTGGCGCCGAGCGCGGCCAGCAGCAGGCCGCCGCCCAGGTAGCCCAGCGCGTAGCCGGCGGTCGACACCCGGTCGACCTCGTGGGGGCGGGCGACGTGGGGCAGGAGCGCGTCGTAGAAGACGAAGGCGCCGTTGGCGCCGAGGTTGGCCACGCCGAACAGGACCAGCGCCCACAGCCAGTCGCCGCGGTCGATCGTGGTCATGGCCAGGGTGGCGAGCACGCCCAGGGCCGAGAACGCGAGCAGGAAGCGCTTCTTGACCGGCGCCCGGTCGGCGATCGCGCCCAGCACCGGCGCCAGCACCGCCGACAGCGCCAGCGCGATCGTGGTCGCGATCGTGAAGCGGCGGCTGGCCTCGGTCTCGGCCAGGTCGGCGCCGGCGACCTTCACGAAGAAGATCGGGAAGACCGCCGACACCACGACCGTGATGAAGGCCGAGTTCGCCCAGTCGTAGGCCGCCCACGCCCGCAGCTCGCGCCGATCGAGGCCGAGGCGGGCGAGGACGCGCACGCGGCGACGCTAGCACGGCGTGGTACCCTGCCGGCGATGGCGCGGACCCTGCTCGTGGCGACGATCCTGGCGGCGGCGGCGGCGGCGGTGGGGGCCTGCGGCGGGCGGGGCGGCAGCGGCGGGGGCACCGACGTCGTCGGCGGCGGCGCGCCGGCGTGCCTGCCGGCGGTGGCCGAGGGCCAGCGGCTCGGGCTGGTCACGGCGGGAGGGCAGGCCCACGTGTGCCGCGAGCGGCTCGACGACCGCGGCAGCGGGGCGTGGCGGCCCGACGCCTGCTGGCTCGTCGACCTCGCGACCGGGGCGCTGGCGCGGGCCGACCTGGTGGCCGAGCCCGGGCGCGGGCAGCCGGAGCCGGCGACCTGGACCGAGGCCGGGCTGTGCGCGCGCGGCTACTGCGTGCCCGGCGAGCCGGGCGGCGCCGCCGACGACCCGGTGCTGATCCTGGCGGTGGGCGAGCAGGTGGCGGCGGCGATCGGGCCCGACGACGAGTGGCACCTGTTCGACGCCGGCAAGCGGCGGGTGACGCGGCCGCCGCCGGGCGAGCGCGACGACGGGCCCGGCGCCAGCCCGGCCGAGCCGCGGGTGGTCGGCGACGTGGTCTTCATCGCCGACCTCGACGCCGGGCCCCACGCCGACGTCCACGCCTACGCCCGCGACGGCCGCTACCTCGGCATGGTCCGGGATCCGGACGGCAGCGAGGAGGCCCCCGGCGACTTCGAGCTCTACAACGGCACGGTCTCGACGCTGTCGGCGCACGAGGTCGCGTTCGTCGAGCACCGCCTGGTCCGGGTGCTGGTGGTCGACACCCGCGCCGGCACGACCACGGTGTGGCACCGCCGGCTGGGGCGGCCGGCGCCGTGCAGCCTCGAGGAGCGCGACCTCTTCCTCGACCCGGTCGACGTCGATCTGGAGTTCGCGATCGAGGACGGCACGATCACCGCGGCCTGCCTGCAGGCGCTCGAGGCCAGCGACGGCCGCTTCGGGCCGGCGGGGGTCGCCCGCGCCGCCGACGGCGCGCTGGTCACCCTGGCCCGCGCCCCCGGCGGCCACGCGCTGGTCCACTTCGACCGCGCCGGCGCGATCGCCCGCGAGGTACCGGTGGCGAGCTGCGCGCGCTGAGCCGAGCGCAGCGAGGCGGCTCTGGTCCGGAGGAGATCGGACGAGCCCGTCTGCGGGCGAGGTCGATCGATCGAGAGCGAGCCTGGCATCGATTCGATGACAGGCCCTGAGCCGAGCGCAGCGAGGCGGCTCTGGTCCGGATGAGATCGGACGAGCCCGTCTGCGGGCGAGGTCGATCGATCGAGAGCGAGCCTGGCATCGATTCGATGACAGGCGCTGAGCCGAGCGCAGCGGTGCGGCTCTGGTCCGGAGGAGATCGGACGAGCCCGTCAGCGGGCGAGGTCGATCGATCGAGAGCGAGCCTGGCATCGATTCGATGACAGGCGCTGAGCCGGGGCGCAGCCGAGGCCAGGGGAGGGGCGCGGCGGTGGCGGCGCGCCTTGACAAGCCCGGGCGCGGGCGCCGAACCTGCCGGCGGATGGCCCTCGACGACGTCACGACGCCGCTGTCGGACCGGGGACCGCGGGCGCTCGTGCTCGAGGTCGTCCTGCCCGACGCCGTGGCCGAGGAGCCGCTGCCCGAGCACGGCGAGGTCGTGATCGGGCGGTCGCGCGGGGCGGCGGTGCGCATCGACCACGACTCGGTGTCGCGCGAGCACGCGCGGCTGCGGCTGGGCGCCAGCATCACGCTCGAGGATCTCGGCTCGCGCAACGGGACGTTCGTGCGCGGGGTGCCGCTGCGGCCGGGCGAGGTGGCGTCGGTGGGGATCGGGGACGCGATCGAGATCGGCAGCGTGCTGGTGCGGCTGGCGGTGGCGCTGCCGGTCGTGGCCGCAGCCTCGGCGCCGTCGGTCCCGGCGGCGGCGGCGGCGGCGCCGGCGTCGGCGTCGGCGGTCCCGGCCGCGTCGGCGTCGGCGCCGGCGGCGCCGCGCGCGGAGCGGCGGACCCCGGGCTCCGGCCGCGCCCTGCTCGACGCCCACGAGGGCTGGTACGCGAGCGCGTCGCGCGCGATGCAGGAGGTCGCCGCCGAGATCGAGCAGGTCGCGCGCTCGGAGATGAGCGTCCTCATCCTCGGCGAGACCGGGGTCGGCAAGGAGGTCTGCGCCGAGGAGATCCACCGCCGCTCGGCGCGGGCGCCGCGCACGCTCCTGCGCCTCAACTGCAGCGCGCTGCCCGACCGCCTGCTCGAGAGCGAGCTGTTCGGGCACGACCGAGGCGCGTTCACCGGGGCGGCGGCGGCCAAGCCCGGGCTCATCGAGTCGGCGGACGGCGGCACGGTGTTCCTCGACGAGATCGGCGAGCTGCCGGCGTCGGCGCAGGCCAAGCTGCTGCGGGTCCTCGATCGGCGCGAGGTCATGCGGCTGGGCGCGCTGCGGGCCCGCACCGTCGACGTGCGCTTCGTGTCGGCGACCCACCGCAGCCTCGACGCCGAGGTCGCGGCCGGGCGGTTCCGCGAGGACCTCTACTACCGGCTGGCCGGCATGACGATCCGGATCCCGCCGCTGCGCGAGCGGCCCGACGAGCTGGTGCCGCTGGCCCGCCGCTTCGTCGAGGACGCCGCCGGTCGGCTCGGTCGCCCCGCGCCCGAGATCACCGCCGCCGCGCTGGCCGCGCTCGCCGGTCACGCCTGGCCGGGCAACATCCGCGAGCTGCGCAACGCGATGGAGCGGGCGGTCGTGGTGTGCGGGGTCGGGCCGATCTCGCCGGCGCACCTGCCGCTGGGCGAGCGGCGCGCCGCCGCCACCGTGCCGCCGGCGGCGGCGCCGCCGCCGCCCGGCTCGTCGCCCGGGCTCCGCGACGAGGTCGAGGCGCTGGAGCGGGCGCGCATCGTCGCCGCGCTCGAGGCGGCGGGCGGGAACCAGAGCGAGGCGGCGCGCCGGCTCGGGATGTCGCGGGGCGCCCTGCTCGCCCGCCTGCGCGCCTGGGGCCTGCTGCGCCGGCGCTGACCGCGCGCGGCGGCGCGGCGCCGGGCCGGCGTCAGCGCCGGGCGGTGCGCTCGGCCGCCTCCTGCTCGACGATCGACTGCTCGAGCGTGGCGATGATCTCGCGGCGCTCGGGCCCGTCCCAGGCCGCGGCGGAGAACGCCGCCAGCGGGAACGCCTCGGTCACGAGCTCGCGGGGGTCGCTCCACCACGCCTCGACCTCGGCGGCGTCGGCCCGGCGCTCGGCGCGCAGGTTGCGGATGGTGTAGGGGCCGGGCAGGCCGCGGTCGTGCAGGACCTTGCCGAACAGCGCCAGCTCGACCCGCTGCCGGCCGGCGGCGAGCTCGGTCCACGGCGGCGTCATCCCGCCCACCGGCTGATCGCCGGCGGCGACGTCGGCGGCGAAGGCGTAGGCGCCCGGCTCGTGGACCTCGAGGTCGAGGGTCACGGTGAGGCCGCCGCCGGCGGCGGCGGCGTGGGGCCCGACCAGCTCGAGCAGGGGGCGCGGCGTGTAGGTGAAGTCGAGGTCGACCAGGCGCTCGACGCCGCCGGCCTCGACGTGGGCCTGCACCCGCACCCGCCGCGCCGTCGCCAGCTCCTCGTGCTGGGCCGGCACCAGGCGGCCGCTGTGGAGGTGGTCGCCGGCGACCCGATCCGCCGCGCCGCCGTCGTCGCGCAGCGCGAAGGCGACGCCGGTGCGCCCGGCGCCGGCGGCGATCACGACCGCGGAGTGGATCGTGACCGGGAGGCGGCGGGCCGGCTCGGCGCGCGCGACCACCTCGAGGGTCGCCGTCAGCGCCTCGCCGAACTCGACGTGGTGGCGATCGGGGACGAACCGCACCACGGTCTCGCTGCCGGGGCGGTCGTCGAGGGCGACCTCGATCGCGAACGGCTGGTTCCACGCCGGTCGCTGCCCGGCGGTCGCCTCGTCGTGGAGGTGCGAGTCGGGCGGGTAGCGCGACTCGGCCTGGTAGCGGGCGAGCGCCTCGCGCAGGGCGGCGGCCGACAGCATCGCCGGATCGAGCGCGGCGACCGGGGCCGCGGGGCGCGCGAGCGATCGCGGCGGCGCGGCCGTCGCCGCCGCCACGCCGTCGTCGGCGCCCGGGCCGAGCGCCGGGCCGCCGGCACC
>CAADGB010000513.1 GCA_900696455.1 uncultured delta proteobacterium
AGGGCGAGCGCGAGGTGCTCGAGGTCACCAGGCGCACGCTGCAGCGCCAGCAGCTCACCTCGGTGCCGGGCACCTTCGGCGATCCCATCCGCGTCATCCAGACGCTGCCCGGGCCGCCGCGGCGCTGCTGGGCCATGGAGGGCGGGCCGGCGGTGGCGGGCTGCTTGAGCTTGTCGTCCTTGCTCACGCCCTCGAGCACCTCGGTGTGGATGCCGTCGGAGAGGCCGAGCTTGACCTCGCGGCGGGCGAAGGTCCTGGGGGCGGTCTCGACCTCGACGAAGGCCTTGTCGTCCTGGTACTGGACCAGGGCCTCGCGGATGGCGAGCACCTGGGTGCGGCGGTCGAGGACGACGTCGGCGTTGGCGCTGTAGCCGGCGCGCACGAAGACGCCGGGCTTGGGGGTGACCGCGGCCTTGATCTCGAACTGGATCGCGCCATCGACCACCTTGCCCTTGGGGGCGATGTGCTCGAGCTTGCCGGCGAAGGTCTCCTTCTCGAGCGCGCCGATCTTGATGTCGAGCGGCATGCCGACCTCGATCTTGCCGACCTCGCTCTCGTCGACGTGACCCTGGAAGATCATGTCGCTCATGTCGGCGACCACCGCCACCGTGGTGCCGGGGTTGAAGGTGTTGGACTCGATCACGCTCGCGCCCACCTTGATCGGGACGTCGATGACCATGCCGTTGACGGTCGAGGTCACGACCACGTTCGAGACCTTGCCGCCGCTCCGGCCCTGGCCCTCCTTGACGATCTGCAGGCTCTCGCCGGCCGACGCCAGCTCCTGCTGGCGCAGGGCGAGGTCGGTCTGGTAGCGGGCGAGCTCGGCCTCCGCGATCACGCCCTGGGCGAACAGCCCGCGCGCCCGCTCCAGCGCGCGCCGGGCGTTGTCGTGGGCGATGCGCGCCGCCTGCACGCCGGACTCGGCGCGCTGCAGCGACGCGGCGTCGGGGACGATGCGGAGGCGGGCGAGGGGGTCGCCGGCCTTGATCTCGGCGCCGGCCTCGACGAACAGCTCCTCGATCACCCCCGAGACCCGCGGCTTGATCTCGACCTCCTCGCGCGGGACGATCGCGCCGGTCGCCACCGTCTTCTTGACCAGGTCCTTGAGCTCGGGGCTCTCGACCCGGGTGGGAGGCGGCGGCTTCTTCGACTTGGACCACAGGAACCACAAGGTGCCGGCGGCGCCGAGGACGCAGCCGAGGACGATGAGGGCGGGCAGGGCGCGTTTCATGGGCGGATCTCGGGTGCGGGGAGGGCGGCTACTCGTCGCGCAGGGCCTCGATCGGCTGGATCGCGGCGGCGCGGAGGGCGGGGATGAGGCCGGCGACGGCGCCGACCACGATCAGGATGACGGTGGCGATGGCCGCGAACTCGAGCGACACGTGCATGTCGCCGAGCGGGACCTGGAAGCGCACGAACAGCCAGTTGGCGAGCTCGATCGTCGCGACTCCCGCCACCAGGCCGACGTAGCCGGCGGCGGCGGTGAGCATGATGGCCTCGGCGAGCACGATCGCCACCACCGAGCGCGGCGTCGCCCCCAGCGCCTTGCGCACGCCGATCTCCTTGGTCCGCTCGCGCACCGTGATGAGCAGGATCGTGAGCACGCCGATGGCGCCGGCCAGGAGGCTGAGGAAGCCGGCCAGGACCAGGATGACCTGGATGGCGAGGAACAGCGTGCCCTGCTTGGCGAACTGCTTGGCCGCGTTCCACGACCCGATCGCCAGCTCGTCGTCGGGCGCGAGCTTGTGGCGCTCGGCGAGGAGCGCCCGCGCCCGCCGCTCGAGGTCGGCGCCGTCGACGCCGGGGCGGGCGGTCATCGCGAACCACGACACGTGGTCGCCGAAGTGGAAGGCCTGCTGGAAGGTCGAGAACGGGACGTGGACGGCGCGGACCTGCTGGTCGCCCTGCTGGCCCTGGGCCCGGGTCCCGAACACCCCGACCACCTCGAAGTGGATGCCGTTGACCTCGATGGCGCCGCCGATGGGCTCCTCGCCGGGCGCGAAGAGCCCGCGGGCGACCTCCTCGCCGATCACCGCGACCTTGCGCCGCTCCACGAGGCCGCGGTCGTTGATGTAGCGGCCGGCGCGCATGAGCGGGACCTGGATGTACTGGAACGCCGGGTAGTCGCCCGCGACCTGGTAGCTGCCGGTCTTGCCGTGGCGCTTGACCACGGCGCCGGCGCGGAAGCCGCCGAGCTGGTTGCGCGGCGCCAGGTGCTCGACGCCCTCGAGCCGCGACAGCGGCGCGATGTCGTCGTTCTTGAAGCGCACCGGACGGTTGGGCTGCATGCCGGCGTGGGGCATCGAGGTGCGCTGGCCCCACATGAAGACCGCGTTGGTGGCGAAGCCGGCCATCCGCTTCTGCACCGCGCCCTGGAGCGCGGGCCCGAGCCCGCTCATGAGCACGAAGATGAAGATGCCGAGGAAGACGCCGAGCGCGGTCAGCGCGGTCCGCAGCTTGTGCCGGCCCAGGCTCTGCGCGATCTCGAAGAAGGCGTCGAGGTCGGCCACCTCAGGCCCCCTCGCGCATGGCGACCACCGGGCTGAGCCGGGCGGCGGTGAGGGCCGGGAAGAACCCGGCCACGGCGCCGGCGGCGATCAGGACGCCGTTGGCGATGAGGGCGACCTGGAGGTCGACCTGGGGGTTGGCGAAGTACTCGCTGGCCGGCACCAGCGACGACACGACCTCGAGCAGGGCGACGCCGGCGACCAGGCCGAGGTAGCCGGCGACCGTGGTGAGGAACAGCGACTCCTGGAGGATCGTGCCGACGATCGTGGTCGGGGTGGCGCCCAGCGCCTTGCGCACCCCGATCTCGCGGGTGCGCTCGTTGACGGCGACGATCATGATGTTGGAGACGCCGACGATGCCGGCGACCAGGGCCAGCGCCCCCAGCCCGCCGATGATGAGCTCGAGGATCCAGAAGATCTCCTGGAACGTGGCGTACTGCTCGAGGTTGTTGCGGATCCGCGCCGCCTGCGGGTCGGCGGGGTGGAAACGCTCGCGCTCGGCGAGGAGGGCCTTGACCTCCTCGACCAGGGCCGCGGTCTCGCCCACGCCCTTGTCGCCGACCGTGAACATCAGCATGTTGACGCGGTCGGCGCCGTTGAAGGCGAGCTGGGCGGTGGTGATCGGGATGTAGAGCTTGCGCAGCTCGCCGGCGTCGCCCTCGTCGGTGAAGACGCCGACCACCGTGAACGACACGCCGCTGATGGCGAGGGTCTGGCCGATGACGTCGGTGTGGCCCCACAGGAACTCGGCGACCGGCTCGCCGATCACCGTCACCTTGCGCTTCTCGGCCAGGTCGCGATCGTTGAGGAAGCGCCCGGCGACGACGATCGTCTTCTCCAGGTGCTGGTGGTCGGGGTGCACCGAGCGGACGTCGAACGACGAGACCTTGGCGCCGACCCGGGTCTGCAGCTCGTTGCCCCACATCGCGCCGCGGGCGAAGAAGCGGCCGGTCAGCTTGTCGACGCCGTCGACCCCGCGCAGCGCGTCGTAGGCGCCGTTGTCGAAGACGATGCGGCGGTTGACCGGCAGGCCGGCGTGGGGCTGCGAGGTGCTGCCGCCGAAGATCCAGACGCTGTTGGCGGCGTCGTCGGCGAACGCCTTCTCGGTGCCGTTGCGCAGGCCGCGGCCCATGCCGAGGAGCAGCACCAGCATGAAGATGCCCCAGGCGATCGCGAGGGCGGTCAGGATCGAGCGCAGCGGGTTGCGGCCGAGCGTCGACAGCACCTCGTACCAGCGGTCGGCCGAGAACATCTCAGGGCCTCCACCGTCGGCCGGACCGGGCGGGCCGTCCGCGCCGCGGGCTGCCGCCGCGCGCCCTCACGCCGCGGCCTCGATCTTGCCGTCGCGCAGGCGGATGACGCGCTGGGTGCGGGCGGCGATCTCGGCCTCGTGGGTGACGACGATGACGGTCATGCCGCTGGCGTGGATCTCGCCCAGCAGGTCCATGATCTGCAGGCTGGTCGCCGAGTCGAGGGCGCCGGTGGGCTCGTCGGCGAGGATGATCTTGGGCTTGCCGATGAGGGCGCGCGCGATCGCCACCCGCTGCTTCTGCCCGCCCGACAGCTCGTTGGGCCGGTGCTCGGCCCACTCGGCCAGCCCGACCCGCTCCAGGTACTGCATCGCGGTGCGGTTGCGGGCCCGTCGCGACACGCCCTGGTAGTAGAGGGGCAGGGCGACGTTCTCGAGCGCGGTCTTGAACGGCAGCAGGTTGAACGACTGGAAGACGAAGCCGATGAAGCGGTTGCGGTAGCGCGCGGCCTGGGTCTCGGACAGGTCGCGGACCAGGGTGTCGCCGAGCCAGTACTCGCCGCCGTCGTAGCGATCGAGGATGCCCAGGATGTTGAGCAGGGTCGACTTGCCCGAGCCCGACGCGCCCATGATCGACACCAGCTCGCCGTCCTCGATCTCGGCGTCGACGTCGCGCAGGACGTGCAGCCGGTGGCTGCCGACCTGGTAGTACTTGTTGATCGCGTTGAGGCGCAGCACGGAGCGGGCCAACCCTAGCGCCGAGCCGGGCCCGGAGCCACCGTACAACCGCCCGTCCTGGCGCCACATTCCCGCCCCGGGGCGCACCCGGGCCAGGTGGCGAGGCGCGCGCCCGATCAGGCCAGGGCGTCGGCCAGCGCGGCGGCGACGTCGTCGGGCTTGACCCGCACCAGGGTCGCGGTGCCGGCCGGCGTGCGGAGCTGACACACCGGCGCGTCGGCGCAGCGGTCGAGGCAGGTGCGGACGCCGATCGCGAAGCCGCCGCCGCGGCGCTCCCACTCGCTGGCGGCGCGGTCGATGGCGTCGAGGGCGCCCCAGCTCTGGCACTTGCCGGCGCAGAACACCGCGGTCACCGGCGCCGCCGGCAGCTCGAGCTCGGTGGCCAGCGCCACCGCGGCGTAGTAGTGGCTGACCGGCTTGCCCTGCTCCTCGGCCAGCGCCAGCATCCGGTCGGGGGTGAGCGGGCCGCCGCTGGCGAGCTCCTCGACCTCCATGCCCAGCCCGGCGAGGCGGTGGAGGTCGACGTCCTTGTGGGTGGGGGCGCGGTTGGGCGTGGGCGTGGGCGTGGTCATGGCGGTGGCTCGGGCGCTCGGGGCGGTGGCTCGGGGCGGTGGCTCGGCCGACGGGGGCGGTGGCCCGGCCGACGCGGGGCGGCTCAGTTGGCGGGCTGGAAGTTGATCGGGTAGCTGACCGTCACCGCGGTCTTCTGCGGGGTCTCGAGCTTGAGCTGGCCGACGGCGTCGACGACGCACGTGCGGACCTGCTCGTCGCCGACCTCGTCGCGGGTGACGACGATCTGGTCGAACTGCCCGGTGCCGGGCGCGGCCCGGAACGACAGCACGAGCATGCCGCGCAGGCGTCGGTTGCGCTCGAGCGCGACCGCGTAGCACATCTGCACCGGCGCCTGGATGGTCTGCATGCGGGCGGCGATGTCGGTGCGCACGGCGCCGCCGGTGCCGGTGCGGCTGCAGCCGGCGGTGGTGAGCGTGGCGATCGCGACGAGGGCGAGGGCGAGGCCGACGGTGGGGCGGGGGGCGCGCATCTCAGTCCTCCTGCACCAGGGTCTTCTTGGGGCCCTGCTTGACGATCACGAACTCGACCCGGCGGTTGGCCTCGCGGCCCTCGGGCGTGTCGTTGCCGGCGATGGGGCGATCGGGGCCGTAGCCCTTCGCCGTCAGTCGACCCTTGGCGATGCCCTTGGACAGGAGGTACTGGCGCACGCTCTCGGCGCGCTGCTGCGACAGCTCGCGGTTGCGCTTGGCGCCGCCCGAGGCGTCGGTGTGCCCGGCGACCTCGACCACCTCGATCTGCGGGTTGTCGCGCATGACGTCGGCCACGGCGTCGAGCAGCGGGGACGAGACCGCCAGCAGCCTGGCGGAGCCGAGCTCGAACTGGACCTTGTCGTGGATCTGGATGTTGGACGCCGTCAGCACGACCTTGGGCGGCGGCGCCTCGGGGCGCGTGGCCCGGATCTCGAGCGGCGGGAAGGGCTCCTGCTGGACGGTGACCAGCGAGCAGGCCCCGGCGCCCGCCACGACGCCGAGCGCGACGAACAGGGAGGCGAGGTGGTGGCGCATGACGGCGCCATCCTAGAGGCAGGCGCGGGTCGCCTCAAGCGGTGGGAGCGTGAGGCGAGGCCCCGCCCCGCCGATCGCGACGCGCCGTGCCGTGATCGGCGCTACGCCCGCCCGGGCGCGAGCACCGGCAGGCCGAGCTCCGACAGCAGGCCCTCGAGCTCCGCCGACAGCGCGCGCCGCTTGCGCACGCGATCCGGGTTCATGCTCTGGTGCAGGCGCGCCCGCGCCTCGTGCATGCGCCAGGCGATCGTGCCCTCGCTGCACTTCTGGACCACCGCCGCCTCGCCGTGCGACATGCCCTGCAGCACCACCAGGACGACGGTGGTCCGCATCTCGGCGGGCAGGGCGTCGAGGCCGCGCAGCAGGCGGGCGTAGGTCTGGCGCAGCTCGGCGGCCCGCGCCGGGTCGTCGCCGGCGTCGACCGAGATCGCGTACTCGATGCGCGGATCGTCGGCGGTGTCGGGCAGGGGATCCTCGGCCCGCCGGCCCTGGTCGCGGCGCACGTTGAGCGAGCGGTTGACCGCCATGCGGTAGACCCAGGTGAAGAACTCGCTCCGGCCCTCGAAGCGATCGAGGGCGCGGTAGGCGCGCATGAAGACGTCCTGGGCGATGTCGTCGGCGTCCGACGGCGTGCCGGTGAGGTGCAGCGCCAGCGCGAAGATGCGCTTGCGGTAGCGGCGGACGAGCTCCTCGAACGCCTGGGCGTCGCCGGCCTTGGCGGCGGCCACCAGGCGGGCGGCGGTCTCGCCCTCGCGCTGTGCTGGCGTCATGGTCATGGGCTTGGACCCGGAACCCCGCGGCAAGCTTTGCACGATCTGATCACCCGCGCGAGGTGAGGGGGGCATGTGGCCGGAATCGTTGACCGATGCCCGCGACCGGCGCGACCGGCGCCAGGCGGAGGCCCGGTGGAGGCGGCGCCAGCCGGACGGCCGGCGCCGTCAGTTCAGCATGCTGCGATCGGTCGTCTGGGGCATCGCCAGCGAGAACGCGGCGATCTCGGCGTCGAACCACGAGCCGTCGTCCCGGTACATCTGGTAGGTGCCGTGCATCGCCCCGACCGGGGTGCCGAGCACGCACCCCGAGGTGTACTGGAACCGCTGCCCCGGGGCGAGGCGGGGCTGCTCGCCGACGACGCCGTCGCCCTTGACCTCCTCGACCTTGCCGGCGCCGTCGGTGATGATCCAGTGTCGGGTGCGGAGCTGGACCGGCGCCGTCCCCTCGTTGGCGATGGTGACGGTGTAGGCGAAGACGAAGCGCTCCAGCCCCGGCGCCGACTGCTCGGGCAGGTACTGGGCGCGCACGGTGACGCGGACGCCCTGCGTCACCGCGCTCGAGGTCGGCTGCGCGATGGGCGCGGACGGCATCAGGTCGAGCGGTGCTCGATCGGCACGTACTGCCGGGTGGTCGAGCCGGTGTAGATCTGGCGCGGCCGGCCGATCTTGGAGGTGGGGTCCTCGGTCATCTCCTTCCAGTGGGCGAGCCAGCCGGGGATGCGGCCGAGGGCGAACATGACCGTGAACATCGGGGTCGGGATGCCGATCGCGCGGTAGAGGATGCCCGAGTAGAAGTCGACGTTGGGGTAGAGCTTCTTCGAGACGAAGTAGTCGTCCTTGAGCGCGACCTCCTCCATGCCCTTGGCCAGCTCGAGCATGGGATCGGTGACGCCGAGGTGCTGCAGGACCTCGTCGGCCATCTTCTTGAGGATCTTGGCCCGCGGGTCGTAGTTCTTGTAGACGCGGTGGCCGCAGCCCATGAGCCGCTGGTTGGACTTCTTGTCCTTGACCTCGGCGATGAACTTCTTGTGGTCGCCCTTGTAGGGGCCCTTGGGATCGCCGATCACCTCGAGCATCTCGATCACGGCCTGGTTGGCGCCGCCGTGCAGCGGGCCCCACAGGGCGAGGATGCCGGCGGCGACCGCGGCGTAGACGTTGGCGCCCGAGCTGCCGACCAGGCGCACCGTCGAGGTCGAGCAGTTCTGCTCGTGGTCGGCGTGCAGGATGAGGAGCTGGTTGATGGCCTTGACGATGACCGGGTCGGGCTCGTAGGGCTCGGCCGGCACCGCGAACATCATGTGCAGGAAGTTGGCGCAGTACGACAGCGAGTTGCGCGGGTACATGACCGGCTGGCCGATCGTCTTCTTGTACGAGAAGGCGGCGATGGTCCGGACCTTGGACAGGATGCGGGTGATGTGCAGCTCGGCCGGCGCGTCGCGATCGAGGCAGTCGGGGTAGTACGCCGACAGCGAGGTCACCATCGCCGACAGCACCGCCATGGGGTGGCTGCCGGGCGGGAAGCCCTCGAAGAAGTGGCGCATGTCCTCGTGGATCATCGAGTGGTAGACGAGCTTGCGCGAGAACGTCGCCAGCTCCGACTGGGTCGGCAGGCGGCCGTGGATCAGGAGGTAGCTGGTCTCGACGAAGGTCGAGTGCTCGGCGAGCTCCTCGATGTCGTAGCCGCGGTAGCGCAGGATGCCCTTCTCGCCGTCGAGGTAGGTGATCGCGCTGGTGGTGGCGCCGGTGTTCATGTAGCCCGAGTCGAGCGTGATGTACCCGGTGTCGGCGCGCAGCGTGCGGATGTCGATGGCGTGCTCGTCCTCCGACCCGACGGTGACGGGGAGGGTGTGCTCCTTGCCGTCGGCGAGGATGAGCTTGGCGGTCTTTCCGGTCGTCATGAGGGCTACTCCGTTGGTTCCATGGCCCGCCCGGGCCGGATGGTCCTGGGATGCTCGCGGCGTCCCCTTCGCCGCGCACCCTATCACAGCGCGGCGGTACAACCGGCGGGTGTGGTTCGTCTACGTGCTGGTCTCGGCGACCGGGCGGACCTACGTCGGCTCGACCGTCGACGTCGCGCGCCGTTTGCGCCAGCACAACGGCCTCGCGCGGGGCGGGGCGCGCGCCACCCGGGCCGGTCGGCCGTGGCGGGTCGGCCGGGTGGTCGGCCCGCTGGCCAGCCGCGGTCAGGCGCTGGCGCTCGAGCACCGGCTGAAGCGGTCGCGCGGACGACGCCGCCTCACGGTCGGCTTCGGCCCCGGCCTCGCGTAGACTGGAGGGGCGTGGCGAGCGAGTCCGAGACCCTGCCGGCCCTGACCAGCGGCGAGGCCATCCAGCCGGCCTGGCGGGTGTCGACCTCGCTGGCGAGCGCTCGCCCCGGCGAGGGCCTGCTCCTCGACGAGCACGGCCAGGTCATGGGCGGGCAGGCGATGCGGCGGCAGCAGCTCGCCGCCTGGGCGGCGGTGGGCGGCGTCGCCGGCGTGGGCGTGATCGCGGTGGCGGCGCTGGCCGGGCCGCTGGTCGGCCTGCTGTCGGGCGGGGTGTTCGCCGCCATGATGTGGCGTCAGACCCGGGCGTGGCGGCGGGCGCGCGAGGCCCTGGTGCTGGCCTCGGCCGGCCGCCGCGACGACGCCCTGGCGGCGGTCGAGCGCCTCGAGCAGGGCCGGGTCGCCGAGCCGCTCCGCCCCTTCCTCTACTACCTGCGCGGCAAGCTCGAGTGGCAGCGCGGCAACCTCGACGCCGCCCTCACCCTCTACGACCGGGCCATCGGCTCGGTCGGGCCGCGCCGCCGCCGCGCCATGTACTGGGTGTGCGCGTTCGACCGGGCCCAGCTCCTGGCGGTCATGGGCCGGGTCGACGCCGCCCGCACCGCCCGCGCCGAGCTCGACGCGGCGCCGCGGGGCGACTACTTCGCCCTCGAGCTGGCGCTCACCGACCTGGTCATCGCGTTCTCGGCCCACGACCTCGGCCTCCTGCCCGCGGACGAGGAGCTGTTCGAGTGGGCCAAGGTCGCGCTCGGCTGCAGCCGGTTCGGCACCAACCTCGTGCTCCTGGCCTGGGCCCTGGGCGGCCGCGGCGAGGCCGACATGGAGCGCCTGCTCCTGCGCGAGGCCGGGCCCCGCCTGACCACCGAGTTCCTGGGCGAGAGCTTCCCCCGCCTGGCCGCCTGGTACGAGGAGCGGCGGGTGGCGGTCGGCGCCGATCGCGAGCTCGATCCCGACGAGCTGTGAGCCGCGGCGCCCGGCGCGCGGGGACGGGCGGCGGCCGCGCTATAGTGCGCGCCTCATGGCGAGCGGTCCGGCGCTGGTAGTCGGCGAGCTGGTGTTCCCGATCCACCGCCGGGTCAACCCGGTGGGGCGGCGCAACCGCGCCGACGGCGCCGTGCCCGCGATCGACCTGTCGCCCCTCGATCGCGACCGGGTGGTGTCGCGGCGCCACGCCGAGATCGTCCACGCCGACGGCGTGCTCGACCTGGTCGACCTCGGCGCGCGCAACGGGGTCTTCGTCAACGGCGAGCGCCTGGCGAGCGGCGGTCGCCGCACCCTGGTCGATCGCGACTCGCTCAGCTTCGGCGGGGTCGCGCTCACGTTCGTCGACGAGGCGGCCTGGCCCGACGGGCTGGCGGCGGAGTGGGCGGGCTCCGGCCCCATCCCCGGCGCGTTCGACGACGCCCACGACGTCACCGTCGCCTCGGGCGGCACGATCCGCGGCCAGCTCCACGAGGCGGTGTCGCGGGGCGAGCTCCTGCTCCACTACCAGCCCAAGGTCGAGCTGGCCAGCGGTCGGCTCGAGGCCGCGGAGTGCCTGGTGCGCTGGCGCAACCCGGCGCGCGGGCTGCTCTACCCCGACGCCTTCCTGCCCCTGGCCGAGGCCACCGGCTACGTGCGGACCCTGACCGGCTGGGTGCTGGAGACCGCGATCGGCCAGTGCGCGGCGTGGCGCGCCGCCGGGCTCGACCTCGCCACCGCGATCAACATCTCGACCCGCGACCTCGACGACGAGCGGCTGCCCGAGCGGGTGGCGGCGCTCCTGGCCGCCGCCGCGGTGCCGCCGGCCCGCCTCATCATCGAGATCACCGAGAGCGGGGTCATGGCCGAGCCGCGGCGGGCGATCGCCAACCTGGTCGCGCTCAAGGCCACCGGCGTGCGGCTGGCGATCGACGACTTCGGCATCGGCCAGTCGTCGCTCGCCTACCTGCGCGAGCTGCCGGCCGACGAGCTCAAGATCGATCGCTCGTTCTCGATGTCGCTCGACGCCCACAGCCGCGCCATCCTCCGCTCGGCGGTGGACATGGGCCACGCCCTCGGCCTCCACGTCATCGCCGAGGGCGTCGAGACCGCCGAGGCGGTCGAGGTCCTGCGCGGCCTCGGCTACGACGCCGGGCAGGGCTACTACTTCGGCCGGCCGGTGCCCGCCGACGAGCTGGCGGCGTCGCCGCTGGCGCGGGCGCTCGTCGCCGGCGCCGGCCCCGTCACGGCAGGGTGAAGAACGGCGACGAGCCCAGCGGCGTGTTGAAGCGGTGGGTGTAGCCGATCGCGAAGTAGCCGTTGGCGCTCGACTTGTCGAGGCCGTAGACCGCCGGGTCGGTGTCGTAGTCGCCCATCACCGGCAGGTAGATGTTGAGGCCGAGGCCGGCGGTGATGACGTGCTCCATCCGGGTGCCGAGCGCGTACTCGACGCCGAGCTCGGGGCGGATGCCGATCGTGGCCATGCGCACCTCGTCGGAGACCGCGGCCATGGCCCCGGTCTGGATCAGGGCGAGGTGGCCGCCGATGAGCGGCTTGAGGCACCAGCGGTTGCTGCAGAGCTGCTTGTAGGCGGCGATGCCGACGTCGAAGATGGTGAGGGTGTCGCTGTTGATCGCGGTGCCCTCGTCGACGTAGGTGACGCCGAGGTAGCCCTGGGCGCCGAGGCGGGTCTTCGGCGACAGCATGTAGTCGCCGAGGAAGCGGAAGCCGCCGGCCGACTCGGCGTAGGTGCCGGTCTCGCCGATCGACGCGTTCATGCCGAGGAGCTGGCCGCCGAGCGTCCAGGTGTACTCGTGGTCGGGCGGCCTGGCGGCCGTGAACAGGGAGGGCGGGGGCGCCACCGTGAACGAGTCGGCCGCGGTGCCGGTGCCGCCGCCGCCGCTGGTGCCACCGCCGCCGTCACCGCCACCACCGCCACCGCCGCCGTCACCACCGCCGCCACCGCCGTCGCCACCACCACCGTCGCCACCGCCGCCATCACCGCCGCCGCCGCCGCCGTCACCGCCGCCGCCGCCGCCGCCGCCGCCCGTGGTCGGCGTCGCGTCGGGGTCGATGCCGGCCTCGCGCATCTTGGGCTTGATGTGCTCGTCCATGATGACGTTGGCGCCCTTGACCGCGGTCTCGTTGCCGCCGTTGGGGGCGACCGCCCGGCACGCGGTCAGCGCCTCGCCCAGCTTGCCCTCGTGGTAGAGGGCCATGCACAGGTTGTAGTAGTAGCGGCCGTCGGGGAGCATGACGATGGCCTGGCGGAAGCGGTCGCTGGCCTCGGCGTACTTCTTGGCGCGCAGGAGCGCCTTGCCCTCCTCGTTGAGGGCGTCGGCGCGCTGCTGGGGCTGGGCGCCGGCGTCGGTGGCCAGGAGGCCGCCGGCGAGGAGCGAGGTGGAGACGACGAGGGTGAGCAGTCGAGTCGAGGCGAGCATCGGGTTCCTCCATCGGTCGCCGCGGACGCCTGGTGTCGGTGTAGATCCCCGGGGGCGAGCGACGATGCCTGGGACAGCGCGGTGATGATACCGCAGGTCCGCTCACAAGATCCGGACCCGGCCGCCGCGCCAGCGCGGCGGTGCCCGATCTTGCCGGGCAGATCACGGATCGCGGTCCCACGCTGGCCCGCGACCCGGGCCAGGGCCGGCGCGACCGGGATCACGATCCGGGGCGCGGGCGCAGGCCCTCGGCCAGCACCATGCGGGCCGCGGTGTGGGCCTTGAGGTGCCACAGCTCGGCGTTGCCGAGCAGGACCGAGACCGTCAGCTCCGGCCGGTCGGCCGGCGCGTAGCCGACGAACCACGAGTACTGGATGTAGTCGGGGTCGCGCGCGCTCAGCGTGCCGGTCTTGCCCGCGACCTGGACGTCGGGGATGCGCTCGCGCCCGGCGAAGGCCTTGGCCGCCGATCCTCGGCGACAGGTCTCGGCCATCATCGCCCCGACCTCGGCGGCGACGCTGGCGTCGAGCACCTGGCGCGGGGCCCCGGCGGGTGGGGCCGGGATCAGCTCCTCGCCATCGAGATAGCCGGCGACCAGGGTGGGCGCCGGCGCCTGGCCACCGGCGGCCACGGTGCCGGCCAGCACCGCGCCGCCCAGGGCGGAGAGCGTCACCCCCTCGAAGCCGGCGGCGGTGCGGCCGAAGGGCACGCCCTTCTCGTCGGGGATGGTGGCGGTCCCGAACGCCGCCGGGGCCGGGAAGGGCAGGGGCTGGCCGAAGCCGAACCGGGCGGCGGCGTCGGCGAGCTGGCCGGGCTCGAGGCGCTGGTGCGCGACCTTGGCGATGATGGCGTTCTGCGAGTAGGCGAGGCCGTAGCTGAGGTCCTCGCAGCGCCGGTCCTGCTTGCTGTCGGTCAGGTTGGACTCCATCACCGACCGCACGCCGCCGTGGAAGCAGACCCGGTCCTTGCCGCGCGCGCCCTGCTCGACCATGGCGGCGGCGGCGACCACCTTGAAGATCGAGGCCGCCGGCGCCCACGGCTCGAGGGCGAGGGTGTGGTCGACGACGCCGTCGGGCCCGCCCCGGGGATCGGCGGTGCGGCGGCCGGCGAGGGCGAGGACGCGGCCGGCGCGATCGGTCACGACGATCGCGGCGCGCGGGGCGCGGGCGCGCTCGAGCACCTTCTCGGCGGCCTCCTGCAGGCGGACGTCGAGGGTGAGCACCGCGGTGCGGCCGTCCCGCGTCGGCGCCACGTAGCGATCGCCTTGGCGCTCCACCCGCTCGAGGACCAGCGTGGGATCGACCACCGGCGGCGGGGGCGGCGGCGAGAGCTCGGTCGCCCGGGTCGCCGTCAGCTCGACCGAGCCGACGTTGCCGGCCACCGGCGCCGGGCCGTCGCCGCGGGTGAGGGCGAACGCCGCCGCCGCGCCTCCGATCCCGAGCAGCAGGTTGCGGCGGAGCGAGCCCATCGACCCTCGTGGTTAGCGCATCCCCCGGGGTCACGGCAAGATTCGCGCGGTTGCGCTACCTTCGGCGCACAATGTCTCACCCCCTCACCCTCGACCTGACGGGGCTCACGGCCGCCGTGCTCGGCGCCGACGGCCCCACCGACGCCGAGATCGCCGCGCTCGCGCCCGCCTCCCGCGCCGCCCGCGCCGAGATCCTGGCCCGCCGCGACCGCGGCGAGCTCGGGTTCTTCGCCCTGCCCGACGATCGCGCCACCGCCCGCGCCTGCCTCGACTACGCCCGCGCGCTGCCGCCCCAGATCGACACGATGGTGGTGCTCGGCATCGGCGGCTCGTCGCTGGGGCCGCGCGCGCTCTACTCGGCGCTGGCCCGCCCCCTCGACGCCCTGCGCCCGCGGGCGCCGGGGATGCCGCGGCGGCTCCTGTTCCCGGACACCGCCGACCCGGTCACGATGCGCGCGGTGCTCGAGGTGTGCGACCCCGAGCGCACGGTGTGGAACGTGGTCACCAAGAGCGGCGGCACCGCCGAGACCGCGGCCCAGCTCCTGGTGGTCGCCGACCACCTCGAGCGCGCGCTCGGCGCCCGCGCCCGCGACCACGTCGTGGCCACCACCGATCCGGTCGCCGGCGCCCTGCGCGCCACCGCCGCCGCCCGCGGCTGGCGCACCTTCGACGTCCCGCCGAACGTCGGCGGCCGCTTCTCGGTGCTCACCCCGGTCGGGCTCCTGCCGGCGGCGGTGGCCGGCCTCGACGTGGTCGGCCTGTGCGACGGCGCTCGCGCCATGCGCGATCGCTGCCTGGGCGAGGATCCGGCCACCAACCCGGCGCTGCTGCTGGCCTCGCTGCTCCACCACCACCACCGCGAGCGCGGGCGGCCCATGGTCGTGCTCATGGCCTACGTCGACGCGCTCTACGACACCGCCGACTGGTTCCGCCAGCTCTGGGCCGAGAGCCTGGGCAAGGAGCGCTCGACCGACGGCCGCGTGATCGAGACCGGGCCGACCCCCATCGCCGCCCGCGGCGCCACCGACCAGCACTCCCAGCTCCAGCTCTACGTCGAGGGGCCGCGCGACAAGGTCGTGCTGATGCTGACCGCGCGCGAGCGCGCGACCGAGCTCGCGATCCCCGACGGCGAGCTGGCGCAGAGCCGCCCCGAGTACGCCTACCTGGCCGGCCGCGGCATGGGCGAGCTGCTCGACGCGGAGCTCCGCGGCACGATCGGGTCGCTGGCGCGGCGGCGGCGTCCGGTCGGCACCCTCACCCTCGATCGCGTCGACGCGCCGGCGCTGGGCGCGCTGCTCGTGCTGCTCGAGTGCGCGACCGCCTACGCCGGGCCGCTCTACGGCGTCGACCCGTTCGACCAGCCCGGGGTCGAGGAGGCCAAGCGCCTGGCCTACGCCGCGCTCGGCCGCGCCGGGTACGAGGAGCTGGCCCGGAGCCGGCCGGCGGCGACCGCGGGAGGGCCGTATGTCCTGTGAGGCGGGACGCGGCGGTTGCAGCGCCGGCCGCGCCCGCGGCGCCGGCGCGGCGCGAGCCGCCCTCGTCGCGCTCGCCGCGCTCGCCGCGCTCGCCGCCGCCTGCACCCGCACGCGCGCGCCGGCCTCGCCGCGCGCCGCCACCGTCCCGGTGCCGACCGTCCGCGTCGGCGACTGCGCCAACCCCGAGGGTGACGGCGTCCACGGCGCCGCGCCGCGCTTCCGCCGCGCCGACCGCGATCTCGACGGCGACGGCACGCCCGAGGCGGTGGTCGCCGACGAGACGATGTGCACCGCCGACGGCAACTGCTACTGGAACGTCTTCGTCCGCACCGAGGCCGCCGGCTGCGACCGCTACGCCGGCGCCCTGGCCGGCGCCGTGCTGGAGCCGCTGCCGGGCGCGGCCGCCGGCGCCTGGCCGGCCCTGCGCGCCTACTGGAACCTGGGCGGCGGCAAGCGGGTGCTGGTGCAGGAGTACCAGTTCCGCCGCGGCGGCTACGTCCTCACCGACACCCTGGTGTGCCGGCGCGAGGCCGACGATCGGCTGCTGTGCAGCGAGGACACCCGCTGACCCGTCGTTACCCGCGGCCGCCCCGGAACCCGCGGTCGCGCGAGCGACGGCGGGCCGGCCTGGTGTTAGAATTTTCCAGGAGCACGTGAGCGACACCGGCCGCAACAAGACGGTGGTCACGGCGATCTCGAAGATCAGTGACCGGCCGGCCGCCAAGGAGGCGTGCCTCGTCGTCATCTACGGGCTCGATCTGGGGCGCAAGTACAACCTGACCCGGCCCCAGATCATCATCGGCCGCTCGAGCAAGGCCGACATCCAGATCGATCAGGAGTCGGTGTCGCGCAACCACTGCAAGATCCTGAACACCGGCAACGCGATCTTGCTCCGCGACATGGGCTCGACCAACGGCACCTACATCAACGACGAGCTCATCGACGAGTACGTGCTGCGCGACGGCGACTTCATCAAGGTCGGCCGCTGCATCTTCAAGTTCCTCAGCGGCAACAACATCGAGAACGCGTACCACGAGGA
Source organism: uncultured delta proteobacterium (assembly GCA_900696455.1). Lineage (GTDB taxonomy): Bacteria > Myxococcota_A > Polyangia > Haliangiales > Haliangiaceae > UBA2376. The sequence goes on from CAADGB010000513.1 coordinate 16,492, forward strand.
GATCTACCGCCTCACGACCATCGACGGCCTGACCCAGATCTACAACAAGCGCTACTTCCAGGAGACGCTGGAGCGCGAGATCGGGCGGGCCCAGCGCTACCGGCGCGACCTGTCGCTCATCATGTTCGACATCGACCGGTTCAAGCAGGTCAACGACACCTACGGCCACCTCGCCGGCGACCACGTGCTCAAGCACCTGGCCACGGTGATCAAGTCGAGGATCCGGCGCGAGGACATCCTGGCCCGCTACGGCGGCGAGGAGTTCGCGATCATCCTCCCCGAGATCGACCACCACAACGCGATGCAGTTCGGCGACAAGATCCGCCGCATCTGCGAGCGCACGCCGTTCAAGTTCGAGGACACCGACATCCCGCTGACGGTCTCGGTCGGGGTCGCGGCGCTGGCGTCCGAGATCCAGGACGCCCAGGCCTTCGTCAAGCTCGCCGACGACAACCTCTACGCCGCCAAGGCCGCCGGTCGCAACCAGGTCGTCGGCTGATGGCCGACGACGACGCGGGGCCCGCCGGCGGCGCCCGTTCGCTCCTGGCGACGATGGTGCACGACCTGCGCAACCCGCTGTCGGCGCTGGCCGGCAACCTCGGGCTGCTGCACGAGGAGCTGGCGGCGGTCGAGGTCGGGGCGACCGGGCGGCGCTGCCTCGACGACGCCATCGCGCTGTCGACCCGCGCCCTGCTCATGGTGCAGTCGATCGCCGACGTCGACGCCCTCGAGCGGGGGACGATCGCCGTGCGGCCGGTGATCACGCCGCTGCGGCCCGAGGTCGAGGCCGCGGTGGCCCAGGGCCAGGTCGACGCCGAGGCCCGCGAGCTGACCGTCGAGCTCGACTGCCCGGCCGAGCTCACGCCGATCGTGGACGGCCGGCTCCTGGCCCGGGTCATCCAGAACCTCGTCGACAACGCCGTCCGCTACGCGCCGCGCCGGGGCCGGGTGCGGGTCGCCGCCGCCATGCGCGCGCGCGCGCTCGTCCTGTCGGTGGGCAACGACGGGCCGGCGCTGACGGAGGCCGAGCGGTCGTCGGTGTTCGAGCGCGACTACCGGGTCGCCGCCCGCCAGGCCGGCGCTCGCCTCGGCAAGGACTTCGGGCTCTACTTCTGCCGGCTGGTGGTCGAGGCCCACGGCGGCACGATCTCGGTCGAGGAGACCCCGGACCTGCCGGCGGTGTTCGTCGTCCGCATCCCGCAGCCGCAGGCCTAGGCCGGGCTCGGCCCTAGGCCAGCCCGCCGCGCAGCACCTTGAGCTGGGCGGCGCGGCGCGGGCTGGCCAGGGGCTCGAGGCCGGCGCGCAGGAGGGTGGACGACGGGCAGCGCTCGAGGCCGGCCTCGTAGGTGGCGCGGGCGGCCTCGCGCTCGCCGAGCGCCTCGAGCATCGTCGCCTTCTCGTAGTACAGGTCCTCGAGCAGCCAGCCGTCGTCCTCGGCGAGCTGGGCGAAGGCGCGGTCGATGGCGCGCAGGCCGTCGCGGAAGTGCCCGAGGTCGCCGAGCACGGCGGCGCGCCAGTAGTGGGCCTCGGCCAGGCGCGGCGCCAGGCGCAGCGCCATCTCGGCGGCGGCCAGCGCGGCGGCGTCATCCCCCTGGGCCGACAGGACCTGGCACTTCACCAGCCAGGCGCGGGGATCGTCGACCGACAGCGCCAGCGCCCGGCTCACGGCGACGTTGGCCTCGGCGAGCGCCCGCGGGTCGTCGCCGGTGCCCAGGAGGTCGCGCGCGACCTCGAGCAGCTCGGTGATCTGGTCGTCGCCGTCGTCCATGACGATCCCGCTCGCCCGCCAGTCTACCACGGGGGCGGCGCCGCGCCGGCCCTGGTTCGGGCCCGGGCGCCGGGCCCGCGAGCCTGGCGCCGGCCCGGTTCGTCGGCCCCTACCGCAGCTCGTCGACCATGGTCTGCACGCGGGTCCGGATCTGCTCGGCCAGCCGCCCGACCAGCAGCCGATCGTCGGCGGCCTCGGGGCCGAGATCGCGGGCGACGTCGAGGGGCTCGCCGAAGCGGATCTTCCAGCGCGTGGCCAGGAACGAGGGCAGGGGGACCAGGCCGAGCGGGCCCAGCCACGGGAAGGTCGGCGTCACCGGGACGTAGGGGATGCCGACCGTCTTCGCGAACCAGGTCACCCGGGCCAGGAGCGGCAGCGCCTCCTCCGAGCCGACCACCGCCACCGGGATGATGGGGCGCCGGTGCGCAGGGCGAGCTTGACGAAGCCGCCGCGGCCGAAGCGCTGCAGCCGGTAGCGGTCGCGGTAGAGCTTGCCCATGCCCTTCACGCCCTCGGGGAAGACCGCCACCACCTCGCCCTTGGCGATGAGGCGCTCGGCGTTCTCGGGGCAGGCGCGCACGCCGCCGATGCGGCTCATGAGCGGGCCCAGCCACGGCAGGTGGAAGACCGCGTCCTCGACCAGCGGCCGGACGTCGCGCCGGGCCGGGTGGTCCTTGCGCACCGCGTGCATGACCATCGCGCTGTCGTAGGGCAGGCTGCCGGCGTGGTTGGCGACGAGCAGCGCCGGGCCGTGGGCCGGCACGTGCTCGACCCCCTGGGCCTCGACCCGGAACCAGCGGCTGTAGAGGAAGTCGATCACCCACTCCCAGCGCGCGGTGGCGATGGGATCGCGGCCGAAGTCGTCGACGACATCGGAGCGACCGCGCATCGCCAGGGCCCGCCACCGCTTCCACACGAACTCGAGCGGGATGCGGCGGCGGACGTCGAGCGGGTAGACCGGGGTCCGCCCGGTCTCCACCCGGCGCTCCATCTCGCGCATCGGGGCGTCGGGGTCGGAGGTCTCGTCGAGCGAGCTGAACCAGCGGTCGCCGCGGGCGCGGTCGTCGTCGGCGGCGGCGCCGTCGCCCGAGGCCGACGTCGAGATCGACGCCTCGCCGCCCAGGTAGATGTCGTCGTCGTGCCACACCGCCTCGGGCGCGGCCGAGGCGTCGGGGGCGCCGTCGACCGTGGGCCAGTCGCGGTCGGCGGGCTCGATCGGGTCGCCCGGGTCGTCGGGGGGGGGGGGCTGGCTCATCGTCTCGCTGCGGGCTGGGGGCTCGGGCCGACTCCGGGCGGGGCTAGCCCTGCGCCCGGGCCACGTCGGTGGCGCCGTCCTCGGGCTGGACGCCGAGGAAGTCGAGGATCGTGCGCTTGATCGAGAAGCGGGCGGTGAAGCCGAGCTCGCGCCGGGCGCGGCTGCCGTCGGCGACGCACACGTACAGGAGGTAGTCGAGCAGGCTGGGCGGCGAGCTGAAGACCTGGGTCGCCCACAGCGCCTTCGACACCTGGCGGGCGACGAGGTACGGCATCGGCACCGGCACCCGGCCCATGAGGGCCAGCACGGTGGTGTAGGGCAGGACGCCCTTGCCGACGATGTTGAACGGGCCGTCGACGTCGGTGTCGACGGCGAGCTTGAGCGCCCAGGCCGCGTCCGACTCGTGCACGAACTGCAGGAGCGGGTCGTGGCCGGCCATGACCGGCGCCGCCGGCCGCGAGAAGAAGCGGGTGAACAGGTTGGAGACGGTGGGGCCGAGCAGCGGCGCCATGCGCAGGGTCGCGACCCGGGTCGCCGGGTTCTCGCGGGCGAAGCGGAAGGCCTGCTTCTCGGCGCGCACCTTGTCGTTGATGAAGCGCGAGTCCTTGTGGCCGCGGAGCTCGGCGGTCTCGTCGCGGAAGTTGGGGTTCGACGGGTGGGCGCCGTAGGCCATCGTCGTCGAGATCATGACGAAGCGAGCGGGGCGGGCGGCGGCGCAGGCGTTGAGGACGTGCATCGTGCCCACGTCCTCGAGCTCGTGGGCCCACTCCGAGGCGTGGGTGGGGTGGGCGAGGAACGCGCCGTGGACGACGGTGTCGACCTGCTCGCGCTCGAGCAGGGTCGCGATCTCGGCGTCGATGGTGGGCTGGGTCAGATCGATCGGGAAGTAGCGGGCCTTGGTCGCGCCCTCGGCGAGGACCGGCGGCTCGCGGACGTCGAGGAGCAGGACCCGGGCGTACCGGCGATCCTCCTCGAGGCGCCGCACCAGCTCGGTGCCCAGGTAGGTGCAGGCGCCGGTGATCGCGACGACGCGCCCGCCCGGGCGCTGGGTCTCGTCGGGGGCTCGCGGCGACACGGTGGCGACACCTTATCGAGGAAGGCGCGGGCGGGCAACCGGCGGCGTCGCGGTCCGCGCGGCTTCCCGCCTGTCGGAGACGCGTGGTACGTCAGGGTCGGTGGACGCGCCCCCGATCGTCCGGGTCCTGCCCGACCACGTGATCGATCAGATCGCGGCCGGCGAGGTGGTCGAGCGCCCGGCCTCGGTGGTCAAGGAGCTGATCGAGAACGCGCTCGACGCCGGGGCCCGCACCGTCACGATCGAGGTCGAGGGCGGCGGCCGGCGCCTGGTCCGCGTCATCGACGACGGGCTCGGCATGGGGCCGGCCGACGCGAGGCTGGCGCTCCAGCGCCACGCCACCTCCAAGCTGCGGGCGGTGGACGACCTGACCGCGCTGGTCACCATGGGCTTCCGCGGCGAGGCCCTGCCGTCGATCGCCTCGGTGTCGCGGCTGACCCTGACCACCCGGGCCCGCAGCGCCGAGGTCGCGGTCCGGCTCCAGGTCGTCGCCGGCCGGATCGTCGACGAGACGGTGGCCGGGGCGCCGCCCGGCACCACGGTCGAGGTCGCCGACCTCCTCCACAACGTGCCGGCCCGCCTCAAGTTCCTGCGCGGCGAGGCGACCGAGGCCTCCCACGTCACCGAGACCGTGGTGCGCCTGGCCCTGGCCCACCCCGAGGTCGGCTTCCGCCTCCGCCACGGCGGCCGCAGCGCGCTCGAGCTCGGGCCGAGCGAGCTGGCGACCCGCGTGCGCGCGGTGCTGGGCGGGCGCCTCGCCGAGCGCCTGCACGCGATCGCGCACGAGGAGGAGGGGGTGCGGGTGCGGGCGTTCCTGGCCCCGCCCGAGCTCGCCCAGACCACGTCGCGCGGCGTCCAGCTCTTCGCCGGGCGCCGCTGGATCCGCGATCGCGCGCTCCTGCAGGCGGTGACCATGGGCTACGGCGAGCTGCTGCCCCGCGGCCGCTACCCGGTGGCGGTGGTGCTGGTCGACGTGCCCGGCGGCGAGATCGACGTCAACGTCCATCCCCAGAAGCTCGAGGTCCGGTTCTCGGACCCGGCGACGGTGGCGGCGGCGGTCCGCCACACGGTGCGCAAGGGGGTGGCGGCGTCGCCGTGGCTGGCCGAGGACGGGCGGGCCGCGTCGTCGTCGGTGCGGATGCACGCGGTCGCCAGCCTGGCGCCGCCGCCGCGACGGGCCGACGACCTGGCCGCCCGCTACGCCGACGACACCCTGCGCGCCCTGTTCCCGGTCGGCGGCCTGGGCGGCCGGCCGGCCGAGCAGGGGTCGCTCGGCCTGGGCGGGAGCGCGGTGGGCGGCGCCGCCGCCGAGGGTGGCAGCGCGGCGTGGGCGCGGGTGCGAGCGCGGGTGGCGGCGCGCGACGCCGGGGCGGGACCGGTCGAGGGTGCGGTGCCGGTGCCGGTGCCGATCCCGATCAGCGACGACGACGACGACGGCGGCGGCGGCGCCCCCGCGGCCGGCGCACGAACCGCCGGCGCGGTGCCGGCCCTGGCGCGCGACGCGGATACGCAACCACTTCAGGAAGTGCGGTGGCGCGACGCCGCCGCCGGGCCCGGCGCGCCGGCGGTGAGCGGCGGCCTCGGCGCGGCCCCCGGCTTCTTCGCCCAGCTCCGCTTCCTGGGGCAGCTCGACCGGACGTACCTGGTGTGCGAGGGCGACGGCGAGCTGGTGCTCATCGACCAGCACGCCGCCCACGAGCGGGTCGCGTTCCAGCGCCTGCGCGAGCGCGCCAACCAGGGCGAGGTCCCGACCCAACGCCTGCTGTTCCCCACCACCGTCGAGCTGCCGGCGGCCGAGGCGGCGGTGGTCGCCGACGGCGGCGATGAGCTGGCGGCGGTCGGCTTCGACGTCGAGCCGTTCGGGCACGGCGCGGTGGCGGTCAAGGCGGTGCCGGCCGGGCTGCGCCAGGACCCGACCCAGGTGCTGCGCGAGCTCCTGGGCGAGCTGGCCGATCGCGGCGGATCGCGGGCGGTCGAGGAGCGGCTCGACCGGGGGCTGGCGACGGTGGCGTGCCACTCGGTGGTCCGGGCCGGCGACGCCCTGGGCGCCGACGAGGCCCGCGCCCTGCTCGCGCAGATGGACGGCGTCGACTTCCGCGCCCACTGCCCCCACGGCCGGCCGGTGCTCCTGCGCATCGGCGTGCCCGAGCTCGCGCGCCGCTTCGGCCGCACATGAGCGAGCGGTCGCCGGACCCGGCGGCGGCGGCGGCGGCGGCGTCGTCGGGGGCGTCGGGGCCGTCGGGGCCGTCGGGGCCGCGGCTGGTCGTGGTGGTCGGCCCGACCGGCGCCGGCAAGAGCGCGCTCGCGGTCGAGCTGGCGGCGGCCACCGGCGGCGAGGTGGTGTCGGCCGACTCGCAGCAGGTCTACGTCGGCATGGACGTCGGCACCGGCAAGCTCCCGCTCGCCGCCCGCGCCGGGGTCGCGCACCACCTGCTCGACGTCGTGCGGCCCGACGACGAGATGACCGCGGCGCGCTTCGTCGCCCTGGCCGATCGCGCGATCGTCGAGATCGCGGCGCGGGGGCGGCCGGTGATCGTGTGCGGCGGCACCGGGCTGTACGTGCGCGCGCTCCTGCTCGGCCTGTTCGCGGGGCCGCCCGCCGACCCCGCGGTGCGCGCCGAGCTCGACGCCCGCGCCGACGCCGACGGCCCCGCCGCCCTGTGGCACGACCTGGCGGCGATCGATCCGGAGCGCGCCGCCCGCATCGATCGCAACGATCGCAAGCGGCTGATCCGCGCCCTCGAGATCCACCGCCTGACCGGCGAGACCATGACCGCGCACCTGCGCCGCCACGACCACCGCGCGGTGCCGCCGCGCTACGACCACGTCCTGGTCGGCCTGGCGCCGCCGCGCGACGCCCTGTACCGGACGATCGACGCCCGCGTCGACGCCATGCTGGCCGCCGGGCTGCTCGCCGAGGTCCGCGCCCTGCGCGCCGCCGGCTACCAGCCGCCCCTGCGCTCGCAGCAGGCGATCGGCTACGCCGAGCTCCACGAGCACCTCGCCGGGCGGTCCGACCTGTCGCGGGCGGTGGAGCTGATCAAAAGGAATTCGAGGCGTTATGCCCGCCGCCAGCTCGCCTGGTACCGGCCGGAGCCCCGTGTCCGGTGGGCGGACAGCCCGGCCGCAGTTGACGTGGATTCGCTCAGACGGTATCTCGGCGGCCGCTGATGTCCGAGACGCCCGCCTCCGACCGCCTCGTGCTCGAGTTCGAGCGACCGATCATCGAGCTCGAGAAGAAGATCGCCGAGCTGCGCGGCCTGTCGACCGCCACCGTCGACTTCTCGTCCGAGATCCGCAAGCTCGACCAGAAGGCGCGCAAGCTGCAGAAAGAGATCTTCGCCGAGCTGTCGGCGCAGCAGAAGGTCCAGCTCTCGCGCCACCCCGGCCGCCCGTACATGCTGGACTACGTCCGGCTGCTCACCGAGGACTTCGCCGAGCTGCACGGCGACCGCAGCTTCCACGACGACCCGGCGATCGTCGGCGGCATGGCCCGCTTCGACGCCTGGGAGGTGCTGGTGCTCGGCCACCAGAAGGGCCGCAACACCAAGGAGAACCTGCACCGCAACTTCGGCATGGCGCGGCCCGAGGGCTACCGCAAGGCCACCCGCCTCATGCGCATGGCCTCGCGCTTCGGCCGCCCCATCCTGTGCTTCATCGACACCCCCGGCGCGTACCCGGGGCTGGGCGCCGAGGAGCGCGGCCAGGCCGAGGCCATCGCCAAGGCGCTGCAGGTGATGGCCAGCCTCGAGGTCCCGATCATCTCGATCGTGATCGGCGAGGGCGGCTCGGGCGGCGCGCTCGCGCTCGGCGTCGCCGATCGCGTGCTCATGCTCGAGTACTCGATCTACTCGGTCAGCTCGCCCGAGGGCTGCGCGTCGATCCTGTGGCGCGATCCGGCCAAGGTCCCCGAGGCCGCCGCCCAGCTCAAGCTGACCGCGCCCGACCTGGTCCAGCTCGGCATCTGCGACGAGATCATCGCCGAGGCGCCGGGCGGCGCCCACCGCGGCCCCGCCGTCACCGCGGCCAAGGTCCGCACCGCGCTCAAGACCCACCTGCGCGAGCTGTGCGCGCTGTCCCCGGCCGAGCTGGTCGAGCAGCGCTACCAGAAGTTCCGCGCCATCGGCTCCTTCCTCGAGCCGGGCACGGCCTAGGCCGCGACGCGGGCCGGCGCCGGCGGCGCGCCCGCCGCCCGAGCCGAGGCGCAGCCGCGGCGATCCGCTCCGACTCAGGTCGGCACCGGCGTCCTCGCCGGGACCGACCGATCGACCAGAGCGTGTGATTCCCTCACGCGCTCCGGCGGCAGGGGCGGAAAGTTGACACGGCGCGCGCCGGCCCCGCACCCTCGGGGCATGCAAGGGTGTGTCCTCGTCGCGGTCGCGCTCGGCGGCCTGGTCGTCGCGGCGGCGCCGGCCGCCGCCTCGCCGGCCGACCACTGCCGGGCGGAGCTGACCGCCCGCGGCGTGAGCCACCGCCCGGCGACCCGCCCCGGCATCGCGATCGGGGTCGAGATCACCGGCCCCGTGGGCGGCGTCACCTACGTCGCCGGGAACCGCACGCCGCTGGTCATCGACTGCTCGCTGGCGGTGTCCCTGGCCGAGGCCGGGAGCTACCTGCGGGCGCTGGGCGTCGAGCAGGTGGTGTGGAGCTCGGCGTACTCCCGCCGCACCGTGCGCGGCACCGGCCGGCCGTCGAAGCACTCGTTCGGCCTCGCCATCGACGTGCCGCGGCTGGTCGGCAAGGAGCTCGGCGCGCTGGCGGTGATCGACGACTACGAGCAGGGCCTGGGCGATCGCGTCGACTGCCTCGGCCAGCCCGCGACCCAGGGCGGCGCCATCCTCAAGGTGATGCAGTGCCAGCTCGCGCGCTCGGGGCTCTTCCACCTCGTGCTGTCACCCGACTACGACGACGCCCACCACGACCACTTCCACCTCGAGGCCCTACCGTGGACCGAGCGGCCCACGGTCCGCGCCGAGCGCCCCGCCATCCACTGACGGGCGGACCGCGCCGGCCGGGCCCAGCTCGCGGCGGCGGATGACGACGAAGGTCGCGAACAGGAGCGCCAGCGACCACGCCAGCCACAGCGAGGCCCACAGCCACACCGCCCACGGCGCGTCGGTGCCGAGGGAGGCCTGGGCCATGACGTGTGCGTCCGAATCCCGGACCACCTGGCCGTTGATGTAGAGCGTGGGCCGGTATAGCACCCGGATGTCGACCACGGCGTTGATGCAGGCCTGGGCGGCGACGACGTGGGCCAGCACCCGCGTCCACCGCGCCGGCACCAGGATCGCGGCGCCGACGATGGCGAGGCCGGTGGCGCCCAGCGCGACCTGCCCGAAGCGGTTGGCGACGACCAGGATCGCGGACGCCAGCATGAGCGCGCCGCCCGCGGCCAGGGCGCGGCGGGCGCCGGCGACGGTGCGGCTGGCGGCCAGGAGCGCCGCCCCCCACAGCGGGGTGCCCATGTAGCCGGCCGAGGCGATGACGCCCTGGGCGAAGGCCTCGACCGGCCGCCGGCCGTGGGCCAGGCCGCTGCCGTCGGCGAAGACCTCCATGCGATCGAAGCCGGCGCCGGTGAGCGCCATGACGAGGCCGTGGCTGCCCTCGTGCAGCCAGGTGCCGAGCAGCTTGAACGGGTAGAGCACGAAGCCGCCGAACGGGAGCTGCCACAGGAACAGCGTCGCGACCAGGGCCAGGGCGAGCGGACGCAGGGTCGCCGGCGGCGGCGCCGGGCTCACCGCGGCGCGCCGCCCGTGGGGGGCGTCGGCCGCCGCCACACCGCGCCCAGCTCGCGCACCGCCGGCAGCGCGCCGCCGGCGGCCAGCCCGACC
>CAADGB010000514.1 GCA_900696455.1 uncultured delta proteobacterium
ATCTCGAGGTCGACACCGTCGAGGAGAACGGCCACCTGTGGGAGCTGCGCTACCCGCTGGCCGACGGCAGCGGCCGCCACGTCGTGGTCGCCACCACCCGCCCCGAGACCATGCTCGGCGACACCGGGGTCGCGGTCCACCCCGAGGACGACCGCTACCGCGACCTGGTCGGCCAGGAGGTCGAGCTGCCGCTCACCGGCCGCCGCATCCCGATCGTCGCCGACACCTTCGTCGAGCGCGAGTTCGGCTCGGGGGCGGTCAAGGTCACCCCCGCCCACGACTTCAACGACCACGAGTGCGCCCAGCGCACCGGGCTGCCCGCGCTCCAGGTCATCGACGCCCGCGGCCGCATGTGCGCGCCGGCCCCCGACCGCTACGTCGGCCTCACCGTCGACGAGGCGCGCACGGCGGTGGTCGCCGACCTCGACGCGCTGGGCCTCCTGGGCACGATCAAGGACCACAAGGTGCCGCGCGGCCGCTCCCAGCGCTCGGGCGCGGTGATCGAGCCGATGCTGATGGAGCAGTGGTTCGTCAAGACCCAGCCCCTGGCCGCGCCGGCCGTGGCGGCGGTGGAGAGCGGCAAGACCCGCTTCGTCCCCGAGCTGTGGACCAAGACCTACATGCACTGGATGACCAACATCCGCGACTGGTGCATCTCGCGCCAGCTCTGGTGGGGGCACCGCATCCCGGCCTGGTACTGCGACGCCTGCGACCACGTCACCGTCGCCCGCGTCGATCCCACGGCCTGCGCCGGCTGCGGCGGCGCCGGCCTGCGCCAGGACGACGACATCCTCGACACCTGGTTCAGCTCGGCCCTGTGGCCGTTCTCGACCCTGGGCTGGCCCGAGCGACCCCGCGCCCTCACCACCTTCTATCCCAACAACGTCCTGGTCACCGGCCCCGACATCATCTTCTTCTGGGTCGCGCGCATGATGATGATGGGCCTGCACTTCATGGGCAAGGTGCCGTTCCGCACCGTGTACCTGACGTCGATCGTCACCGACGAGAACGGTGACAAGATGTCCAAGACCAAGGGCAATACGATCGATCCGCTCGACGTGATCCACGGCGCCGGCCTCGACGAGCTGCTCGAGCGCGCCGAGGCCGACAGCGCCGACGACAAGGCGCGGGCTGCGGTCCAGGCCAACATCCGGAAGCACTTCCCCAAGGGCGTGCCGGCGATGGGCGCCGACGCCCTGCGCTTCGCCCTGGCCGCGCTCAACACCTCGGGCCGCTACATCCGGCTGTCGGTGGAGCGGGTCGAGGGCTACCGCAACTTCATCAACAAGCTGTGGAACGCGTCGCGCTTCGCGCTCATGAACCTCGACGGCCACGAGCCCGACGCCTTCGAGACCCAGGTCGGCGCCCACACCGCCGCCGGCGCCGCCGGCAACAGCTTCGGCCTGGCCGACCGCTGGATCCTGTCGCGGCTGCAGCGGGTGGCGGCCGAGGTCGACGCCGCTCTCGAGAGCTACCGCTTCAACGACGCCGCCGGCGCCATCTACCAGTTCGTGTGGCACGAGCTGTGCGACTGGTACATCGAGCTGGCCAAGCCCCACCTCCACCTGCCGCCCGACGGCTCGCCGCCGAGCCCGCGCCGGCGCGTGGTCCAGGGCACCCTGGCCATGGTGCTGGAGCAGACCCTGCGCCTGCTCCACCCCATGGCGCCGTTCGTCACCGCGGAGATCTGGCAGAAGCTGCCCAAGCCCGGCCACCTGCCGGCCTCGCTCATGGTCACGATCTACCCCCGCGGCGACGCTCGCCTGATCGACGAGGCCGCCGAGCGGGAGATGGCGCTGGTGCAGGAGGTCGCGGTCGCGATTCGCATGCTGCGGTCGACCTACAACGTGCCACCCTCGTGGAGCGTGCCGGTCGAGGTCCGGGTTCCGGACGAGACCCAGCGCGGCCTGGTCGATCGCCACCGCGCGCTGGTCGAGAACGCGGCCCGCGTCACCCTGAGCCTGGTCGCCAGCGGCGACGCCATCGCGCAGTCGGCCAAGGAGGTCGTCGGCGCCTGGGCCGAGGTCGTGATGCCGCTGGCCGGCCTCATCGACGTCGCGGCCGAGAAGACCCGCCTGGGCAAGGACATCGGCAAGGCCGAGAAGGAGATCGGCGCGCTCGAGAAGCGGCTGGCCAACCCCCAGTTCCTCGAGAAGGCGCCCGAGGACGTGGTCGTCGAGTTGCGGGCGCGGCTGGCCGCCGAGCAGACCCGGCGCCAGCGCCTGATCGACGCCCTGGCCCAGCTCGGCTGACGCGGCGCCGCCGGGGCGCGCCTCCGCCGGCCGGGTGCTCCCGTCACGCGATCGTCCGCGGCGCCGCCGGGGCGCGCATCCACCGACCCGGCCGGGTGGTCCCGTCACGCGATCGTCCGTGGCGCCGCCGGGGCGACGGGGGGCGCCGCCGGCATCCTCGCCGGGACCGACCGATCGCCCGGCTCGACCCGCGGCGTGACCGGCTTGGGGTAGAGTCGGCCCATGAGCGCGGACCTGGCCCTGACTCCGGACGGCTGCGCGCTCCTGGTCATCGATGTCCAGGAGCGGCTGGCGGCGGCCATGCCCGACGAGGCCCGGGCCGCGGTCGAGCGCAACCTCATCACCCTGGCGGCGGCGGCCGAGCGCTTCGCCCTGCCGGTCATCATCAGCGAGCAGTACCCGCGTGGGCTGGGCCGGACGACGGCGGCGGTCGCCGGGGCCTTCGAGCCGGTCAAGGGCGTCTGCTACTTCGAGAAGATCGAGTTCGCGGCCACCTCGGCCCTGGCGTGGCGCGAGGCGGTGACCGGCATGGAGCGCCGTACCTGGCTCGTGGCCGGCATGGAGACCCACGTCTGCGTCTACCAGACCGTGCGCGCCCTGCGCGCCGCCGGCCACGCCGTGCACGTCCTCGCCGACGCCGTCGCCAGCCGCACCCCCGCCAACTGGCAGAACGGCCTCGCCCTGTGCGTCCGCACCGGCGCGGTCGTCACCAACACCGAGACCGTCGTCTTCGACCTCCTCGGCCGCGCCGGCACCGACGACTTCAAGGTCCTCTCGCGCCTGGTCAAGTAGCGGCCAGCGCCCTGCGGGGCGCGGGTTCGGCGTCGGGCGCGGGTTCGGCGTCGGGCGCGGGTTCGGCGTCGGGCGCGGGTTCGGCGTCGGGCGCGGGTTCGGCGTCGGGCGCGGGTTCGGCGTCGGGCGCGGGTTCGGCGCCGGGCGCGGGTGGGCGTCGGGCGCGGGTGGGCGCGGGTTCGAGCTCCGACTCGGTTTCGGGCTCGGACACTCAGCCAGCAACGAGGACGGCCCCATTCCCCCGGTCGCCGCGGCTTGTCGGCCTTCGACACGCCCTCGCTGTCGCTCGGCCGGCTCCTAACGAACGGCGCCGGCAAGCGCCCGACATCACTCGCGCGACGGCCGCGGCTTGTCGGCCTTCGACACGCCCTCGCTCACGCTCGGGCGGCTCAGGCCGACCGGAGAGATGCAGCTCGCCG
>CAADGB010000515.1 GCA_900696455.1 uncultured delta proteobacterium
GCCTCCTGAATCGTGAATGATCTCAGGTTATTGCGACCTAGGATCCTGTCCCTTCGTTGTAAGTGCTTGGAAGTGCGTGGAGTGGATCGGGCTTGACGAAACTGGGGTTGAAAGGCATTTTCAAGTTCGGAGCTGAAGCGTGATCGTCTGCCTCTGCCATGCTGTGCGAGATCGAGAGCTGGATGCCGCCATCGCGGAGGGCGCGGACTCGGTCGAGGACGTGGGGCGAGAGTGCGGGGCAGGGACGGGTTGCGGGGCGTGCATCCCGGAGATCGAGGAGCGGCTGGGACAGGCGGGGCGCGCGTGCGATCGTGGGGGCGCCAGTGATTGCCCCCGTTCGTTGCACTCGGTAAGGTCCCGCAACCTGACCGAGCCTCGCGACGCGGCCTGATCCTGGGCGCGGCCTGGCCCGGCGAGTCCGAGAGGCCGCACCGACGATGAAGGGTCACGCCGAGATCATCGATCTGCTCAACGAGCTCCTCACCAACGAGCTCACCGCGATCAACCAGTACTTCATCCACGCCAAGATGTGTGAGAACTGGGGCTACGCGAAGATCGCGGCCAAGGTGCGGCTCGAGTCGATCGACGAGATGAAGCACGCCGACGAGGTCATCAGCCGCATCCTGTACCTCGAGGGCGTCCCCAACCTGCAGCGCCTCGGCAAGGTCAACGTCGGCGAGACGGTGAAGGAGCAGTTCGAGCTCGATCTCAAGCTCGAGTACGCCGCCATCAAGAGCCTCAACGAGTGGGTGGCGAAGGCGCGCGCGCTCGGCGACAACGGCTCCGAGGATCTGGTCCGCCGCATCCTCATCGGCGAGGAGGCCCACGCCGACTGGCTCGAGACCCAGCTCGGGCTCATCGCCCAGCTCGGCGAGAGCGCGTACCTCGCCCAGCAGCTCGCCTGATCGCGACGCCGGTCGCGCGCCGTTCAGGCCGAGCCGCGCCGGCACGACGGCCGGCGCGCGGCCGGCGCGATGCCAGGCTGTCACGGCCGGCGCCGCCGGCGGGTCGCGGTGGCAGCCGGCGGGGCCGCGGCGGCCCCAAGTGCGCGGCGGCAGGTCGGCGGGCGCCGCGCGCCCCGCTGGCATCGCGCTTGATCTACCCGCGGCCATGATGGTCTACCGCTCGCTGGTGGTCGGGCTCCTCGGCGCGATCGCGCTCCTGGTCGCGGCCCGCCCCGCCGCCGGCCCCGGCGGCGCGCCGGTGGTCGTGGACGCGCGCGCGGACGCGGCGTGGAGCGCGGCCGAGGCCACGGTGGTCGACGTCTCGCGCCGCGCCGCCGGCGCCGATCCGATGCCGCTGGTCGGCCTCGCTCCCGGCGAGCGCGTGGTCGAGGTCGACGGCGCCGCCGGCGACGGCGCCACGCTGGTCGCGCGCTGGGCGGTCGCGGCGCCCGGGCAGTTCGTCGACGTCGGGGCGCGCACCGCCGGCGGCGGCGCGCGCCGGATCCTGGTGCTCGTGCACCCTTGACCGGGCGCGGGCCGCGGGCGATCACCCGGCCATGCTCTCCATCGACCTGCGCGGCAAGCGCGCGTTCGTCGCCGGCGTCGCCGACGACGGCGGCTTCGGGTTCGCGATCGCCAAGGCCCTGGCCGAGGCCGGCGCGTCGATCTGCCTCGGCACCTGGCCGCCGGCGCTCGGCATCTTCCAGACCATGCTGGCCCGCGGCAAGTTCGACGCCTCGCTCACCCTGGCCAGCGGCGAGAAGCTGGCGTTCGAGAAGGTCTACCCGCTCGACGCCGAGTACGACCGCCTCGACGACGTCCCGGCCGAGGTCCGCGCGTCGCGCCGCTACCGCGAGTGCGGCGACTTCACGATCCACGGCGTCGCCGCCCAGGTGCGGGCCGACTTCGGCGACGGCGGCGTCGACATCGTCGTCCACAGCCTCGCCAACGGCCCCGAGGTCAAGAAGCCGCTGGTCGAGACCAGCCGCAAGGGCTACCTGGCGGCCCTGTCGGCGTCGGCGTACTCCCTGACCTCGATGGTGGCGGCGTTCGCGCCCGTCATGCGCCGCGGCGGCGCCTTCCTGTCGCTGTCGTACATGGCGGCCGAGCGGGTGGTGCCGGGCTACGGCGGCGGCATGTCGTCGGCCAAGGCCGCGCTCGAGAGCGACACCCGCACCCTGGCCTACGAGGCCGGCCGGGCCTGGGGTCACCGCGTCAACGTGATCTCGGCCGGCGCCTTCGCCTCGCGCGCCGCCAGCGCGATCGGCTTCATCGACCAGATGATCGACTACACCTCGCGCAACGCGCCCCTTCCCGAGCCCATCACCGCCGCCGACGTCGGCGCCACCGCCGCCTTCCTGTGCTCGCCGCTCGCCGCCGCGATCACCGGCGCCACGGTGTACGTCGACAAGGGCTACTCGATCATGGGCGTCGCCGTCGATCGCGAGGCGGCCACGCCGCCGTCGTGAACGTCCGGGTCGCACCGCGCCCCACCTACCTCCGAGCCGATGTGGGGAAGTCACACCCCGGCGCGGGGCGGCGCCGCGGGAATTGACAGCGGCGCGTCACGGGCGATGCTCGGGGGGTGCCGCACCCCCGTCGTCTCGCCGCCCTCCTCCTCTCCTTCCTGGCGGCGTGCGGCGGCGGCGGCGGCGGTGACGGCCCCGACGCGGCGGTCGACGCCACCGTCGACGCGCCCCTCGACGCGGCGATCCCGCCGGCCTTCCGCAACCCGGTGTCGCTGCCCGACCTCGAGCTGGCGCAGCAGGCGGCCGCGCTGCTCGGCGAGGGCGCGAGCAAGAACTGCGACGCCTGCCACGGCCTGACCCGCACCCGCCTGCGCGACTGGGACCTCATGACCGAGGCCGGCGAGGGGGCCTGCCTCTCCGACCTGGCGCCGACCACGCCGGCGGCGGCGATGACGATCCTCGCCTGCCTGCGCGACAGCATCGACGACCAGTGGCACCCCGGCCGCATCGGCATCCACGCCACCGCCGCCGGCCTGGCCTGGTTCGAGTACGTCTTCCGCCTCGCCCACGGCGACGGCTGGCAGGCGCCGTTCGGCGAGTGGGTGGAGCGGGTGTGGATGCCGCGCGGCGACCGCCCGCCGTTCACCCAGGGCGAGTTCGACATCGTCGCCGAGTGGTTCGCCCGCGACCTGCCGCACCTCGACGACGTCATCCCCAGCGATCCGGTGCCGCCGCCGTGCACGACGATGATCACGCCGGCGGTCGCGACCCACGTGAGCGCCATGGCCACCGCCGGCTGGCGCACGGTCAACCGCGACGCCGGCATCCTCATGTTCGGGTGCCAGGGCGCGGCCACGCCCCGCGACTGCCTGGGCAGCTACCCGCTGTCGACGGCGTTCACCTGGTCGGCGGGGTGGGGCGCGGCGGCGCCGGGCTCGACGCTGCGCATCGTGCGCGAGCAGAGCTACCCGTCGTCGTTCTGGACCCGCAGCTCGGCCGACGGCCGCTTCGTCGCCCACGGCGGCTCGGCCAGCGGCGGTGGCTCGACGGTGATCGACCTCGTCCAGGACCGCGAGATCTACGCCGACGCGCTCTACGATCCGGGCTTCTTCCCCGACAACTCGGGCTTCATCCTCCAGGGCGGCGGCGCGCGCTTCTGCCTGCAGAGCCTGCTCACCAGCTCGCCGGCGACGATCACGTTCAACGAGCCCGAGTGCACGACCCTGGGCGGGGTCGGCCTGTACCAGCACCTGGGCGCGGTCAACGGCGGCGACTACTGGACCGTGCACGGGCAGTTCTCGAGCGACAACGGCGGCCACAGCGTGACCGGCAGCGACCCGTCGACCGGGTTCTCCGGCGGCGCCACCAACACCTTCACCGCCATGATCCACGACGGCAGCGACTACGTCGTCCGTGATCGGGTCACGGTGGCCACCCCCTACGAGGGCGACATGGAGATGACGCCCTCGGCGCGGCTCGTCATCAGCCGCACCGGCACCGCCGGCGGTAGCGGCTTCGTCCTGCGTGCGGTCGAGGCCACCCCCGACGGCCAGGGCGGCTACGACGTCGCGCTGCCGATGATCGCGCGCTACTGCGTGCGCGGCGGCAAGCCCGGCTTCAGCTACGACGAGCGCTGGCTGACCTACCACCACTACGTCGGCGCCAACGACTGGCAGGAGCTGGGCTACGCCAGCGCCACCGATCCGGCGTTCGTGGCGCTGCGCGCCCAGGGCGCGGCCAACACCTACGTCCTCGACCTGCTCACCGGCGAGACCCGGCGGGTGACCAACATGGGCCCGGGCCAGTACGCGCTCTTCCCCCACTTCCGCAGCGACGGCTGGCTCTACATCCAGGTCCGCGCTCGCGTCCGTGGCCGCGAGGTCGTGGTCGCCAGCGACGTGGCGCTGGTCTTCGAGGAGTGAGCCGCGTCGCGCCGCGGCGAGGCGGGCCGGCGTCGACCTGCGTCCGGGCCGCCCGCCTCGGCGGCCTCGCGCTCAGGCCGGGTCGACCTCGCGCGCGGCCTGCTCGAGGTCGTGGGCCATGGCGGCGGCGTCGGGGTGGCGCTGCTCGGGGGTCTTGGCCAGCGCCCGCTCGAGGATGGCCACCACCGCCGCCGGCACCGGCGTGGCGGTGGCCAGGGCCAGCGGCGGCGGGTCGTCGTGGAGGTGGGCGCTGATCAGCTCGAAGTCGTCCTTGCCGGCGAACGGCGGCCGCCCGGTCAGGAGCTCGTAGAGGATGACGCCCATGGCGTAGAGGTCGCTGCGCGGCTCGGCGGCCTGGCCGCGCAGCCGCTCGGGGGCCAGGTAGGTGAGGCTGCCGACGACGTGGCCACGCTGGGTGAGCTTGGCCCCGCCCTCGAAGGCGGCGAAGCCGAAGTCGATGAGCACGACCCGCTCGACCACGCCCGGCGACGGCTCGAGCATGAGGTTGGCCGGCTTGAGGTCGCGATGGAGGATGCCGCGGGCGTGGACGGCGGCCAGGCCCTGCAGCGCCTGCCAGGTGTAGCTGAGGGCCCGCGCCGGCGCCGCCGGGCCCTGCTTGAGCAGCGCGCGCAGCGAGTGGCCGCGCAGGAGCTCGACGACCAGGTAGGGCTCGGCGGTGTCGGTGGTGCCGCCGCCGTAGAGGGCGGCGACGTTGCGGTGGCGGATCTGTCCCTGGACCTCGGCCTCGCGCTGGAAGCGGGCCACCGCCTCGTGATCGCGGGCCTGCTGGCCGCGCAGGATCTTGACCGCGACCGCCATGCGCTCCACCGGGTCGTGGGCGCGGTAGACGTCGGCCATGGCGCCGCGACCGATCAGCTTCTCGAGGCGGTAGCGCCCGTCGATGACGGTGCCCGAGCGATCCTTGGTGGTGGCCATGCCCCGCGGCCGACGATAGCACCGATGGGCCGGCCGGCGGCGCGCGGGCGGGGCGCCGCGGGCTTGACCGCGACCGACCCGCCGCGCTATCCGAGGTCCGTGGCCGGCGCACGGACGTTCCCTCACCGCCACCTGCTGGGCATCGCCGAGCTGTCGGCCGACGACATCGTCCAGCTCCTCGATCACGCCGATCGCCACCTCGCGCTGGGACGGGAGCCGGTCAAGAAGCTCGCCACCCTGCGCGGGCGGACGGTGATCAACCTGTTCTTCGAGGCCTCGACCCGGACCCGCACCTCGTTCGAGCTGGCGGCCAAGCGGCTGGGCGCCGACGCCGTCAACATCTCGCCGTCGGTCAGCTCGACCACCAAGGGCGAGACCCTGCTCGACACCGCGCGCAACCTCGACGCGATGGCGCCCGACGTCGTGATCGTCCGCCACGATCGCGGCGGCGCGCCCCACGTCCTGGCCCGCCACCTCCGCTGCGCCGTGGTCAACGCCGGCGACGGCCAGCACGAGCACCCGACCCAGGCCCTGCTCGACGCCAGCACGATCCGCCGTCACAAGGGCCGGATCGCCGGGCTCGAGATCGCGATCATCGGCGACGTC
Organism: uncultured delta proteobacterium; assembly: GCA_900696455.1. Lineage (GTDB taxonomy): Bacteria > Myxococcota_A > Polyangia > Haliangiales > Haliangiaceae > UBA2376. Next base: position 5,878 of record CAADGB010000515.1, read on the forward strand.
GCCCACTCGCGGGTGGCCCGCTCCAACGTCCTCGGCCTGACCCGGCTCGGCGCCAGCCTGCGGCTGTGCGCGCCGCGCACGCTCATGCCGCGCGGGATCGAGGACCTCGACGGCGAGGCCAGCCGCGCCCGCACCCGGGTCGTGCACCGCCTCGAGGAGGCGCTCGACGGCGCCGACGTGGTGATGATGCTGCGCACCCAGACCGAGCGCACGGTCGGCGAGGCGCCGCGGGTGCCGTCGAGCCGCGAGTACGCCCGCACCTTCGGCCTCAACGCCCGCACCCTCGAGCTGGCGCGGCCCGACGCCATCGTCATGCACCCGGGGCCGGTCAACCGCGGCGTCGAGCTGGCGGCCGACGTCGCCGACGGCCCGCGGGCGGTCATCCTCGAGCAGGTGAGCTGGGGGGTGGCGGTGCGCATGGCGGTGCTCGAGCTCCTGGGGGCGGCCCCGGCGGACGTGGCGGCGGCGTGAGCGCGGGCGGGCTCGCGGTCCGGGTCACCGGCGTGACCAAGCGCTTCGGCGACCACGTCGCGGTCGACGACGTCAGCTTCGAGGTCCCGGTCGGCGTGATCTACGGCGTGCTCGGCCCCAACGGCGCCGGCAAGTCGACGACCCTGCGCATGATCAACGACATCATCGCGCCCGACCAGGGCGAGGTCGAGCTCCTGGGTGGGCTGCGGCCGGGGCCCGAGGCCGCGCCTCACGTCGGCTTCTTGCCCGAGGAGCGCGGCCTCTACCCCAAGATGCGCGCGCTCGAGATGATCGCGTTCATGGGCGAGCTGCGCGGCCTGGCGCCGCGCGACGCCCGCCGCCGCGGCGAGGCCTGGCTCGAGCGCCTCGGCCTCGCCCAGTGGCGCGACCACAAGGTCCAGGATCTGTCCAAGGGCATGCAGCAGAAGGTCCAGTTCGCGGCCACGATGATCCACGAGCCCGAGCTGGTCATCCTCGACGAACCGTGGAGCGGCCTCGATCCCATCAACGCCGACGTCCTGCGCGACGTCGTGCGCGAGCAGCAGGCGGCGGGGCGCACCGTCCTGTTCTCGACCCACCTGATGGAGCAGGCCGAGCAGATCTGCGAGCACATCTTCATCATCGCCCGCGGCCGCAAGGTCCTCGACGGTCGGCTCGCCGACATCAAGCGCGCGGCGGCGGCCGAGGGCCGGGTGGCGCTGGCGCTCCAGGCCGCCGCCGATCACGCCCGGGCCGAGCCGCTGCTCGCCGACCGCGGGCTGTGCGCGGCGGTGCGGCCGGCCGCGGGCAGCGGCGCCGGGCCCGGGCTCGAGCTCGAGGTCGAGCTGGCCGCCGGGGTCGACGCCCAGCGCCTGCTCGCCGCGCTGTGCGGCGCCGCGGTCGCGCTGCGCCGCTTCGAGGTGGTGACGCCCAGCCTCCACCAGATCTTCGTCGAGCGGGTCGGGCGTGAGGCGGCGGCCACCGCCGCGCGCCTGCCGCGGGGGGCGGCGTGATCGCGCCGCGCAAGCGCGCCGGCCGACCCGACTGGCTGGTGATCGCGCGCCGCGAGCTGCTCGAGCGCGTGCGCACGCCGTGGTTCATCGTCGTCACCCTGCTCGGCCCCATCCTGATGGTGGCGCTGGTGGTGGTGCCGGTGGTGCTGGGGCGGGTCGGCGATCAGACCGCGCGGGTGCAGATCGTCGACCGCAGCGGCCGGCTCGGCCCGGCCCTGGTCGCCGCCCTCGCCGCCGAGAAGTGGCGGGCCGAGGTGGTCGCCGACGTCGACGAGGCCGAGCTGCTCCGCCGCATCAAGGCCGACCGCATCGACGGCTTCCTGGTGGTGCCGCCCGAGGCCCCGGCCGGCGGCGCCTTCGTCTACAAGGGCGACAACGCCTCGGCCGAGCACGTCATGCGCTCGCTCAACCACGTGGTCTACGGCGTGGTCCTGAGCGCCCGCGGCGAGGTCCTGGCGCTGCCCGCCGACAAGGTCACGGCGCTCCTGGCCCCGGTCGACTTCACCACCCGCCACACCACCGGCGACACCGAGGGCACCTCGGGGCTGGCGGCGTTCATCGTCGGCTACGTCGTCATGTTCGTCCTCTACATGGCGATCGTGCTCTACGGCGCCAACGTCCTGCGCAGCGTCGTCCAGGAGAAGACCAACCGCGTGGTCGAGATCATGGTGGCGGCGGCCAAGCCGCGCGCCCTCATGCTGGGCAAGATCCTGGGCGTCGGCGGGGTCGGCCTGCTCCAGGTCACGGTGTGGGCGGTCATGGGCGTCGTCACGATCAACCAGCGCGGCGCGCTGCTCGGCCTGTTCGGCGTCGACGCCGGGGGCTGGAGCGTGCCGCCGATGGCGGCGGTCGACGTCGCGATCATCCTCGCGTACTTCCTGCTCGGCTACTTCTTCTACGCCGCGATCTTCGCCGCGATCGGCGCGATGGTGTCGAGCGAGCAGGAGGCGCAGCAGGCCCAGACCCCGGTGATCCTGATCCTGGTGATCCCGATGCTGTGCGTGCAGCTCGTGGCCAACGATCCGCGGGGCGCGGTGGCCGAGGTCCTGACCCAGGTGCCGTTCTCCTCGGCCATCCTCATGCCCATGCGCTGGTCGCTGGGCGGGGCCTCGCCGGCCAGCGTGCTGGTGTCGATCGCGATCCTGGCCGCCTCGACCTACCTGGTGGCGCGGCTGGCCGCCCGCATCTACCGGGTCGGCATCCTCATGTACGGCAAGCGGCCCGGCCTGCGCGAGCTGTGGCGCTGGCTGCGCTACTGACGGACCAGCGTCACCGTGACGCCCTGGGCGGTGCAGTCCCACAGCCCCTCGCCCTCGTCGCCGTCCTCGATCATCTGGTGCTTGACGGTGGCGGTGCCGCGGACCTTGTCGGCGGCGAACGTCACCTTGCCCTCGAGCTGGAGCAGCTCGGTGCCGACCGTGAGCGCGACGTCGCAGCCGCTGCGGGTGGCGGTCACTGTGCCGAAGGTGTCCTCGTGCGGGGGCTCGCCGTCGACCGGCGAGATCACGATGGTGTCGGCGACGGGCTCGACCCGGACCATCACCGGCAGGGTCATGACCTCCTCGCACGATCGGTCGTCGCCGGGATCGGCGTTCTTCCAGGTCGCCTTGGCGTCGCTGTCGACGTCGAGCTTGTAGAGGCCGGCGACGAAGCAGGGCTCGGGCGGGCGCGGGGCGCCGAGGTCGCGCACGCCGGTGACCGCCACCGCCCGGTCGTCGTCCGAGACCGCCTGGGTGCGCGTGAGCTGGCCGGTGACCGCGCCGGTCGCGGCGTCGACCGCGAGCGCGAGCGCGACGTCGCCACCGGCCTTGCCGCTGCCCTTGACCTCGAGCTTGCACGCGGCCGGGTCGAGGGTGACCAGGAGCGCGGGGTCGAGCCGCAGCATCGGCGCCGGGGCGGTGACCTCGCCGCGGGCGTCGGCGCCGGCGCCGCTGACCTTGAAGCGCAGCCACCAGCCGTCCTGGCCGTTGGAGCGGAAGCGCAGGCGGTAGTCGCCGGCCAGCTCGCAGGGCGGCGCGGCGCCGGCGTCGAGCGCGGCCGCCGCCTCGCCGCCGGATCCCGCCGCCGACCCGGTCCCGGTCCCGGTCGCGGCGCCGGCGCCGGCGTCGTCCTTCTTCTTGCAGCCGGCGGCCGGCGCGACGAGCACGGCGGACGCGAGCAGGGTGACGGCGAGCGTGGGGGCGAGGCGGGCGAGGCTCATGGCGCGAGCATCCCCTCACCGGCCCGGTGGCGGGTAGGGGCTGGCGCCGGTAGTTCGCGCTCCCGGCCCGGACCGTGACCGCGCCCGCGCCCGCGCCCGCGACCACGCCGCCCCCCGGGCCCCGACCCGGGAATGGACGTATCTTCCCGGGTGATGAACGCCCCGCCGCCGCGCGCCCTGATCGCCGTGCTCCCGCTCGCCCTCGCCGCCTGCCCCTCGGGCAAGGCCGCGCAGACCGTCCAGCCGCCGGTGCCCACCGTCGGCGACGCCACCGGCGGTGGGGGGGCGCGCCCCGAGATCGCGGCGTGCGCGGCCGGCGGCCGCCACGACCTGATGGTGGTCGACTGGACGCCGGAGGCGCGCGGCGACCTCGAGGTGGCGATGAAGGAGGGCGTGGCGCTGCTCAGCTACGACTGTCGCTCGGTGAGGCTGGTGCCGTCGTGCGCCCTGGCCGGCGGCTATGGCTACATCGGCACCACGCGCCGCGAGAAGAAGATCGATCTGGCGACCGCCGACGAGGTGGCGGCGAGCCTGCCGGTGGGCGGCCTCGCCTGGCTCTCCGACGTCGGCGGCAAGGTCGACCGGCAGAGCGCGCTGCTCGCCCAGCTCGTCATGGTCGGCAAGCACACCACCGCCCGCAAGCGCGCCGATCGCGGCGAGCTCGAGGGTGGCTGCGACGAGGTCACCCACTACGTGCGCGCGGCGACCGTGGGCGCGTTCGTGGTCGCCGCCGGTTCGAAGGCCGAGGTGGCGGCGGCGGCGAAGGTCGCCGGCAAGGGCGCCAGCGCCGGCTCGTCGAGCTCGACCCGGGTCGCGGCCCACGACGGCGATCTCGACGCCTGCGCCGGGTCGAAGCCCGACGCCAAGGCGCCGCCCGCGGAATGCGGCGCGGTCGTGCGCATCGAGCTCGAGCCCGTGAACGCGGGTGGTGGTGCGGGCGCGGCCCCGGCCGCCGACCTCGCGGTCCCGACCTGCGCCCCCGGCTTCGCCATGGCCGACGGCGCGTGCGTGCGCCCGACGACCCGGCCGCACCAGTGCGCGCCCGACGACGCGGCCGGCTGCGCGACCCAGTGCGACGCCGGCCACGCCGGGAGCTGCGCGACGCTGGCGGTGATGCACCGCGACGGCGCCGGGGCCGCCCAGGACTGGGTCAAGGCGACCACGCTCGGCAAGCAGGCCTGCGATCAGGAGGTGACCCTCGGCTGCCGGGTGGCGGCCGCCGGCATGCTCGGCGGCGAGGGCGTCGCCCGCGATCGCCCGGGGGCGGTCGCGCTCCTCGACCGGGCATGCCTCGCCGGCGACGGCCAGGCGTGCGTCGAGCTGGGGCTGGCGCGGCTCGGCGACGCCCGCACCGCCGGCGACGCCCAGTACGCGTTCCGTCGCGCCTGCTACGGCGGCGGCGAGTACGAGGGCTGCGCCTGGCTGGGCGTCCTCTACTTCCAGGGTCGGGGCGGGCTGCGCGCCAACCCCAAGCTGGCGGCCCAGTTCTTCGAGAAGGGCTGCAAGGAGGGCTCGGCGCGGGCGTGCGAGGGGCTGGCCACGCTCCACAAGGGCGGCAAGGGCGTGAAGAAGGACGCGGCGCGGGCCCGGGAGCTGTTCGCGCGGGCGTGCGAGCTGGGCAGCGAGAGCGCCTGCAAGGCGCGGTAGCCGGCGGGCAGGGGCGCGGCCGCGATCAGGCGCGGCCGAGCCAGGCCAGGAGCACCTGGCCGCGGTCGTCGGGGAGCTCGACGCCGAGCGCGCCCTCGGGCTCGCCGTGCCAGTCGGAGCCGCCGGTGGCGCACAGGCCGAGCCCGTCGGCGACGGCGAGCCAGCGCCCGCGCTCGCCGGGGTCGTAGCGGCCGTAGAAGGCCTCGACGCCGTCGAGGCCGTCGCGGGCGTGGCGGCGGAGCAGGGCGGCGGCGCGATCGCCGTGCTGGTGGGGGTGGGCGAGCGAGGCGCGGGCGCCGACGGCGCGCACCGCGGCCAGCCCGTCGGCCATGCTCAGGCGGGCCAGCGGCACGTCGGCGGGACCTCCGTCGTGGAGCCAGCGGGCGAAGGCGTCGTCGCGCGACGCGGCGACGCCCTGGGCCACCAGCGCGGCGGCGATGTCGGGGCGGCCGACGGCGCGGCCGTGGGCGGCGGCGAGCAGCGGCTCGACGTCGAGCACGATGCCGAGCCGGAACAGGCGGGCGGCGATCGTGCGCAGGCGCTCGCGGCGCGCCGCCACCTGGCCGGCGAGCAGCCGCTCGAGGTCGGCCCAGCGGTCGTCGCCGGCGACGTCGTAGACCAGGACGTGGACCGAGCGTCCGCCGTCGTGGCAGGTGAGCTCGGTGGCGCGGACGGCCCCCGGCAGCGCCGCCGCCGCCGCCGCGTGGCCGGCGCAGGTGTCGTGATCGGTCAGCGCGAAGACCGCGGGCGCGAGGGCGGCGGCCCGCCGGCCGACCTCGTCGGGCCCGGCGCTGCCGTCGGAGCACGTGGAGTGGCAGTGCAGCTCGACGATCACCCGCCGACCGTAGCAGGTCGGCGGGAGTTTTCGCTGGCGACCGCGCCCGGTCGGCGCCATGGTGGTGCGCCATGCCCGACTCCCCCGGTCCGCTGGTCGCGCTCCGCGATCGCCGCGAGCAGGTGATCGCCATCCTCACCGAGCAGTTCAGCCGCGACACCCTGGAGATCGAGGAGCTCGAGCGCCGCCTCGACCTCGCCCACCGCGCCGATTCGGTCGCCGCGCTCGACGCGCTGGTCACCGATCTGGCGGCGAGCGGGACGGCGCTGGCACCGGTGGCGCGGCCGGTCGACGACGCCGCGCTGGCGCGCTGGCCCGAGCGTCGGCACCAGGTCGCGATCTTCGGCGGCGTCCAGAAGCGCGGGGCCTGGGTCTGCCCCCGCCGCCTGACCGTGGCCGCGATCATGGGCGGGGCGGAGATCGATCTGCGCGAGGCCGAGCTGGCGCCCGGCGTCACCGAGCTGCGCATCACGGCGATCATGGGCGGCGTCGAGGTGATCGTGCCCCCCTGGCTGTCGATCGAGTGCGACACCACCGCCATCCTCGGCGGCTTCGACGAGCTGCACCGCGCGCCGGTCACGCCCGAGCCCGATCGGCGGGTGCTGCGCATCACCGGCGTCGCGATCATGGGCGGGGTCGACATCGAGACCCGCCTGCCCGGCGAGAGCCGGCGCGAGGCGCGCAAGCGGGTCAAGCGCGAGGCCCGGGCCCTCAAGGGCGAGTCCCGCGCGGCCTTGCCCGAGGCCCGGGCGCTCGGCCGCGACCGCGACTGAGCGGCTGCGGCGTGTCGGCACGCCCTCGCTGGCGCTCGGGCGGCCCAGGCCGACCGGAGAGATCGGCTCGCCGTTCGTCGCCCGCGAGCTCCGACCGCGATCGGCGGAGCGCTCAGGTCGGGCGGCGGCGGCGGCGCAGGAGGAGGAAGCCGACGATCCAGGCCAGGGCCAGGGCGCCGGCCGGGTGGCTGGCGTGGCAGCCGCAGCCGTACATGCCGGCCAGGCCGCCGCAGGTCGGCGCCGGCGGTGCCTCGAGGAGCTCGGGGGCGGGCGCCGCGTCGCCGCAGTCGATGCCCACCCGCGGGCTGGTGACGCGCTCGTACCAGCCGCCGGCCAGGCAGGCCGGCGGCGGCGGGGCGCACACCGCGAGGCCGCGCAGCGGCTCGCTGTAGTCCTCGGCGCCGGGGCCGCCGACCACGGTCTCGACCGCCACGCAGGTCGGCACCGGCCCCAGCGGCCCGGCCACCGCCGCGGCGCCGCCGGCGCACTCGCACACCGGGATGCCGTTGCGGTCGCGGCACTGGCCCTGGCCGCACGACACCTCGGCGCAGGCGTCGGGCAGCGGCAGGCCGCCGGCGCCGAGGTCGACCGTCGCGGTCGCCGGGATGCAGGTCACCGACGGCTGGCCGTCGAGATCGATGAAGCGGCGGGCGACGTGGCCGGGATCGCAGTCGCAGCCGGCGCCGGCCTCGGTGGTCACGCAGGCGCCGGCGCCGCAGTACACGGCCGCGCAGTCCTGGCGGGTGTCGGTGGCGCGGAAGGCGTCCTCGTCGAGGACGCGGGTCCAGCAGCGATCGAGGTTGGGCTGGGTGCCGCGCGCGACCATGGGGCCGCTCAGGGACGCCCCGGCGTCGGGGCCGAAGGTGGGATCGAAGCGCATCTCCTCGGGGGACAGCCGGGTGGTGATGCGGGTCAGGACCGCGTGGCGCGCGGTCATCTCGTCGAGGAAGGCCACGCCCTCGGGCACGTCGCCGACCGCCTCGCAGTCGGCGCGATCGAACTCGTCGCGCGGGCACTCGCACTGCTGGTTGTTGCCGACGCCGCACAGATCCCAGCCCTGGTCGCAGCAGAGGCTGGCCTGGCCGCCGAACGTGAGGCGCGGCGACGGGCCTCGGTACTCGACGACGAAGCCGTCGCCGCCGGCCTCGTCGACGGTGCGGGCCAGCACCATCGGGTAGTTGTTGCGGCCGTCGCGATCCTGGGCGATGCGCGCCGGATCGATCGTGACCACCGGGTGGCCGAGCGGGCGGAACGCCTGGGTGCCGTAGACGAACGCGGTCACGGTGAGGTGGGGCTCGGCCGCCACCGCGGTCAGCACCAGCGGGATCATCGGGAACGGGGCGCGGAAGCGCATGCGCAGCGGCTTGATCGCGTTGACGCCGGCGCCCGGCACCAGGCGGGCGGCGACGAAGACCATGTTGGCCTCGACGTAGGGCTCCATGTAGAGCGTGGTCGTCTCGTTGACGATGAAGCCGTTGTCGCGCAGCCACTGGGCCGCGGCCGCCGCCTCGCTGGCGCGGAAGGTGACGGTCTCGTAGTCGCCGACGACCTCGGTGCCGAGCACCGTGACCGGCTCGCCGCCGCCGCCGCTGGCGCCGTCGCCCCAGGCCGCGGCGTCGGCGAAGACGCCGTCGTCGGCGCTCGACACGTCGCCGCAGCCGCCGCCGCCGCCGCAGCGCGGCGCCGGGTGGTACCGGCACGCCCACTCCGACACCGGGCACAGATCGACGACGTCGACGCCGACGTCGGGGGCGGTGGCGCGGTCGAGCAGCGCGAACGCCGACACCGGCGACAGCCCGAGCTCGGGCGCCTCCGGCACCGGGACGATCCAGGCGAACTTGTCCGGATCGCCCGCGTACTTGATGAGGACGTGGGCGGTGACCCAGTTCTGCTCGACCTCGAAGATGATCTGCTCGGCGAGCTGGTTGACCGCGTAGTCGGCCTTGCCCAGCGGATCGGGCACCGGCGGCGAGACGCAACCGCAGGCGTCGGCCACGCGGACCGAGGCGACGGTGAGCGCGGAGGCGGCGGCGAGCGCGGCGGCGACGCGGTGGGCCCTCATGGCCCTCGCCCATTTCATGCCGTGAGCCAGGCCGCCGCGCGGGGCTGCGCGGACTTGCGCCGGCCGCGTGCGCCGCCGGCGGCTCGATCGCGACATCCCTGTCGCGGTCCGGGCCTGCCCGGGCGGAGGGCGGCGCGCGCCCGCGGTGTATCCTCGGCGCTCGATGCCCGACAAGGCCCTCATCCTGGTCGACCTGCAGAACGACTTCTGCCCCGGCGGCGCGCTGGCGGTGCGCGGCGGCGACGAGACCGTCGCGGTCGCCAACCGGGTCGCCCGTCACTTCGAGCTGGTGGTGGCGACCCAGGACTGGCACCCGGCCGATCACGGCAGCTTCGCCGCGAACCACGCCGGAGCCGCGCCGTACCAGGTGGTCGACCTGCACGGCCTGTCCCAGGTGCTGTGGCCCGTGCACTGCGTGCAGGGCACGCCCGGCGCCGCCTTCCACGCCGGCCTCACCGCCCGCGTCGACCAGGTGTTCCCCAAGGGCACCGATCCCACCGTCGACAGCTACAGCGGCTTCTGGGACAACGGCCGGCGCAAGGACACCGGGCTCGCCGCCTGGCTGCGCGGGCGCGGCGTGCGCACGGTCTACGTGCTGGGCCTGGCCACCGACTACTGCGTGAAGTTCACGGCGCTCGACGCCTGCGGCGAGGGCTTCGCCACCTACCTGGTGGAGGACGGCTGCCGCGCGGTCGAGCTGGCGGCGGGCGACGGCGAGCGCGCGATCGACGAGCTGCGGGCGAGCGGGGTCGTGGTCCTGGACTCCAGCCAGATCGCCTGAGCCGAGGCGCAGCCGAGGCGATCTGCTCCGACTCAGGTCGGCACCGGCGTCCTCGCCGGGACCGACCGATCGACCAGAGCGTGTGATTCCTTCACACGCCCTGACGCGCCCGGCCGCGGCGCCCCCGCCGCTCCCGGCCCCGCCCTGACGCGTCCCTGACACGATCCTCGCTAACGGTCCGCGCCCGGGCCTCGTCCTTCCGGCACAACCCCCCGCGGAGAAGCCCATGTCCCCCAAGCGCACGATCCTGACCGTCCTCCTGCTCTCGGCCGCCCTGCCGGCCGGCCCGGCCGCGGCCTCGCCCGACGCCCCGCGCGCGCCGGCGCCCGACCAGGCGCAGCCCCGGGAGCGGCTCGAGCTGCGCGCCGAGCTGTACCGCGCCGGCGGGCGCGACCGGGCGCTGCCCCAGCCGCGCTTCCGCGCCCTGTGCGACGACCGCGGCTTCCCGCTGGTCGGCAACGTCGCCACCAAGGGCTCGCGGTACCAGGTGTCCGAGTACTGCGCCGACGTGCGGAAGGGCCCGGCGCCGGGCACCCCGGGCGGCCGGGCGTGAGGGCGAGCCGCGCCGAGGCCGAGCCGGCGCCGTTCGAGCTGTCGCTCCTCGGGGGACCGTGGGGGCGGCGGCTCGCGCCGCGGCGGCGCTGGATCGACGAGCTGCCGTGGGGCGAGGCGCCGGCGCTCGTGGCCGCCGCCACCCCGACGGTCCGCCAGGTGTGGACGTCGACGGCGTTCTCCGAGTACGCGTCGGCGGCGGCGTTCGCCGAGATCGCCGCGGCGCTGCTCGCCGCCGGCGCGCCCATCGACCTGGTCGCCGCCGCCGGCGACTTCGTCGTCGACGAGCTGGTGCACACCGAGGCCGCGGCCCGGGTCGCCGCCGCCGTCGGCGGCGCGGTCGCGCTCGAGGTCGACCTCGGCAGGCTGGTGCGCCCGCCCGACGCCACGGCGCCGCTCCTGGCGGCGGCCGAGCTGGTGGTCCGCACCTCGTGCGTGGGCGAGGCCCTGACCGTGCCGGTGCTCAAGCGCGGGCGCGACCTCGCCGGCAGCGCGCTGATCGAGCAGGCGCTGGCGGCGATCATCGCCGACGAGGCCAGCCACGCCCAGCTCGGCTGGTGGTTCCTCGACTGGGCGGCCGAGCGGCTCGACGACGACGACCGCGCGCACCTCGGCCGGGTCGCGGGTCACGCCCTCCGCGGGTTCGCGCCGCTGCTCACCGCCGGGAGCTGCGCCCCGAGCGGGCTCGGCGCCCTGGGCTGCGCCGACTACGATCCGGCGTTCGCCCGCGCCGCCGCCCGTCACGTCGCCCGCCCGCTGGCCGCGCGCGGGATCGCGGTGCCCGCCGCCGACCTGCGGGCGGTGGGCGCCGACCTCGATCCGGAACCCTCGCGCGCCGCATGAGGTCCGCCCTCGCCGCCCTCGCCGCCGTGGCCTCCGCCCTCGAGGCCGGGGCGGCGCACGCCCAGGGTCGGGCGGTGCCGGCGCGCGAGGCCACGGTCGACGAGCTGGTGATCGCCGTCCAGGGCGGGAGCCGCGGCGCGTTCACGGGCCTCTACGAGCGCTTCCACCGCGTGGTCCACGCGGTGGTCCTGGCGCGGGTGCCCGCGGGCGACGCCGGCGACGTCGTGCAGGAGGTCTTCGCCGAGGCCTGGCAGCGGGTGAGCACGCTGCGCGAGCCGGCGGCGTTCCCGGGCTGGATCGTGACCCTGGCCCGCCACCGCGCCGTCGACCACGCGCGCCGGCGGCGACCGCCCGTCGACGATCCCGCCGACCTCGCCGTGAGCCCGCCGCCGACCTCGGAGGCGGTGGCGGCGCTGCGCGCGATCCGCGCCTTGCCCGAGACCTACCGCGAGACCCTGCTGATGCGGCTGGTCGAGGGCCTGACCGGTCCCGAGATCGCCGCGCGCACCGGCATGACGCCCAAGTCGGTGCGCGTCCACCTCCACCGCGGGATGAAGCTCCTCCGCAAGCGGCTCGAGGCCGGCCCCGCCCCGACCCGGGGCGAGCGAGGCGCACGATGAACGACGACGCCGACTACCTGTGGGACCGCTCCGGCGACGATCCCGAGCTCGCCCGCCTCGAGCGCGCGCTGGCGGGCTTCGCCCACGACGCGCCGCTGCGCGAGCCGTGGCGGCGCCGGCGCCGCGGGCTGGTCGTGAGCGCGCTGGTGGTGGCCGCCGCCGCCGCGGTGGTGCTGGCGCTCGCGCTGGGGCGGGACCGCCCGCGCGCGGAGCTGGCGCGCGGGCCCGACGCCGCGCCCGCCGGCGCCCTGGCCTGCGCCGGTGGCGACGGCTTCCCGTTCCAGGTCCGCGGCGGGCTCGCGCGCTGCGACGGCGGCGCCGCGCCCGACGGCGCGCGCGGCGTGCTCCGGGTCGGCGCCTGGCTCGAGACCGAGCCCGGCGCCACCGCCGACCTCCAGGTCGCCGACATCGGCGCGATCCGGCTGCGGGCGGCGTCGCGCCTGCGCCTGGTCGCCTCCGGCCCCGACCAGCACCGGCTCGAGCTGGCGCGCGGGCGGCTGAGCGCGCAGGTCACGGCGCCGCCGCGGCTGTTCGTGATCGACACCCCGGTCGGCGCCGCCGTCGATCTCGGCTGCGCCTACGACCTCAGCGTCGACGACGCCGGCCGCACCCACCTGCGGGTGACCGCGGGCGCGGTCTCGCTCGAGGGCCGCGGCCACGCGGCGTGGGTGCCGTGGGGCTACGAGGTCGACGCCGAGCCCGGGCGCGGACCGGGCACGCCGCGACGCAGCGACGCGCCCGAGCGCCTGCGCGCGGCGGTCCTCGCCTTCGACGCCGCCGCCGGCGAGGGCGCCGCCGCCGGGGCCGCGCTGTCGGTCATCCTCGACGACGCGGGCGCCGCCGACGCGCCGCTTTTGTGGAACCTCCTGCCCCGCACCGCCGGCGGCGATCGGGCCGCGGTGTTCGCGCGGCTCGACGAGCTGACCCTGCGGCCGGAGTGGGTGCTCGACGAGGCCGTGCTCGCCGCCGAGCCGGTGGCGCTCGAGCGGTGGCGGCAGAGCCTCGAGGGCGAGCGCAACGTCGGCGCGTGGGACGCGCCCTGAGCGCGGGCGCGGCCTCGGGTCCGCGCGCGGCGAGGGCCGGATCAGATCGCGCCGGCGGCAGAGCGGGCCTCGCCGCCGCGGCCGGTGCAGCGGCGCGCGCCGTCGAAGACCTCGACGCTGCGCGCCCAGCCGTGGCTCCCGCCGCGCCGGGCGAGGCCGTGGTAGTAGGCGCGGCGGGCGACGAACAGATCGAGCTGGGCGCCGCGCACGCCGCCGCCGGTGTCGCCGGCGACGACGCAGCCGTCGTGGACGAAGCCGCCGACGCCGCGCGGCCCCGGCATGCGCACGCCGTCGAGCTCCGGGATGTAGAGCGACGAGCCCAGCGGCACCTTGCGCGGATCGACCGCCACGGTGCGGAAGGGCTCGAGCGGCCGGCCGCCCTCGCCGGTGCCCCACTTGCGGTTCGACGGCAGGACGTGGAAGCAGGGGGTGCGGGGGCAGTCACAGGGGCCGCTGACGTTCAGGACCCGGCCGTCGCGGAGGCGGCCGGTGCCCTGCATCGCGAGCTGGCGGGCGAAGGCGCGGCTGACGTTGCCGAGCGGCTCGCAGCGGCGATCGAAGATGGGGACCAGATCGGGCATCCCCGCCGCCAGCGTGGTGTCGGCGGGCTCCCCGCTCGACGGCGACGGCGACGGCGCGCGCCGCCGCGAGCTCGCGCCGACCTCGTCCTCGTCGGCGACGTAGTAGAACGTGAGGTGGAAGCTGCCGAGCGGACGATCGACGCCGGCGTCGGGCTCGGGCGCCACCGGCGAGGCCGCCGTGACCCGGTCGGGCTGGGGCGAGCTCGGCACCGGTGTAGGTGATTCGGCGCGACCGCAGGCCGCGGCGAACAGCGGGGCGGCGAGGCGACCGAAGCGCCAGCCGGTGGCCGCGCGCCGGCAGGCCCGGCGGGCGCCACTCCGGATGGCGGCGACCGTGGGCGCGATCGCCGCGCGGGCCACGCGGCCGACCGCGGCCGCCACCCGGCGGATCGCCCGGCTCGCGGTGGCAGCGCATCGGCTGAGTACTACGGACAGTCGCATCGCGGAGCTCGAGGCGCCGGGGGCGCCGCGTCGGTGAGGTTCACCAGACGCGCTGGGAGTCGAGGAGCCCCAGGATACGATCGATCGTCGGTGTGCCAAGCATCCGGCCGCAGAAAAATCGCGGACTGGTCGGGCCGGTGACAAACCGCCAGCAGCGACGAGGACGTGGCGAGAGCGTGAACCGACGTTATCGGGGCGCGGGGTCGGTGCGGCCCCAGCCGTGACGCGCGATCAGCGCGTCGCCGCGCTGCCGCAGCGAGCGGGCCACCCCGCCGGCGAGCGCCGCGGTGAGCGCGCTCGCGAGCTCGCCCGCCGACGCGAAGCGATCGTCGGGGTGCTTGGCGAGGGCGATCGCGAGCACGGCGTCGACGTCCCCGCCGAGGCCGTCGACGAGCTCGCCCGGGCGGTGCGGCATGCGGTAGACGACGTCGAAGAGGATCTGCGGCGTGTCGCGACCGGTGAACGGGGGACGGCCGGTGAGCGCGCGATAGAGCACGGCGCCGAGCGCGAACACGTCGCAGCGATGATCGACGGGCAGCGAGCGCGCCTGCTCCGGGGCCATGTAGCCGGGCGTCCCCACCACCGCGGCCTGGGTCAGCGTCCCCGTCGAGCCGATCAGCGTCGACACGCCGAAATCGAGGATCTTCCACACCCCGCGGTGCTCGGGGCCGCCGCCGGCGGTGGTGGCGTGGAACAGGTTCTGGGGCTTGAGGTCGCGGTGGATGATGCCGGCGGCGTGCGCGGCGTCGAGGCCGCGCGCCACCTGGGTCGCCAGCTCGGCGACCGCGGCGGCGTCGAGGGCGCGGCTGCGGCGGAGCCGCCGCGCCAGATCCTCGCCGGTGAGCAGCTCCATCACCAGGTACGGCACCCGCCCCTCGATGCGCCCGGTCTCGTGGACGCGCACGATGTTGGGAACGGTCAGCGCGCTGGCGAGCTCGCCCTCGCGGACGAAGCGCTCGATGAGCCGCGGGTCGCGGGCGACGTCGTCGCGCAGGAGCTTGACCGCCGCCGCCTCGCCGCTGTCTCGCCGGCGCGCGGCGTAGATCTCGCCCATCGCGCCGCGGCCGATGACCTCGGCCAGCTCCCAGGCGCCGGCGCTGGCGCCGGTCCACCGGCCCTGCTGGCCCTTGCCGGCGCGCAGCGCCTGCTCGAGCTCCTGGTTGGCCTCGGCGAGCTGGGCCTCGCGCTGGTTGGCCAGGCGCAGGGCCTCGTGGCTGCGGCGCGCCGCCTCCTCGAGCGTGCGCCGCGACAGCCGGGCCAGGCCCAGGGTCATGAGCAGCACCACCGGCACCATGATCGCGCCGAACAGCTTGGGCATGAGCGTGAGGTCGGTGGCGCGGATGACGCCGCGATCCGCGACCAGGCCGGTGGTGATGAGGCCGGCGAGGACCGCGTAGCCGGTGACCGCGTACAGCGGGATGATGAGGGCGTAGCGGCGATCGAGCCCGAGGCCCACGAAGGTCACGCCGAGGGTGATCACCACCGGCGTCGGCGAGAACACGCCCAGGAAGTAGACCAGCTCGAACGAGACCGTGGCCGCGATCCACCCGAAGATCCGGAACACCCGCGGCGTGTAGCGGCGCTCGTCGCGGCACCGCAGCCACACCCAGCCGGCGGTGACCAGGAGGATCGAGATCGCGGCGGCGAACGGGGCCTTGCGCGCGAGGTCGCCGGGGAGGCCGGGCAGGAACGCCAGCGCGCTCGAGCACAGGAGCATCACCGCCAGCGCCCAGCCGCGCATGCGCGCGACCTCCTCGGCGTGGAGCGCGGCCACCACCGCGGGCGGCCCCGCCGGCGTGCCGCCCTCGCTCGCCGCCGGCGCGCCGTCGGTCGCCCGCGGCCGCGGCGCGAGC
>CAADGB010000516.1 GCA_900696455.1 uncultured delta proteobacterium
CGCAAGGTACCAGACGGCCGGGGCCGGGCCAGCCTGGAAAAGTCTGGCAACCCCGCTGGATCACTGACCCCGACCGGGTTCTCGTGGTCCGAGCCCGAGCCCGAGCCCGAGTCCGAGCCCGAGCCCGAGCCCGAGCCCGAGTCCGAGCCCGAGCCCGAGTCCGAGCCCGACCCCGAGTCCGAGCCCGACCCCGACCCCGCGCCCCCGGCCATGGAGCCCTGCCGCCCCACCAAGATGAGTGACCGCTCACTTTTTGTTAGTGATCGCTCACTTTGTTTCGGCTAGAACCCGGACGTGGACCGCACGCCGCCGCCGCCCGCGTCGTCCCCGCCGCTCGGGCCGCCCGCGCTCCAGGCGCGCACGGTGCGCACCCGCGCCCGCCTGCTGGCGGCCGCCCGCGCCGCGCTGGTCGAGCTCGGCCTCGGCAGCACGCCGACCGCGCTGGTGGCGGCCCGGGCCGGGGTCTCCCACGGCGCGCTCTTCAAGCACTTCCCCACCAAGCCCGCGCTGCTGGTGGCGGTGACCGAGGCCATCCTCGCCGACCTCGTCGTCTGCTTCGGGGCCGAGCTGGCGGCCGAGGCGCGGCGGGCGCACACCGTCGATCCAGTGCGGGCGGCGTGCGCGGCCCTGTGGCGGGTGTTCCGCCGGCCGGAGATGCGGGTCGTGCTCGAGATCTACGTGGCGGCCCGCACCGACGCCGAGATCGCCCGCCGGCTCACGCCGATCCTCGATCGCCACCAGGCCACGATCCTCGAGCGCGCCCGCGCCCTCTTCCCCGACGCCGCCGCGGCCAACCCCGAGCTCGACGACGCCGTGCTCGCGGTCGTCTACGCCATGCAGGGCGCCGCGGTCGGCCTGTTCTGCCCCGATCCCGATCGCGAGGTCGCCCACCTCGCCTTCCTCGAGCGGCTGGCCCGCCGCGAGCTGGCGCGGCGCCCGCCGCGTCCCGCCGCCGCGCCCGCGCCGGCGCCGCCGCTCCCGCGTCCTCCCGTGCCCCGAGCTCGCCCCACCCGCGCGCCTCGCGCGCGCCGCCCGCGGAGCCCCTGACGATGTCGGTCCTCATCTACGTCGCCATCCCCGTCTTCTTCCTCACCATGGCCATCGAGCGCGCCTGGGCGCGCCGCCACCGCGACGATCCGCGCATCAAGGGCTACGCCCGCCCCGACACCCTGGCCAGCCTGGCCATGGGCGTCGGCAACGTGCTCATCGCCGCCGTCACCAAGGTCGGCGCGGTGGCGCTGATGGTCTGGCTCTACGAGCACCGCGTGGTGACGCTGCCGGTGGCGTGGTGGACGTTCGTGCTGCTCTTCCTCGCCGAGGACCTCTGCTACTACGCCTTCCACCGCGCCTCCCACGAGATCCGCTTCTTCTGGGCCGCCCACGTCAACCACCACTCGAGCCAGCACTACAACCTGTCGACGGCGCTCCGCCAGTCGTGGACGACGCCGTTCACCGGGCCGTGGTTCTGGATGATCCTGCCGCTGCTGGGCTTCGCGCCGTGGATGGTGCTCCTGCAGCAGGCCATCTCGCTGCTCTACCAGTACTGGATCCACACCGAGGCCATCGGCCGCCTGGGCTGGCTCGAGTACGTCTTCAACACGCCCAGCCACCACCGCGTCCACCACGGCGCCAACCCGCAGTACCTCGACCGCAACCACGCCGGCATCCTGATCGTGTGGGATCGGCTGTTCGGCACCTTCGAGCCCGAGCGCGCGCCGGTGCGCTACGGCCTCACCACCAACCTGACCTCGCACAACCCGCTGCACATCGCCTTCCACGAGTGGCGCGCGATCGGCGCCGACCTGCGCCGCGCCCGCTCGCTGCGCGAGGCCTTCCTCTACGTGTTCGGCCCGCCGGGGTGGAGCCCCGACGGCTCGCGCCAGACCTCGCGCCAGCTCCGGGCCGCGGCCGAGGCTCCGGCGTGACACACTGGGCCTCGTGACCCTGCGTTCGACCGCGCGCGCCCGCTCCGCCCCTGGCCGCGCCCGCGCCGTCGCGATCGCCGTCGCCCTCACCGTCGCGGCCGCCGTCGTCGCCAGCGGCGTCCCCGCGCCGGCCGCCGCCGACACCCCGCGCTGGCAGCGGCTGTCGCCGCCGCCGACGATGCCGGCGCCGGCCGCCGAGGGCGTGGTCACGATCGGCGACGCGCGCCTGCGCTGGGCCCGCCACGGCGCCGCCGACGCGCCGCCGCTGGTGCTGCTCCACGGCGGCATGGGCTCGGGCGACGACTTCGCCGCCCAGCTCCCCGCCCTGGCCGCCCACTTCCGGGTGATCGTCGTCGACAGCCGCGGCCACGGCCGCCGCACCCGCGGCCAGGGCGGCCTCGGCTACCACGCCATGGCCGAGGACCTGGTCGCCGTGCTCGACCACCTCGGCCTGGCCCGCGGCGCCGTCCTCGGCTGGAGCGACGGCGGCATCGTCGCCCTCGATCTCGCGATCCACCACCCGACGCGGGTCGACCGGCTCGTGGTCACCGGCGTCAACACCGACAAGGCCGGGACCCGCTCGACCGCCGGCAGCGCCACGTTCAAGGCCTACTTCGCGCGCGCCGTGAAGGAGTACCGCCGGCTCGCGCCCGACCCGCGCCAGCTCGCGGCCTTCCGCAAGGACCTGCGGGCGATGTGGAAGCGCCAGCCGGCCTACACCGAGGCCCAGCTCCGCACCATCGTCGCGCCGCTCCTGGTGCTGCACGGCGAGCACGACGAGCTGGTCCGCCGCGACCACGCCGAGCGCCTGGCCGCGGTCGTCGCCCGCGGCACCTTCGTCGAGCTTCCCGGCGTGAGCCACTTCGCGATGTGGCAGGATCCGGACGCCTTCGACCGGGCCGCGCTCGCGTTCCTGACCGCGCCGTGAACCGGCTCATCCACCAGCACCAGCACCGGCACCAGCACCGGCACCAGCACCGGCACCACCGCCGGCGTCGCCGTCGGCCATCGCCTGCATCGCCTGCGCCAGCTCGACGCCGCGCGCCGTGTCCTCGTGCTTGAAGAACACCCACGCCTCGTCGCCGCCCAGCGCGCGCAGCCGCGCGCACCAGCCGCGCAGCGCGTCGTCGGCGTAGTCGTCGGCGCGCAGGCGGACGTAGAGCCAGGGCGCGGTCCGCACCAGGCGCGCGCTGCCGTCGGCGCGGTCGGCGATGCAGCGGGCGCAGCCGTGGTCGGCCAGGACCTGGTCGATCTCGTCGTCGTCCCACGATGACGACGTGAGCTCGAACGCCACCGCGCGCCCGGCCGGCACCGCCGCCGCCACGAACTCGCGCAGGAGGCCGGCGTCCTTCCTGAGCCAGGGCGGGGTCTGGAGCAGCACCGGGCCGAGCTGCTCGCCCAGGGGCTCGGCCATCTTCCACAGCCAGCCCATGGCGTCGACCGCCTCGGCGCCCTTCAGCTTCGCCTGGTGGCTGATGCGGCGCGACGCCTTCCACACGAAGCGGAAGCTCGGCCCGGCCTGCGCGCGCCAGCGCGCCACCACCTCGCGCTTCGGCATCCGGTAGAAGGTGTTGTTGATCTCCACCGCCCGCAGCCGCGCGGCGTAGTAGCCGAGCAGGTCGTCGTCGGCCAGCTCGTCGGGGTAGAAGCGGCCGCGCCACTGCGGGTAGGCGAAGCCGCTGGTGCCGACGAGGAACCGCACCTCAGGCCCCCTCGCCGCCGGCACCGCCGCCGCCGCCGCCGGGTCCGCCCTCGCCGAGGAGCTCCTGCAGGCGGGCGAGCGCGCCCAGCAGATCGGGGCGCTCGGTCAGGACCGGCCGCACCGGATCCTCGCCCAGGGCCTCGAGCCGGGCCCGCGCGGTGCGGATCGTGAACGCGGCCGGATCGAGCGCCGGCGTGACCTCGTGCCACCGCAGCGGCATCGACACCGTCGCCCCCGCCACCGGGCGCACCGACAGCGGCGCCACCAGGAGCTGACCGTGCGCGTTCTGGCCCCAGTCGAGGTAGACCCGGCCCCGGCGTCGCTCCGGGTTGCGGTGGGTGGTCGCCAGGTCGGGGAAGCGGCGCTCGATCACCAGGCCGAGCAGGTAGGCCAGGTTGCGGGCCTGATCGTAGGTCAGGAGACCGCCCAGGGGGATGAGCACGTGCAGCCCGGTCTGGCCGCTGGTCTTCACGTAGGTCGGCAGCGCGATCGACTCGCACAGCTCGTGGATGGCGAGGGCCAGCGGCACGACGTGCTCGCGCGGCGCGCCCTTGGGATCGAGATCGATGATCGCCCAGTCGGGCCGCCCGAGGTCGACGGTGCGGCTGGCCCAGACGTGGATCGGGATCGAGCCCAGGTTGGCGAGGTAGGCCAGGCCGTCGGCGTCGTCGACCAGCACGTAGTGGATCTCGCGCTGGCTGCCCTCGCTCCACAGCGTGATCGTGCGCAGCCACGGCGGCACCCAGTCGGGCATGTCCTTCTGGTAGAACCACTTGCCGTCGATGCCGTCGGGGTAGCGGGTGATCACCACCGGGCGATCGGCGAGGTACGGCAGGATCCACGGCGCGACGCCGCGGTAGTAGTCGACCAGCTCGCCCTTGGTGTAGCCCTCGGCCGGCCAGAACACCTTCTTCAGGTTGGAGAGGTGGACGGTGCGGGTGCGCACGTCCTCCTCGACCGCGGGCTCGGCCGCCGGCGCGTCGTCGCGGCGCGCCGCGAGCTCGCCGGTGTGGCGCGCCGGCATCGTGCACTCGCGAGCCGGCTTGTCGCGGCGCAGGCGCTGGAACACCGGGAAGCGCAGGGTGGAGCCCTCGGGCCACTCGCGGTAGCGCACCGCCACCGCCAGCGCCGGCTCGATCCAGGTGGCGTCGGCCGAGCCCTCGGGTCGCGGGAAGGTGGGGCGCCAGCGCGGCGCGGCCTCGAGCTCGGCGCGCAGGGCGACCAGGGTGCGGTCGTCGAGGCCGGAGCCGACCTTGCCGGCGTAGACCCAGTCGTCACCGACGCGGACGCACAGGTGGAGCGCGCCCAGGCCGGCGCGGCTGCCCTTGGGCGCGGTGAACCCGCACACCACGAAGTCGTCCTCGGGATCGACCTTGAGCTTGAGCCAGTCGCGCGACCGCGTGCCGGCGCGGTAGCGCGAGCCGCGCCGCTTGCCGACCAGGCCCTCGAGGCCGCGCTTCACGACCTCGGCCAGGAAGGCCTCGCCGACCTCGGGCAGGTGCTCGGCGTAGCGGATCATGCCTACCGGCGGCACCAGCGGCGCCAGGAGCGCCTTGCGGGCCTCGAGCGGCAGGCCGCGCAGATCGAAGCCGTCGGCGCCGAGCAGGTCGAAGACGAACCACGCCACCGGGCTGGCCACCGCCGCCCGCGCCAGCTCGGTCTTGCGCGGCATCTGCGCCCGCTCGGAGAGGGCCTGGAACGACGGCTTGCCGTCGGCGTCGAGCACCACCACCTCGCCGTCGAGGACCAGCCCCGGCACCGGCAGCGCGCGCAGGCTGGCGGCGAGCTCGGGGTAGCGGGCGGTGGCGTCCTGCCCCGAGCGGTAGCGCAGGACCGCGGCGCCGGCGCCGCCCCAGCCCACGAGGCGGAAGCCGTCGTACTTGAGCTCGAACACCCAGTCCGGCGACGAGAACGGTCGCGCGGCGGTCTCGCACAGCATCGGCGTGAAGCCGGCGGCGGCGATGGCCCCGCGCGGCGCGGCCGCGGCGGCGATCGCGGCCCGGGCCGCCACGATCCGGGGGGCGCCGGTGGCCAGCTCCTCGGCCGACAGCCCCGACAGGATGCTGGCCGGCGACAGCGGCTGGCCGGCGGCGGCGAAGGCCTCCGACCAGGGGTCGCGCTTCTTGATGAGCAGCCAGTCGTCGCCGCCCCGGGGCGTGCGGTTGCCGCGGGGCCCGCGGCCGGCGGTGCGGACCAGGGTGAACTCGCCGCGCAGCTTGAAGCCGTACAGCTCGAACTTGACCTCGCCCAGCCGCAGGCCCTCGGCCGGGTCGCCCCGGGGCAGGAAGCGACCGCGATCCCACACCACCATCGGCCCGGCGCCGTAGTTGCCCTCGGGGATGACCGCCTCGAAGTCGACGTACTCGAGGGGGTGGGCCTCGACCTTGACCGCCAGCCGCTTGTCCTCGGGCGCCATCGACGGCCCGTGCGGGACCGCCCACGACACCAGCACGCCGTCGATCTCGAGCCGCAGGTCCCAGTGGGTGCGGGTGGCGTGGTGCTCGTGGACCACGAACACCCCGGCGCCGCGTCCGATAACCGGACGAGATCCCACGGGTTCGGGCGTGGCGGCGGCGTCGCGCTTGGCGCGGTAGCGCTCGAGGGGATCGTCGCCGGTGGTCATCGCGAGGTCGGGGTCGGTCGCGGCGGGCGCGGCCGACCGCTGCTCAGGTGCGCAGGTGGTCGATCGACGATAGCTGGCGACCGCCCACGCTCCCTCGGTATCATTATTTCTCCATGCCCGCCCGCGCCATCGGCACCGCCACCATCTCGTTCGGGCTCGTCTCGATCCCGATCAAGCTCTACACCACGAGCGAGTCGGGCTCCGACATCTCGTTCAACATGCTCCACGCCGCCTGCGGCTCCCGGCTCAAGCAGCAGTACGTCTGCTCCAAGGACGGCGAGGTGGTCGAGCGCGACCAGACGGTCAAGGGCTACGAGTTCGCCAAGGGCCAGTACGTCACCTTCAGCCCCGACGAGCTCAAGACCCTCGACGCCGTCGCCACCAACTCGATCGAGCTGGTCGAGTTCGTGCCGGCGCGCGCGGTCGATCCGCTCCTGTTCGAGAAGTCGTACTACGTCGGCCCCGACAAGGGCGGCGAGCGCGCCTACAAGCTCCTGGCCGAGTCGATGACCCAGAGCGGGCTCATCGGCATCGCCAGCTACTCGGCCCGCGGCAAGCAGTACGTGGTGGCGGTGCGCCCGTTCCAGAACGGCCTCATCGTCCACCAGCTCCGCTACGCCGACGAGGTCAAGGCCTGGTCGGAGGTGCCGATGCCCGACCTGCCCGAGCTCAAGCCCAGCGAGCTGGCGCTGGCCCAGCAGCTCATCGCCCAGATCACCCACGAGACCTTCGATCCGCAGCAGTACAAGGACGACGTCAAGGCGCGGATGATGGAGCTCATCCAGGCCAAGGTCGACGGCCAGGAGATCACCGCCGCCCCCGAGGCGCCGCAGGGCAAGATCATCGACCTCATGGAGGCGCTCAAGGCGTCGCTGGGCATGAGCGGGGCGACGCTGCCGGCTCGCGCCGCCGAGCCGGCGCCGGCCGCGGACGCGGCCCCGGCGGCGGCGCCCGAGAAGAAGAAGGCGTCGCGCAAGAAGTCGGCCTGAGCCGGCCCGGATGAGCCGGCCCGAGCCGACCCGGGCCGGCCCGAGCCGAGCTGAACCGGGATCACGTGGGCCGGCCGCGGCGCCGCGCGCCCGCACCGGAATGTCCGCCCACCGCCGCCGGTTCCACCCACGACGCCGTGGGGAGCGGGGATGATCCCGTCTGCCGCGGCGGATTCCAAGTAAGATGGGGGCCATGGTGGACACGCTGGGTGCCACGCTCAGCCTCGCCGACGATCCGATCGGCAAGAGCGACGGGACCGTCGAGCGGCCGGCGCTCGTCCTCGCCCTCGAGTGCTCGCGGCCGCGGGCGCTGTCGGCGCGCTTCGATCTGGGCGGGGTCAGCGCGGTCGTGCTCGGCCGCGGGTCGGAGCGGCGGGCCGAGCGGAACGGCGGCGAGCTCTTCATCAAGGTGCCCGACCGCTGGATGTCGTCGCGCCACACCCGCATCGAGCCCAGCTTCGGGCGCTGGGTGCTGGTCGACACCGAGTCCAAGAACGGCACCTTCGTCAACGGCCAGCCCACCAAGCGTGCCGTGCTCGCCGACGGCGACGTCATCGAGCTCGGCCACACCGTGCTGGTGTTCTGCGAGAAGGTGGCGTTCGGTCCCGACACCCCGCCGGTCCTCGACCTGGAGCGCACGCCGGCCGAGCACACCGGCCTGGCGACGATGTCGCCCGAGTACGCGCGCGACCTGGCTCGCCTGCGGCAGATCGCCGAGTCCAACGTCTCGGTCCTCATCGAGGGCGAGAGCGGCACCGGCAAGGAGGTGCTGGCCCGCGCGGTCCACGCCCTGTCGCGCCGCGGCGGCCAGTTCGTCGGCGTCAACTGTGGCGCCCTGCCCGCCAACCTGGTCGAGAGCGAGCTGTTCGGCTACCGCAAGGGCGCGTTCTCCGGCGCCAGCGAGGACCGCGCCGGGCTGGTGCGCTCGGCCGACGGCGGCACCCTGTTCCTCGACGAGATCGGCGACCTGCCGGCGGCGTCGCAGGCGGCGCTCCTGCGCGTCCTGCAGGAGCGCGAGGTGGTGCCGGTCGGCGGCACCCGCCCGGTCGCGGTCGACGTCCGCGTCATCGCCGCCACCCACCGCGACCTCGACGGCATGATCGCCGACGGCGCGTTCCGCCGCGACCTGTTCGCGCGGCTGGCCGGCTTCCGGGTCGAGGTGCCGCCCCTGTGCGAGCGCAAGGCCGACCTCGGCCTGCTCATCGGTCACCTCTACGACCGCCACTTCCCGGGCGACGGCGCCGGCTTCGAGATCGAGGCCGCCCGCCTGCTCTTCCGCTACCCGTGGCCGCTCAACGTGCGCGAGCTCGAGCAGGCGCTGACCACGGCCGCGGTCCTGGCCGGCAACGGGCCGGTGCTGGTCAGCCACCTCCCCGACACCGTGCGCAGCGGCCGGCCGCCCGGGGCCGGGCGGGCCCTGACGCTGTCGGCGGCGGACGAACAGCAGCGCGACGCCCTGTGCGCGGCCATGCGCGAGCAGCGCGGCAACATCTCGGCCGTGGCCCGGGCCATGGGCAAGGACCGCAAGCAGATCCAGCGCTGGATCAAGCGCTTCGCCATCGATCCCGGGCAGTTCCGGTAACCGGCGCCGACCCGCGACGCGCCCGGCCGCGGCCATCCGCGACACCCGTGCGACCCGTGCGACACCCGCGACGGTCCCGCGACCGTCGCAGCCGCCCCGCGTCCACGTCCAAGTCCGTGCAACCGAACCGGCCGCTGCGGGGGCTTACCGGCACGGGCCATGCTTCGGCGAAGCGCCATGTCGACCTGGGGGATCCTCGCGGCCATCGCGATCACGCTCGTGGCCCACGCGCCCGCCGCCGAGGCGACGCGCACCGCGATCCGCCGCGACGCCCCGGCCGCCCGCGCGGTCGAGCGCGTCGAGCCGCGTCCCGACGCTCGCCCGCGGGCCGACGCTCGCCCGCGGGCCGACGCCCG
>CAADGB010000517.1 GCA_900696455.1 uncultured delta proteobacterium
AGGCCGACAAGCCGCGGCTTCTTCCCGTTCGTTTCCCGCAATCTCCGACCGCGGTCGGTGAAGAGCTCAGGGTGAGCGGGTCATTGACCCGAGGTGGCGCGGCCATTGCCAGGGGTCACCCTTCCAGGGTGAGGCGGCGCCCGGCCGAGTTGCGTAGATTTCGGAGACAACATCGGCGCGCGGGCGCCGAAACCCACCACCATGAACCCGACGAGCACCTGGTCGCGGCGGCCCCGGCCGTCCACTCCTCCACCCCGCGCTGCGCGCAGCGCCCGGCGCCACCGCCGGCTGGTCGCGGCGGCGCTCGCCGCGCTGGCGGCCACGGCATGCGCGCGGTGGGCCCAGGAGCCGCGCTTCGGCAGCCTGCGCCCCGAGCAGCGCGCGTTCTCGTTCCGCCACAACATCGACCTCATCGAGGTCTCGAACGGGCTGCGGGTGGCGCTGGTCCACGACGACCGCACCAACCTGGCGACCGTCGACATGCGCTTCGAGGTCGGCGCCGCCGAGGATCCGCCGGGCCGCGCCGGCCTCGCTCACCTGGTCGAGCACCTGATGTTCGAGATCCGCGAGCGCGGCGACGGGCCGACGCTCGGCGACGAGCTGGGCGAGCTGGCGCTCCACCACAACGCGTGGACGTCGTGGGACACCACCCACTACACCGCGACCGTGCCCGTCGAGCACCTCGAGCGCGCGCTGGCGCTCGAGGCCCGTCGCCTGCGCGTGACCTGCGACCAGCTCGACGAGGCGACCTTCCGCCGCGAGCGCGACGTGGTCCTGGCCGAGGACAAGCAGCGGGCCACGCCGCTCGACGAGACCTTCCGCGCGATCCTCGGCGACGTCTACGGCGCCGGCCACCCCTACACCCGCCCGGTCGGCAGCCCGGAGGTCGCGACCGCGACCCGCGAGGAGGCGTGCGCGTTCATCGAGCGTCACTACACCCCCGATCGCGCGAAGCTGGTCGTCACCGGCCCCTACGATCGGCGCTCCATCCAGGGCCTGCTCGGCCGCACGTTCGGGCCGGCGCGCCGCCAGGCCGGCGCGCCGCGGGCCCCGGTCGCCGCGGCGCGGCTGACCGGCACGCTCAGCCGCCGCACCGCCGCCGTCGCTCGTCCCCAGGCGCTGGTGTTCCTGCCCCACCCGCCGTGGGGCGCCGAGGGCGGCATCAAGCACGTCTTCGGCCGCCTCGGCCTCGAGGCCGCGCTGGATCGAGCCGACGACGACCACGCCTGGATCACCGACACCGACGTCTTCGTCGTCGGCGGCCCGCGCGCCCGCGCGATGCTGGCGGTGGTGGAGGTCGACGACGCCGCGCGCCTGCAGCAGGCCGCGGATCTCGTCTTCGCCCGCGCCGCCGCGCTCTTCGAGGGCACCAGCGACCGCGCGCTGAGCGCCGCCCTCGGCGCGACGGCGTTCGAGTACCTGGCGAGCTGGGACGACCTGGCCGCCCGCGGCGCGTGGCTCGCCGACTTCATGCAGTTCGCCAGCCACAACTGGTTCATGATCATGGAGCTGCGCGCGCTCATCGAGACCGACTGGAAGGCGGCCTTCGCCCAGCTCCGCGGCACGCTGATCGCCGAGCGCAGCCACGTCGTCCTCCTCACGCCCGGCCCCGGCGCCACCGGCACGGTGGCCGCCGCGCTGCCGGTCGCGTCGCACCAGGTGACGCCGTGGCGCCGTCCGGTCGATCCCGCCCTCGCCGACCGGCCGCTGGTCCTCGATCGCGCGCCCGCGGCCCCGCAGGTCGTCGACTACGAGCTCGGCAACGGCCTCCGCGTCCTGCTCGCGCCCGACCCCGCCAGCCCCATCGTCGACGCCCGGCTGATCTTCCCGGTGGGCAGCGCCCACGAGCCTCCGGATCGCCCGTACCTGGCCACCGCCGCCGCCCGGCTGCTGTCCCAGGACGCCGAGGGCTACTACGAGGGCGAGGTCTACCAGCGGCTGCGGTGGGCGACCTCGCTCGGCACCGACCTCGACGCCCGGGTCGCCGAGAGCTCGACGACCTTCACCGCCCGCGGCGTGGCCAAGTGGGCCGACTGGCACGTCTGGTACCTGTCGTGGCGCCTCGACCAGGGGCGCTACAACCAGGGCGACCTCGACGCCGTGCACCGCGCGGCGCGCGCCCTCGATCCCGACGGCGACGACACCGATCCGGTCGCGGCCGCCTTCCTCCAGCGCCTCTTCGGCAAGGATCACCCCTACGCCCAGCCCGCGCCCGATCGCAAGACCGGCTACCTCCGCCTGGGCGCGCGCGACCTGCAGCGCTGGCGCGAGCGCCACTTCCGCGCTCGCGGCGCGACCCTGGTGGTCAGCGGCGGGTTCGACGTCGACCGGATGAAGCGCGTGATCGCCGAGCTGTACGGCCCGTGGTCGACCGCCGCTCCCGCCGACCTGCCGCCGGTGCCGCCGACGCGCCCGGCCCGGGGCCCGAGCTGGCTGGCCGCCGAGGACGACGAGGCGCGCCAGCTCCAGCTCACGCTCGGCTTCGCCGCCCGCTCCGACCACGACGGCGACCACGCGGCGCGCCAGGTGCTGCGCGAGATGGTCAGCGACGGGCTGCGCGACGTGCGCGAGGCCATGGGCGCGAGCTACGGCGTCCAGGCCCGCTACCTGAACGGCGCCGCCGGCGGCGCGTTCCTGATCGACGGCAAGGTCGACGCGGCGCTGGGCGGCGCCGCCCTCGACCGCATCCTGACCGCGGTCGCGTCGATCGCGCACGACGGCGACGACGCCCGCGCGGCCTTCGTGCGCGCGCGCAAGAAGGTCCTGGCCCAGGCCGTGGCGCGCACCGGCGGCGCCAGCGCGGTGGCCGGCATGCTCGAGGACCACGCCGCCGCCGGTCGCTCGCTGGCGGCGGCGCGTGAGCGCACGGCGCGGATCGCGGCGCTCACCTTCGCCGACGTCCGCCGCGTCGCCGCCGCCGACCTCGACGAGGGCCGGCGGGTGGTGCTGGTGCGCGGCGAGCGCGCCGCGGTCGAGGCCGCGTTCGCCGCCGTCGGGGCGACGCCCGAGTGGCCGGCGCCGGCGCGGACC
>CAADGB010000518.1 GCA_900696455.1 uncultured delta proteobacterium
AGGCCGGCGTCGGCGCGGCGCGGCCGCGCGTCGACCGCGGCGTCGACGGGCGCGTCGACGGGCGCGTCGATGGGTGCGTCGGGCACGCCGGCGTCGGCGGACCCGAGCGCGCCGGGCTCGGCGGGCGGCGGCTCGGGGAGCGCCGGCTCGTCCTCGGCTCCCGGTGGCGGCGGGGGCGGCGTCTCCGGGTCGGGCTCCTCGGGCGGCAGCAGCTCGGCCAGGGGCGGCAGCGGCGCGGTGTCGATGTCGATCACCGCCACGCCGCGCGCGCGGTCGGGCGTGATCGCGCGCAGGCCGAGGAACAGCGCGGCGTGGAAGGCGATCGACAGCACCACGGCGAGCCGCCGCGGCCGACGCGCGTCGGGCGACGCCGCCGGGTCGGGTTCGAGCTCGGCTACCACTTTGGCAGAACCTCGCCCTCGCAGTAGCATCGCTCCATGGTCGAGTCCAGGCACGACGCGGGCGCCCGTCCCCTGACCGGGGACGAGGCGGCGTACGTCGCGCGCGCCCGCGACACCGCGTTCGTGCTGTACGAGGGGGTGCGCGTGCCGCACCGGAGCTGCGGCATCGCGATCGCCGAGACCTTCGGCCTGCCGACGCGCCCGTACCAGGCGCTGCGCAAGGGCGGGATCACCGGCGCCGGCACCTGCGGCTCGATCCGCGCCGGCGAGCAGGTGCTGGGCGAGCTCCTGGGTGATCCGGATCCCACCGGCGCGGTCACCCCGGCGCTGCGCGACGCGATCACCTGGCTGCAGGCGGTGGCGCCGACCCGGCTCGAGCTCGGCGGCGCCCCCGATCTGGTCTGCGCCACGCTGGTGCGTCCGCTCGGCGACTTCGCCGGCCCGCGGCGCAAGGCGTTCTGCACCAACCTGGCGGCCGAGGTCGCCGCGCTGACCGCCGAGGCGCTGTGCCGGTTCGGCGCCGCCGCGGCGCCGCCGATCACCCCGGTCCCCGCCCCGCCCGCCGAGGAGGCTCGCTAGTGCCGATCAAGAAGGAGCACGTCGCCGAGGTCGTGGCCGACGCGTCGAAGAAGATGAGCGACCCGAACTACTCGGCCGTGCTGGTCGGCGGGTTCGTCCAGCGCCAGACCCCGATCACCCAGTTCGTGAGCGCGCACGAGCCCGAGCTCGGGGGCGCCGACGCCATCGTCAACGTCATCTTCCACGCCGCGCTGATCGGCGAGTGCTTCGCCCGCGGCAACGGCCGCAGCGTCCGCATCGTGTCGTTCGACGACCTCGACCGGGCCAGCGGCGGCGACCCCCTCGCGCTGCTCGAGAAGACCCAGCCCTTCCTGCACGGCTTCATCGAGGAGAACGTCGGCGAGGGCGAGGCCCGCCGCCTGCTCGCGCTGATCGCCCTGGCCATGGATCGCTGACGCCCGCTGTGCGCCCGCCGCGCGCCCGCCGGCCCGCGCGTCGTGCCTCGCGCCCCGCGCGCGCCGTCGCCTGCGACGTCACAGGGGCGACGCCGGGGCGGGTCGCACCCGGGCCGGTCGCCAGTCAGGACGCGCACTTGCGGCCGCCGGCCGCCGGCACGTCGCCTGCTCTGGCGTCGGTCCATGCAGAAGATCATCACGCCCGGCATCTTCCTCGCGGCCGCGCTCGCCGCCGGCGCCTGCACCGATCCCGACGACCAGGAGGTCGAGGGCGACGAGCCCGACGTCGCGGCGTGCTGCGCGCCCGATCGCCCGCGCGGCAGCGACCTGCTCTACGACTCGTTCGACCTCGGACGCGAGGCTCGCACCCGCTTCGACTTGCTGGTCGCGCTGCGCCGGCCCAAGTAGCGATCGTGGTAGGAACGGGTCCATGGCGAACCCGACCGCGACCTTCGAGACCTCCCTGGGGACCTTCACGGCCGAGATCTTCCTCGACCAGATGCCCATCACCGCCGGCAACTTCATCGCGCTGGCCAAGCAGGGCTTCTACGACGGCCTCCACTTCCACCGCGTGATCAAGGACTTCATGGTCCAGTTCGGCTGCGAGTTCAGCAAGGACCCGAACAGCCCCCGCGCCGGCACCGGCAACTCGCCGCTCGGCCGCATCCAGGACGAGCACCCGCCGGCGCACAAGATCACCAACGCCATGGGCACCCTGGCGATGGCCAACACCGGCCAGCCCAACAGCGGCGGCGCGCAGTTCTTCATCAACACCAAGGCCAGCGGCAACGGCTACCTCGACTGGTTCTCGCCCGGCCCGTCCAAGCACCCGGTGTTCGGCAAGATCACGGGCGGCTGGGAGGTGGTCAAGCAGATCGAGGGCGCGCAGACCGACCAGCGCGACCGCCCGCGCACGCCGATCCAGATGGTCCGCGTCACCGTCAGCGAGTAGCCCCGGCGTCCCGCCGCCGCCGCCCCGCGCTCACCAGGGCGTCGAGCCGGCGTCGACTCGCCACAGCTCGCCGCGCAGCCCGTTCTCGACGATCACGACGTGGCCCTGGGACGTGATCGCGGCCTCGACCGACGTGCCGTCGGGGGCGACGTGGAGCTGCTCGGCGCGGCCGGCGGCGAGCGCCACCCGCCACACCGCCTCGCCGCGCAGGCCGGTGCGGTAGACGCCCCAGTCGCCGTCGGGCGACAGCGCCACGTCCTGCACCTCGGCGAGGCCTTCGGGCAGCACCGCCGTCAGCTCGGCGCCGGTCGCCGGATCCCACCACGACAGCGCGCCGCCCGCGGCCTGGAGCAGCACGCGGCCGCCGCCGCGGTCGACCGCGAGCGCGCGCCGCCCGCGGCGCACCGGCGTCGGATCCTCGCCGGGGCGGACGCGGTACACCGCCGGCGTGCCGTCGACGCGGGTGAACACCACGGTGCCGTCGTCGAGGAAGAGCGGCCGGTCGTCGCCGGGGTGGCGCGTGAGCGGCTCGGGGCGGGCGTCGGCGGTCAGCGCCAGGCGGACCAGGCCGGGCGCGCTGCCCTGGCGGACGTAGGCCACGGCGTCGCCGGCGCGCGCGAAGGCGGGGCGGGCCAGGAGGTCACCGCCGTGCGCGGTGGGCAGCACGCGGGTCGCGCCGTCGGGCTCGCGCACGACCAGCTCGCGGCCGTCGTGCACCCACACCAGGCGGCCGCCGGCGCCGGTGGCGGGGCCGGCGACGGGGCCGGCGCCCTCGACCAGCGTGCGCGGCGGCGACGCGCCGTGATCGCGCAGCACGCCCCGGCGCGCGCAGTCCGAGTACACCAGCACGCCGCCGGCGGGCGCCACCGCCACGCCGCCGGGGGCGCGCACGTCACGCACCATGTCCCACGCGTCGCGGGCGTCGGCGGTCGGCGCGAGCGCGCGGATGCCGGTCGGGGCCGGGTAGTACACCCAGCCGCGGGTGCCGAAGTCGGCGCGCCCGATGGGCCCGACGGGGCCGGCGCAGCGCAGGGCGCGGGCGCGGACGTCGACCAGGCACAGCTCGTCGGCGCCGCCGCCCGCCGGGTGGGTGACCAGCGCCAGCCAGCGGCCGTCGCGCGACGCCACCATCGAGCGCAGGCCGCGGCCACCGAGCGACACCAGCTCCTGCTTGACGCCGCCGCGCTCGTGGCGCACCGACGACGAGCCCTCGCTCACGTAGGCGAGCGCGCCGCCGAGGGCGGCGACGCCGTCGAGCTCGCCGCGGACCACCGGCTCGGGGCGAACGTCGCCGAGCGCGCCGCGACCGGCGGCCAGGGCGTAGGCGCCGCTGCGCGGCGGGTCGTCGAGGTCGGTCACCAGGTACAGCACCTGATCGCCGCCGCGTCCGGGGACCGGACGCCACGCCCAGGCCCCGTCGTCGGTGAGCGGGCGGGTCTCCTGGCGCTCGAGCGCGAGGGCGTGGAGGTCGATGCGGCCGTCGCGGGTGAGGTCGAAGACCACGGTGTCATCGTCGATGAAGGTCGGGTTGGCGGCGCAGCCGCCGAGCTCGGTGACGCGGATCGGCGCCGCCGAGATGGCGATCGCGGCGTCGAGGGCGTCGGCCGGACCGGCGTCGGGCGTGACCTCCGCCACCCGGCCGGCGTCGACCGGCGCGGTCGCCGGCGGGGCGCCGCGGAGCTGGAGCACGACCCAGGCGCCGCCGGCGACCGCGGTGATGCCGCCCAGCGCCGCCACGGTGCGCAGCCGACGCCGCCCGGCGGTGTCGGCGTGGGCGAGCGCGGCCACGAACGCCGTCACCGACGGCGTGCGCCGGTCGCGGTCGGCGCGCAGCGCGTGCTCGATGACGGCGTCGAGCTCGCTGCTCAGGCTCGGCACCAGCTCGCGTGCCCGCGGGTAGCGCTCGGTGGCGACCTCGTCGCGGACGTCGGCCCAGGTCTTGCCGCGGTAGGGGCGGGCCGCGGTCAGGAGCTCGTAGAGCACGACGCCGAGCGAGAACACGTCGGCGCGGGCGTCGGCCTCGGCGCCGTCCATGAGCTCGAGCGCCGAGTAGCCGGGGGTGCCCATGGCGGCGCCGGCGACGGTGAGATCGGCGTCGGCCGACGGCCCGCGGTCGAACGACGCCATCGTCGGGCCGGTGGCATCGATCACGCGGGCCGGGTCGGCCGCGCCGGGCGCCGGCATCGACGGCGGGCGGCCGGCAGCCGGGGCCGCGCCGGCGCCGCCGAGGCCGGGGCGGGTGACGGCGTCGGCCGGGGCCGGGCCGTGGACGACGTCGCCGCCGTTCCTCGGCGCCACCACCGCGTCGCCGGAGGCGGCGAGCCGGGCCGCGGCGCCGGCCTCGCCGTCGCGCCGCATGCGCTTGGACAGGCCGAAGTCGAGCACCTTGACGTGTCCGTCGGGCGTCACCATCAGGTTCGAGCACTTGATGTCGCGGTGGACGAAGCCGGCCTTGTGCGCGAACTCGAGCGCGGCGGCCACCGGCCGCACCAGGCGCAGGGCCTCGGCCAGCGGCAGGGCGCCGCGGCGGGCGAGGACCTGGCTGAAGGTGTCGCCCTCGACGTACTCCATCACCAGGAAGATGCCGCCGTCGTGCTCGTCGACCTGGTGGACGGTGACGATGCTGGGGTGGACCAGCGCGCTGGCGGCGCGGGCCTCGCGCAGCATGCGGGCGCGGGCCTCCTCGTTCTTCTCGACCGCGCGCGGCAGCACCTTGATCGCGACCGGCCGCTCCAGCTTCTCGTCGAAGGCGCGGAAGACCTCGCCCATGCCGCCGGCGCCGAGCCGCGTCTCGATCCGGTAGTGGCCGATCCGCTGGCCCGGCTCGATCACGATCGCACGTCCTGGGAGCCGATCATGGGTCAGCCGAGGGCGGCGCGGACGCGGGCGAGGCGCTCGCGCATGGCGGTCCGCGCGTCCTCGGGGCCGACGATCCAGGCGTGGCGGCCGAAGCCGAGCACCCAGCCGGTGACCCACTCGAAGCCTTCACAGTCGATGAGGATCTCGGCGCCGCCGTCGTCGAGCACCTCGACCTCCCCTACCGGCCAGGTGGCGCCGACCCGGGTGACGGCCAGCGGATCGAGGTGGACGCGCACGGTGACGGCGTCGGCCGACGGTACGTACAGGCGCTCGCGGCGGTAGGCCTCGAGGTCGAAGCCGGCGGGCGGGCTGAAGCGCTCGCTGGTCTCGGCCAGGGCGGCGATGCGATCGATGCGGAAGGTGCGGACGTCGCCGCGGCTGTGGCAGTGGCCGACCATGTACCACTCGCCGGCGTGGTGGACGATGCCATAGGGGTCGACCTGGCGCTTCTGCGCGGCGTGGCGCGAGGCGCTGACGTAGTCGATCTCGACGGTGGCGTGGCGGCGGGCGGCGGTGACCAGGCGGCGGAGGTGGCCGCTGACGACGGTGTCGGGCTCGGCGACCACGGTGCCGGTGGCCAGGGTCTCGGCCTCGCGGGCGTCGCGGCCGAGCGCGCCCAGGAGCTTCTTCTCGGCCGCCGCCATCGAGGTGTCGAACGGCACGACGCCGCGCTGGCGCAGGGCGCGGATGCCGAGCAGGAGCGAGCAGCCCTCGGCCGGGGTCAGGCGCAGCGGCCGGGTCAGGCGGTGGGGCAGATCGACGAAGACCCGGCCATCCTCGACCGAGACCAGCAGGTACTCGCCGGGATCGCCGTCGGGCGGGCCGACCTGGGTGAGCAGGTCGAGCTCGGCCACCATCTCGTCGCGATCGACGCCGAGCCGCCGCGCCAGCTCCTCGACCGGCACGCCATCGGGGTGCTTGGCCACGTACGGCACCACGAACAGCAGCCGGCGTAGCTTCTGGCCGATGTCCCTCACGGCGCGTACCTCGCGGCGATGGCGTCGAGCTCGTCGGCCAGCCGGGCCCGCAGCCGGGCGCCGCGCTCGACCACGATCGCGCCCTTGGCCGCCAGCACCCTCGACACCGCGAACTCGGGGTTGCCGCAGCGGAAGCGGACCACGACGTGGTCGCCGTGCGTCGCCTTGTCGGCGTCGGCGCCGAAGTCCTCGTTGGCGGCGTCGGCGGCCTCGGGGGCGAAGCGCAGGACGACGTCCTCGACCGGCTCGGTGGCGAAGGTCCACGGCGAGCGGTTGACGAAGGCGCGCACGTCGAAGCCGGCGGGGCGCTCGAAGTCGGGGCTCTTGGGCTTGGGCGCCATCGCCGCCAGGGCGATGCGATCGACGCGGAAGCTGCGCACCTCGCGCCGCAGGTGGCACCAGCCGACCAGGTACCAGGCGCCCTCGCGGTAGACCAGGCCGTAGGGATCGACCTCGCGGCGCGAGGTCATGCC
The DNA here is from genome assembly GCA_900696455.1 of uncultured delta proteobacterium. Taxonomy (GTDB): domain Bacteria; phylum Myxococcota_A; class Polyangia; order Haliangiales; family Haliangiaceae; genus UBA2376. The sequence continues at coordinate 6,637 of CAADGB010000518.1, forward strand.
GTTGCCGGCGGCCTGGTAGGTCATGGTCACGCGCTTGCGGTAGCGGGTGGCCGCCTCGAGGGTGGCGAAGTGGTCGCCGATGAGCTTGGCGTTGACCGCGGTCCGGGCGCGGACGTCGGGGAAGTGGACCAGCACCGGCGACGGACCGCGGCCGGCCTCGAACAGCTCGGTCGGGGTGTCGGGGGTCTCGGGCAGGTCGAAGGCGAGCTTGCGCAGCGCGAGGTCGACGATCTTGGGGTAGGTACCGCCGGGGATGGCGCGGGCGACGCTGGCCGCCAGCACCAGCGCCGAGACCTCGTCGGCGGTGAGCCGGACCTCGGGCAGGCGGAAGCGCTTGAGGTCGATGACGTAGCCGCCGTCCTCGAGCGAGTCGTCCTCCTCGGGCGTGATGTAGCGGATGGGCACGCCCAGCTCGAGCAGGTCGGCCTTGTCGCGCTCGAACGCGCGCAGCCCGGCCTCGACGTTGGTGGTCTGGTAGCCGGTGAACTGGTCGCGGATCTCGCGGTAGGTGACCGGGGTGCGCGCCCGCATGAGCAGCATGACCAGGTCGAGCAGGCGCTTGCTGCGGTCGCCGCGCCCCGGCGCGTCGTCGCCGGCGGGGAGCGGCGCGGCCTTGCCGGCGCCGGCCTTGCCGACCTTGCCGGCCGGGGCCCGGCCGGTCGCCGGTCGCGCCCGCGCCGCGGGCTTCTTCCCCGGGGCGCCGGCCTTCTTGGCGCGAGCCTTGGTCACCGGCGATCTCGTATCACGGATTTTGCCGCCGGCGCGCCTCGTCGGGTAGCCTGGCGGCCATGCGAGTCGCAGCGCTCACCGTGTCCGGCGTCGTCGCCCTCCTCACCGGGGCGGCGGCCGCCGAGGACCTGACCGACACCAGCACCGAGAAGGGCTCGCTGGGCGTGGGCATCATCATCGGCGAGCCGACCGGGATCAGCGCCAAGCTCTACCTCGAGGACGACACCGCCATCCAGGCCGCGCTCGGCGCCACCTTCGTCAGCGGCGGCTTCCAGGTCCACGCCGACTACGTCCTCCATCCGTGGATCCTCGAGCAGCGCGAGGCCTTCACGCTGCCGGCCTACGTCGGCGCCGGCGTGCGCGCGATGCAGCACGGCGCCGGCCGCGACGGCGACAGCGACTTCCGCATCGGGCCGCGGGTGGTGGCCGGGCTGCTGTTCGACGTCAAGGAGATCCCGCTCGACGTGTTCGTCGAGGTCGCCGGCATCGCCGAGTACCGCTTCGGCAGCGACGACCCGGACATCAACGGCTTCGGCCTGGCCCTCAACGGCGGGCTGGGCGCGCGCTACTACTTCTGAGCGTGATGGGGTTCGAGTCGCTCACCGCCGTCACCGGCGACGGCGTGCGCCTGGCGCTGCGTCGCTTCGCCCCGGTCGGCAGCGGGCGGGGCGCGGTGCTGTGCACCCACGCGATGATGGTGCACGGCCGCTACTTCCCCCGCGGCGACGGCGGGGCCGGCGGCGACGGCTTCGCCGGCGCGCTCGCCGGCCACGGCCTCGACACCTACGTCCTCGACTGGCGCGGCCACGGCGACAGCAAGCCGCCGCACGCGCGGGGCGGCACCTGGACGTTCGACGACTACGTCCGCCTCGATCTGCCGGCGGCGCTGGCGGCGGTGGCGGCGCGCGCCGGGTGCGGCGGCGGCGAGGTCGGGCTGCTCGGTCACTCGCTGGGCGGGCTGGTGGGGCTGGCCGCGCTCGGCACCGGCGCGGTGCGGGTGCGGCGGCTGGTGCTGGCGGCGACCTCGGTGTGGCTGACCGGGCCGCGGGGCCCGTGGCGGCGGCGCGCGATCATGGCGGCCTACGGTGGCGTGGCGCGCGTGGTGGGCCACGCGCCGATCCGCGCCTTGCGGCTGGGGAGCGAGGACGAGCCGGCGAGCTACGTCCGGCAGCTCACCGGCTGGGCGCGGCGCGGGCGCTGGACCAGCGGCGACGGCGTCGACTACCTGGCGGCGCTGGCGCGCGTCGACGTGCCGGCGTGGGGCGTGGTCGGCCTGGGCGATCGCCTGTGCGGCCCCGACGACGCCGAGGCGCTGCTGCGCCGGCTGCGCCGCGCCGCGCCGCTGCGCGTGGTCGGTCGCGTCGCCGGCGATCCGCTCGACCCCGATCACTTCACGCTGTTCACGCGCGCCGAGCTGGCGCCGCTGTGGGCCGAGCTCGCCGCGGCGCTGGCCTGAGCCGCGGCGCAGCCGAGGCGATCTGCTCCGACGCAGGTCGGCACCGGTGTCCTCGCCGGGACCGACCGATCGACCAGAGCGTGTGATTCCTTTCGCACGCTCCGAGGGTTCGCGGGCACGGCGTGCCACCGCCGCGGTCTGGTGGCGCGCGCGCCTGCCAATCTGGCAGCGCGCCCGGGTGCCGGCGGTGCGCAAGCGCGCGAGATCGGTCGGACGGCGGGCGGCACGGCGGCTGCACGGTCGTCGGGCATGGCCGCGATCGACTCCCTGCTCCGCGTGATGGCGCTGCGCGACGCCGAGGCCATGACCGTGACCACCGGGCAGGTGCCGTCGCTGCGACGGGCCGGCAACGCCGAGCCCATGGCGATGCCGGCGATGGAGCCGGCGCTGGTCGCCGGGTTCGTCGACGAGATCGTCCCGGTCGACGGGCGGGCGGCGCTCGAGGAGCGGCGCTCGGGAGAGTACGTCTATCGCACCAGCGGCGGCGAGACCGTCGCGGTGCTGGTCGAGCTGATCGGCGCGGGCCACCGCCTGGTGGTCCGACGCCCGGGGCGAGGCGCGGCGGCACCCGCGCCTCGCTCCCCGGGACGCGGGGCGGGTTCGGGTTCGGGTTCGGCCTCGGGTTCGGGTTCGGGTTCGGGTTCGGGTTCGGCCTCGGGTTCGGGTTCGGGTTCGGGTTCGGGTTCGGCCTCGGGTTCGGCCTCGGGTTCGGGCTCGGTCTCGGCCTCGGGTTCGGGCTCGGCCTCGGGTTCGGGTTCGGGTTCGGGCTCGGCCTCGGTCTCGGATTCGGTCTCGACCTCGGCCGTGGCGGCGGTCCCCGCGTCGATCCTCGCGCTCCTCGCCGAGGCCGCGGCGCGCCGCGCGTCGGACCTCCTGCTGTCGCAGGACCTGCCGCCGCGCCTGCGCGTCGACGGCGAGGTGACGATCCTCGAGGCGCCGGCGACCGGCGAGGACGAGCTGGCGGCGCTGCTGGCCGCGGTCGGCGCGCCGCTGGCGCCCGAGGGCGCGGGCCCGGGCAGCGTCGACTTCGGCGCCACCCTCGACGGTCAGCGCGTCCGCGGACACGGCTTCCGCCACGAGCGCGGGCTGGGCGTGGCGCTGCGCCTCATCCGGGCCGACGTCCCCACCGTCGAGCGCCTGGGGCTGCCGGCGGATCTCGTCGAGCTGGTGGCGCTGCGCTCGGGCCTGGTGCTCGTCGCGGGCCCCACCGGCGCCGGCAAGTCGACCACCCTGGCCGCGCTGGTCGCGCACCTCAACCGCACCCGGGCCGCGCACGTGGTCACGCTCGAGGATCCGATCGAGTACCAGCACCACCCCGACCGCTGCCTCGTCCACCAGCGCGAGATCGGGGTGCACGCGCCGGGCTTCGCCGACGGCCTGCGCGCGGCGCTGCGCCAGGCGCCCGACGTCATCGTCGTCGGCGAGCTGCGCGATCGCGAGACCATCGGCGTGGCGCTGTCGGCGGCGGAGACCGGCCACCTCGTGCTCGGCACCGTCCACGCTCCCGGCGCCGCGGTCGCGATCGATCGCCTGATCGACGCCTTCCCCGAGCACCAGCAACGCCAGGCCCGCACCCAGCTCGCCGCGGTCCTGCGCGTCGTGGTCACCCAGCACCTCCTTCCGACCCGCCGCGGCGGGCGCGCGGTCGCCGTCGAGCGGGTGCCGGTGACGCCGGCGGTGGCCACGCTCATCCGCAAGAACGAGCTGCAGATGCTGGGCACGCACATCCAGACCGGGCGCGACGCCGGCATGATCCCGCTCGAGCGCAGCCTGGCGCGTCTGGTCCGCGCCCGCGACGTCGATCCCGCGGTCGCGCGCGCCGTCGCCGCCGACCTCGACTTCTTCGAGTACGTCACCCGCACGGGGTGACGCTCGACCCGCCGGCGGACGGTGGTAGGCTCCCCTCCGTCAGCGTGACCCACACTCTCGAGGCGAGGGCGACGAGCCTGGCGCTGCGTCCGGTGGTCGAGGAGCTGCGCGCGCGACCGGTGATGCACGTCACCGAGATCGTCGCCGCGCTGCTCCGCGTCTGTCGGGCCCACGCGGCGTACATCGATCTGACCAAGACCGAGCCGGCGGTCCACCGCCCGCTGCTCGCGCTCGACGCCCGCCTGCGCGCCCGCTTCGCCGGCTGGCGCCGCCCGCGCTGGCCGGCGGCGCAGCTCGTCGAGCTGGCCGGCGTGCTCGAGCGCGCGATCGCCGACGCGCCGGCGCCGCTGTGCGCGTGGCAGGCGGCGCGCTGGCTGGAGCGGCGCTCGGCGCGCCACCTGGTCGGCTACTTCGCCGGCGTCGATCGCCGGGTCGCGGCCGGCGAGCCGTGGCCGATCGTCGAGTCGCCGGCGCACTGCTACGACCTGCCCACCGGCAACCCGGCGGCCCGCGGCCGCGCCGCCGATCGCGGCGAGTGGCTGACCCTGGTCCCCGACGACACCGCCGGCGTCGACGTCCACCTGCGCTGGTGCGGGCCGTGGCTGCCGCGGGTGCGCCGCGGGCTGCGCATCGCCGTCGCGGTGCTGGCGCGCGCCAGCGACGACTTCGCGATCGATCGGCTCGAGCCCGACGCCGCACCGCGCTTCTACAACGTCCGGCCGCGCGCGCCCGACTACCGCGCTCGCCTCGAGGCCGTGATCGCCCACGCGGTCGCCGCCCGCGCCGACCTCCTGGTGCTGCCCGAGCTGGCGCTCACCGACGAGCTGCACGCCGCGTTCGTCGCCGATCCGCGGGTGGCCGCGCTGCCGCTGGTGGTCGCCGGCTCGCGCCACGTCGGCGCCACCGGGCCGCGCCCCGGGCAGAACCTGAGCACCGTGCTGGCGCGCGGCCGCGTCCTCGCCGAGCACGCCAAGATGTCGGACTTCGCGTTCGACGACGGCGACGTCCGCCGCCACGAGCACATCCGCCCCGGGACCACCATGCACGTGCTCCTGGGCGAGCGGGCGTCGCTGCTGGTCCTCGTCTGCAAGGACGCCCTGCGCGAGGACCGGCAGGTGCTGGTGGGGCGACTGGCGCCCCGGCTCCTGGTCATCCCGGCGATGTCCCCCGAATGCGCTGATTTCCTGTCCTTCGCCGACCGGATGGCGCGGAATCCGCAGGCCCTGACCGTGGTGGCGAACATCGGCGATCCGAGCGTGGTCATCGGCCGGCCAGCTCGGGAATCTCCTGTGATCGTGAGGAACAAGCAGGTCGGAACCTGCTACGTGTACGTCGTCGGAGCGGCTCCGGATGGCGCCAATCCGGAGCCGGGGTAGGTGCATGGCAACCATATCGGAATTATGTTGTTGACGGTAACGTAAACTACTGGCCAGACTGGCCCAGAACCACCCGTCACCTCGTCTCGTCAGACCGGTCCTCGCGACCGCCGAAAGGGGGCTCCCATGGAGCGCGCGAACGCCCCGGACACGCTCAGCACGCCGGCCGCACCGACCACGTCGGCCGCGCCGGACGCGATCGGGCAGGTGCTCGAGCTCCTCGATGCCGGTCGCGAGGAGGACCTCGCCGAGGCGGCGTGGGTGCTCGGTGGCGAGCTGGCGAGCCGGCGGCACGACACGGTGAGCGCGGCGCGCCGGCACCTGGTGGCGGCGACCGGCGACCCCGCCACGTCCCCCTTCGTACGCGGCTACGCCCTGGCCCTCGAGCAGCTCGCCAGCGGCCACGCCGCCGCCGAGCCCGACGTGGACGAGGTCGCGCCGCTGGCGCGCGCGGTCCACCTGCGCGCCGGCTGGCGCAAGGTGCTCGAGACCCTGGTCGCCGGGCCGGTGCGGCCGAGCGAGATCGCGGCGGCGGCGGGGCTGTCGCGCGGCCGCGTCAGCCACGTCCTGGCGGCGACCGAGCGCGCCGGCCTGGTCGAGCGGACCCGGGCCGAGGGCGACGGTCGTGAGCGGTGGGCGGGGCTGACGCCGCTGGGCGGGGTGGTGGTCGGCGAGCTCGATCACGCCCGCGCCGGGGTGGCGGTGGATCTCGACGCCGCGGTGGTGGCCACCACGTACATGCTGGCCAAGCTCCTGGCCCGCGGTCGAGCGTCGCGGAGCGCGCTCGAGGACGCGCTGGCCGAGCACCTGGAGCCGCCGGCGGTGGCGCGCGTCGCCGACACCGCGCTGCGCGCCGCGCGTCACGCCGGGCTGGCGCTGGTCACCGGCGACCAGGCAGTCACGCTCGCCGAGCTGTACCTGCGCGACGTCCTCGGCGACGCGCTCGAGCACGCCCTCGACCCCGAGGGCCCGGCGGTGCCGGTCATCGACCTGGCGCGGGCGCGGGCGCCGCGCGGCGGCCTGGTGGTGGTGCGCTCCGAGTCGTACCGGCAGCGCTGGGACATCGCGATCGCTCGCCGCCGCCTCGACGAGCTGCGGCTCCTCGCGTCGGCCGACTGGCTGACCGGCGAGGCCGATCGCATCGTCGGTCACGACCGCCCGTTCGTGCTGGTGTACGACAGCCCGCCGCTGGCGCGCGCGGAGCGCAGCAGCGACTCGCCGGCGCGCGCGCTGATGGGGCGGGCCGAGGACGTGTTCTGCTACAGCGTGCGCGGCACCGAGCTCCCCGAGGGCGTGCAGGCGCTCGAGGTCGCCTGATGCGTTCCGAGCCCACGGGGCCGCGGGTCGCCACCGCCCTTGAGATCCGCGACGTCGTCGTGATCCAGCCCCGCCCCGGCCTCCCCGCCCTCATCGAGGACGCGCTCACCCGCTCGGGCGCGCTCCTGCGCGGGCACTTCGGCCTCCAGGTCGGCAAGCACACCGAGTACTTCATCCGCTTCCGCGCCCTGGCCCGCGACGAGGCGGTGCTCGCCGCCATCGCCGGCCACCTGCTGGCGACCGTCAGCATCCCCGCCGGCGCGACCGTGCTGGTGGCGGAGTCGGCCGGCTACTTCCTGGGCGAGGCCCTCCGCGCCCGCTCCGGCGCCGCCCTGGCCGTCGCCCGCACCGACGTCGAGCGGCGTCCGGCCCGCTCGCTCCTGCACGGCGCCATCGCGCCCGGCGCGCCGGTCGTGGTGGTCAACGACGTCGTCACCACCGGCGCCTCCCTCGAGCCCCTCCTCGACCTCGCCGCCGACGCCGGCGCCACCGTCACCGCCGCCCTCGTCTTCGGCGCCCTCGACGGCACCGGCTTCCGCGCCATGCTCAACCGCCGTCGCCTCGCCGGCGACCACCTCCTCGAGGCCAGTCCCGCCTGGCCCATCACCGACCCCTCCCGCTGCGCCGCCTGCGCCGCCGGCTCCCCCCCCCTCCTCCCCGCCGCCGAGCTCAACTAACTTCAAGCACTTCCGCGCCGGGGACAGGATCGTGGGTCGCAACAATCTGAAAACACGGACGATTTCGGACCCGTTGCGTTTCGGTCTCCTGCCTATTCAACAGGCTGAAATGCTTGAAGAAATGGGCAGATCCAGGGGCAGATCTCGATGTCGATGCGCCATGTCTCCGACGAGGGCCCGTCGAGACACAGTGGCTCCCGAAACCGTTGTGATCACCAGCGGTTGAGACCCCGGATCCTGTCCCCTCAGCGGTTGATGGTCTTCATGGACATGGTGCCCTTCACGGGCATGCCCATCTGGCCGTCGACGGTGCCAGTGCCGCCGACCTCGAGGAGGCGGCCGGTGGCGACGTCGACGCGGGCGGCGCCGGCGAGGGTCATGGTCATGGTGCCCTTGTCGTCGCCGGCGAGCATGGTCATCTCCATGTCGAAGGTGGCGACCCCGCCGTCGACGCCCTTGAGGGTGAAGGCCATGGCCTGGAGCGACTGCTTGTCGGTCTTGTCCGGGTTGCGGGCGTTGATCTTGGCGAGGTCGTCGGCGGTGAAGACGACCCGCGCGCCAGGCTTCCAGGTCTTGCTGGCGATGACCTCGTCCATCACGTCGGGGGTGCCCACGTTCTTCGCCTCGTCGAGGATCTCGGCCAGCTCGTCGGGCGGCGGGGTCGCGCCGTCCGCGGTGGTGGCCTGCAGCTTGCCTCCCTCGCGCCAGACGATGTAGCTCTTGCCGACCAGCGGCGAGACCTTGTCGCGCGACTTGCCGCCCATCGTCTGCGTCTCCTTGTGGACCGGGAACGCGTAGCGGGCCTTGGTGATGATCGTCCCGTCGAGGGCCAGCACCTCGCGGCTCTCCTCGGTCGACTTCGCCATGTCCATCTCCATCGTCTTGCCGGGCGCGGCCTCGATGGTGAGCTTCATGGTCATCTCGTCGAGCTTGGTCAGCTTGTCGCCGACCTTGGGCGTGTGCAGGGGCAGCTTGAGCCCGTCGCCGGCGGCGGCCGCCGCCGCGCCCGGATCGGCGCCGCTGGCGCCGGAGGCCGTGCCCGGGCCGGCCGCGGCGCCGGACGCCGCGGCCGATCCCGAGGCGGCGGCAGCGCCCGAGGCGGTGGCCGCGCCCGACGCGCCGCCGGCGCCAGCCTCCTCCTTCTTCTTGCAGCCGGTGAGGGCCAGGGCCAGGGCCGCGGTGAGCACCGCGGTACGGAACGGACGGAACGCGCAGGGGTGGGCGAGCTTCATGTGTTCCGGTTGTACACCCGCGGGTCGCCGTCAGGTCGAGCCGCGCAGCAGGCGGGCCAGCTTGTTGCGGCTGATGCCCAGGGCGCGGGCGGCCGCGGACTGGTTGCCGCCCGCGCGCTCGACCGCGGCGGCGGCGTAGCGGCGGCTGGCCTCGTCGAGGGTCAGCTCGCCGGGCAGGACGACCCCGTCGCCGGCGCCCGCCGCGGCCGGCGGCACCAGCGCGCGATCGAGGCCGAGGGCGCGAGCGTCGATGACCGGGCCGCGGGCGAGCACGATCGCGCGCTCGATGGCGTGCTCGAGCTCGCGCACGTTGCCGGGCCACGGGTGCGCGCACAGCGCGGCGCGGGCGTCGTCGGCGATCGTGACCGCGGGCTTGCGGTGGCGGCGGCCGTAGACCGCGACGAAGTGCTCGGCCAGCCCGAGGATGTCGCCGTCGCCGCGCGCCCGCAGCGGCGGCAGCTCGATCTCGACCACGCGGACGCGGAAGTAGAGGTCGCTGCGGAACGTCCCCTGCTTGACCATCGCCGCCAGGTCACGGTTGGTGGCGGCCACCAGGCGCACGTCGCTGGCCAGCGTCTCGCGGCCGCCCACCCGCTCGAAGCGGCGCTCCTGCACCCAGCGCAGGAGCTTGCCCTGCAGCTCGAGCGGGATCTCGCCCAGCTCGTCGAGGAACAGCGTGCCGCCGGCCGCGGCCTCGACCTTGCCGATGACGCGGGCGTCGGCCCCGGTGAACGCCCCGCGCTCGTGGCCGAACAGCTCGCTCTCGACCAGGCTGGCGGGCAGGGTGGTGCAGTCGACGTGGACGAGCGGGGCGTCGCGGCGGTCGCTGTTGACGTGGATGGCGCGCGCGAACAGGCCCTTGCCGGTGCCGGTCTCGCCGTGCAGCAGCACGGTGGCGTCGGTCTGGGCCGCGCTCAGGATCACGTCGTACACCGCCTGCATCGCCGGCGAGCGGCCGACGACGTGGTTGAAGCGTCCGCGGACCGCGACCCCGGGGCGCTCGCGGTCGCCGCGCAGCGAGGTGTACTCGAGGGCGCGGCCGATCTGCTCGGCGAGCGCCGCCACGAACACCTGGTCGCGGGCGCTGAAGCCGCCGGGCTTGTTGAGGACCTGGATCACGCCGCGGCGGCCACCGGCCGAGACCACCGGCGCGCTCAGCATCGAGCGCGTGCGGTAGCCGGTGCGCTCGTCGACCTCGGGTGACCACCGCGGATCGGCGGTGACGTCGTCGAGCACGAGGGTCTCGCCGGTGCGGGCGACGTGGCCGGCGATGCCGCGCCCCACCGGCAGGCGCAGATCCTCGGGATCGACCCGATCGGCGACCCGCGCCCGCAGCTCGCCGGAGTCGCCGTCGATGAGCCACAGGCTGGCGCGGTCGGCGCCCAGCGCACGCGCCACGCGCTCGGCGAACGACGCCAGGAGCTCGTCGAGCTCGACCTCGCGCGCGATCATCGCGCCGAGGTCGGCCAGCAGCTCGAACCGGCGCTCGTCGTCACTCATGAGGCGGTGCGCGGTCAGCATACCCGCTCTGGTCCCGGCGCGCCGGCCTCAGGCCGCGGTCACCGCGGTCACGACCTCGGTGCGACGGGTCGCCCGCGCCTCGACGTGCAGCACCCCGCCCTCGCGCGCGGCGATCGTCCCCGGGAAGGCGGCGCGGGCCCGCGCCTCGAGCGCCTCGACCGCGTCGTCGGCGCGGCGCGGATCGTGGTGGTAGAGCACGAGCTGGCGGACGCCGGCGGTGCGGGCGAGGGCGACCGCGGCCTCCCAGGTCGAGTGGCCCCAGCCGACCTTGCCCGGGTACTCCTCGGGCGTGTACTGGGCGTCGTAGATGAGGACGTCGGCGCCGGCCGCCAGCCGCGCCAGCGCCGGGTCGACGCAGGCGAAGTGCTCGGTGTCGGTGGCGTAGACGATCGACGCGCCCTGGTGGTCGAGGCGGTAGCCGTAGACCGGATCCGGGTGGTTGAGCTTGGCCATGGTCACGCGGACGTCGCCGACCGCGAACGCCTCGCCCACGCGCGGCTCGCGCACCCGCACCTGGCGCGCGACCTCGTCGAACTCGACCGGGAAGAACGGCGCCGACATCTGGCGGCGCAGCGCCGCCTCGAGCGGCATCGCGCCGTTGGGGCCGCTCACCACCTCGATCCAGTTGCCCGCGATGTAGATCGGCGTGAAGAACGGCAGGCCCTGGATGTGGTCCCAGTGCAGGTGCGAGAGCAGGATCGTGGTCGCCGACGGACCGGCGGCGATCAGGCGGTCGCCCAGGCCGCGCAGGCCGGTGCCGGCGTCGAGCACGATGCGGTTGTCGCCGGCGATCACCTCGACGCAGCTCGTGTTGCCGCCGACGCGGGCGGTGGCGACGCCGGGCGCGGCGATCGAGCCGCGCACGCCGTGGAAGTGGATGGTGAGATCGTGCGACATGAGTGCCCCCTTGGACCGCGCCAGACGGCGGCGCGTGGCCAGGGTCACTGCAGCCGCGATGCCAGCCGGCGCGCCCACCGTCCCGGGCACTTCCCGGCGCGGGGCGGCCCCGGCGCTGCTCCGTCGCGCAGCAGGTGCTCCACGCTGGCGCAACGTCCCGGGGCGATCGCCGCCCACGCGCCGTCGGGCGCCGTCACGCGCCGCGGCGCCGGCGGACCATGTCCCGCACCAGCCCCAGCAGGTCGCGCGCGGTGTCGCGGCACACCACGAGCGCCACCGCGACGTACACCACCGCACCCACGGCGATCTCGGCCGCCAGTTGCACCGCCACCGCCATCTCGGCCGTGGCCAGGACCTCGCCCACGCCGAGCACCGCGGCCGCCATCGCCCCACACGCCACCAGCGGCCGCACGAAGCCGGCGATCAGCACGCGCGGCCGCGGGCCGTTCTGCAGGACCAGCCACACCCCGAGCACCGCGTTGAGGGCGAACGCGAGGCCGACCGCGACGGCGGCGGCCTCGATGCCCCACGGCGCCAGGGCCGCGATGCCGCCGAGCAGCGTGACGATCTTGACGATCTCGAGGTACATGAGCGGCAGGTTGCGCTCCTGCGCCTGCAGGTACGACGACACCACCCAGCCGATGGGCCGGAAGACGCTGAGCGCGGCCAGGATCGTGAGCAGCGGCGCCACGTCCTGCCACTCGTCGGAGAGGAGCAGGGCGATGAGCGGCTCCGCCACCGCGCCCAGTCCGACCGCGAGCGGGAAGACGATGAGCGACAGGAGCGCCGTCGCGCGCTCGAAGGCGCGGGGCCGTCGCTCGGGCTCCATGCTGGCGAGGGACGGCAAGAGCACCATGCCGATCTGCTCGCCGATGTGGGCGGCCGGGATGTCGGCCAGGTTGTAGCCGAGGTTGTAGAGACCGGTCGGGCGGGCGCCGAGCAGGCCGCGGATCACGACCTTGTCCCAGTAGCGCGAGCCCATGTGGAGGATCGACTCGACGGCGAGCGGGGCGCCGAAGCGCAGCATGTGGTCGACGCGCGCCCACGACCACGGCACGGGCGTGCTCCACGACCGCACGCCGACCGCGGCCAGGATGATCACCGTGATCACCGAGTACTGGGCGACGTTGCCGTACGCCACCGACCACGCGCCGTGGCCGCGGGTGGCGAAGTAGACCGTGGTGACCGCGTACACCGCCTCGCCCACGACCTGGCTGAGGGCGATGGCGCGGAAGCGCATCCGCTGGACCAGCAGCTTCTCGGGCACCGCCGACAGGCGGCGGATGCCGAGCGCCAGCGCCAGCACGGGGATGTAGACCGTGATCTCGGGGACGCCGATCACGGACTCGAGCACGACCGAGGCCAGGGCGAGCAGCCCGAGCCCGATGCCGCCCAGCACCAGCGCGGCCACGGTGGCATGCCACACCACCTCGGCGCTCTCCTCGCCGCGCCCGCGCACGATCACGTACTGCCCGAAGCCCAGGGACGTCAGCCAGCCCATGGTCAGCACCAGCACCATCGCCGTGCCGACGTCGCCGACGGCGTCCGGGCTGAGGTAGCGGGTGATGATGAGCGTCCCGATCACCCCGACGGCACGGCCGCCGATGCTGGACAGGATCGTCCACACCGCGCCGCGGGCCGCCTTGCCGGACAGGGAGGACATCGAGCCCGGCATCTTTGGGCAGCCGGGGCGCCGACGCAAGCCGGGCCGCCGCGATGCGGACGCGGCGGGCGCCGGTCGGCGCCTCGGTTCGGCTCACAGCCAGTCGCGCAGGCGGTAGGCGAGCCAGGCCAGGGCCTTGCGCCACCACGCCAGGGAGGTCCAGTCGGCGACGTCGAACGGCTCGCACGCGGCCTCGTCGCCGCGGAAGTCGGCCTCCATCTCGGCGCCGACCGCGGCGTCGACGATCTCGACGATGACCTCGAGGTTGTAGCGCAGGCTGCGGGCGTCGAAGTTGTAGCTGCCGATGGCGGTCCACAGGCCGTCGACCACCGCGGTCTTGGCGTGCATCATCGGCCCGCGCCAGCGCAGGATGCGCACGCCCTGGGCCGCCAGCTTGCGGTAGATGTAGAGGCCGGCGTACTCGACGGTCTTGACGTCGGACTGGCCGGGGACGATGACCGCGACGTCGACGCCGCGCGCGACCGCGCGGGCCAGGGCCTGCCGCACCGGCCGCGCCGGCAGGAAGTACGCGTTCTCGACGAGCACGGACGTCCGCGCCGCGTTGATCGCGGTCAGGTAGGCGCGCCGGATCGCGCCGCGGCGCTTGCGGTGGGTGTTGTCGACGACGCGGGCCACGATCGACGCCGGTCGGGGCGCCACCGCCGTCGCCGGCGGCGGGGCGGGGTAGGGCGGGCCGCCCTGGGCCAGCCAGGCCCGGCGGAAGATCCGGGCGAGGTCGGCGACGATGGGGCCGCGCAGCTCGCAGTGGACGTCGTGCCAGCCCCGCCCGCCGTCGGCGATCGCGGCGTAGTCGTCGCTGAGGTTGAGACCGCCGGTGAACGCGACCTCGTCGTCGACGACCAGGATCTTGCGGTGGTTGCGGTGCGACAGGTTCCAGCGCGCCCGCCACGGCGCGACCGGGTGGTACTCGATGACCTCGGCGCCGGCGTCGCGCATGCGCTCGACCTGGGCGCCGGCGAGCCCGAAGCTGCCGACGGCGTCGTACATGACCCGCACCGTGCAGCCGGCGCGAGCGCGCGCGATGACCGCGTCGATGAAGCGGCGCCCGGCCCGATCGTCCTCGAGGATGTAGGTCTCGAGCAGGACGGACGCGCGGGCGGCGGCGATGGCGGCGAGCATCGGCGGGAAGGTCTCGGCGCCCCCGCGCAGCACCCGGACCTCGTTGCCGCGGCGCAGCCGGTACTGGCTGCGGGTGAAGCGCGAGATCGCGGCCAGGAGCGTGCCGTCGGCGGGCGCGGCCTCGTCCGCGCGCGCGGCCTCGTCGGCAGGCGCGGCCTCGTCCGCGCGCGGCGACGCGTCCGCTCGCTCCGCCGTCGCCCGGGAGCCGCGCCCGGATCGCCTGGATCGCCTGGGCGTCATCCCGGCTCGTAGCGTACGCCGATCACGGTGTAGGTGGCGGCGCCCTTGGGTCGATGCACGGTGACCTCGTCGCCGTCGCGCCGGCCGAGCAGCGCCCGCGCCACCGGCGAGTCGACCGAGATCCAGCCGATCTTGGGGTCGAACTCGTCGGCGCCGACGATGCGGTCCTCGAGCTCCTCGCCGGCCTCGTCCTCGAGCCGGACCCAGGCCCCGAACGCGACCCGGGCGCGGTCGGCGGGCGGCTCGCCCACCACCACCAGCCGCTCGACCCGGCGGGCCAGGAACTCGAGCCGCCGATCGATCTCGCGCAGCCGGCGCTTGCCGTAGATGTACTCGGCGTTCTCGGAGCGATCGCCCAGGGCGGCGGCGTCGGCCACCTGCTGGGTGACCCGCGGCCGCTCCACGGTGACCAGCCAGTCGAGCTCGTCGCGCAGCTTGCGCGCGCCCGCCGGCGTGATGTAACGCGAGCTGGGAGGTCGCGGCGTGCGGTCGCGCACCGACATCGCGCTCAGTGTATGCTGCGCGCGCCCGGTGACGCCACCGGCCCGCGATGACCGAGATCTTCCTGATCCTGGCCCTGATCCTCGCCAACGGGCTCTTCGCTGGCGCCGCGATCGCGGTCCTCTCGGTGCGGAAGACCCGGCTGTCCGAGTACATCCGCCGCCAGGACCGGCGGGCGCTGGCGGTCAAGGCGCTGCGCGATCAGCCCGAGCGCTTCCTGGCCACGGTCCAGATCGGGATCACCCTGGTCGGCACCGCGGCCGCGGCCTTCGGCGGCGCCTCGGTCGCCGGGGCGCTCGCCGAGGTCCTGCGCGACGCCGGGGCCGGCCGCTACGCCGAGGAGGTCGCGATGGCGCTCGTCATCGCCGGCATCGCCTTCCTCGGCCTGGTCGTCGGCGAGCTGGTGCCCAAGTCGCTGGCGCTGCGCTACTCCGATCGCTACTCGTGCCTGATCGCCCGGCCGCTCCTGGGGCTGTCGCACCTGATGCGGCCGCTGGTGTGGTTCCTGACCGTGTGCTCGAACGCGGTGCTCAAGCTGTTCGGCGACCGCACCACCTTCACCGAGACCCGGCTGTCGCGCGACGAGCTGCAGGAGCTGGTCGAGGAGGCGGCCAAGACCGGCTCGGTCGATCCGCGCGCCAGCGAGATCGCCTCGCGCGCCCTCGAGTTCGAGGGCGTCCGGGTCGGCGAGCTGATGGTGCCACGCAACCGCGTCGTGGCGCTGCGCCGCGGCTCCACGTCGGAGGAGGTCCAGCGCGTGAGCCTCGAGGAGGGCCACTCGCGCATGCCGGTCTACGACGGGACGATCGACAACATCGTCGGCTACGTCGTGGCCCGCGACGTCCTGGCCCTGGCCTGGGAGAAGGGCCTCATCGTGCTCGAGGACATCGTCCGCCCGGCGTACGTCGTGACCGAGCCCACCCGCGCCCTCGATCTCATGCGCGAGATGCAGCGCCGCCGCGTGCAGATGGCGGTGGTCACCGACGAGCACGGCGGGCTGGCGGGCCTGGTCACGATCGAGGACCTGGTCGAGGAGCTGGTCGGCGACATCTTCAGCGAGGACGACAAGCCCGATACCATCCTGGTGCGGGAGCCCGAGGGCACCGCGCTGGTCCAGGGCCACGCCCCGGTGCGCAAGATCAACCGCGAGCTGGACCTCGACCTGCCGGTGGGCGCCGATCGCACCACCATCGCCGGGCTGTGCATGAGCCTGGCCCAGGCCATCCCCCAGGCCGGCGAGCGCCTGACCACCGAGAACGGCACCGTGCTGGAGGTGGTCGAGTCCTCGCCGCGCCGGGTGCGCAAGGTCCGCATCCACCCGGTCGGCCTGCTGGCGCCGGCGCCGGGGGACGGCGGGGCGGCCGAGCCCGACTGACGCCTGCCCCCCGCCGAAACCGCCGCCCCGTCGGTCTGCCTCCCTCTGCCTCCCGGCGCGGGCTCCGGATCCGCTACAATGGCGGCGACCGAGATGAGCCAGGTCGTCGCGAGAGATTCCGTCGCCGCCGATCACCTGGTGTATCCGTGGCCGTTCCCGCTCGGACCGTCGATCGAGCTGGCCTGCGCGGAGGGCGAGGTCGCCGTGGTGTGTCCGGCGTGGTCGGTGGGCGCCAACCTCGGCCCTGGCCGCCACACCTGGCAGTCGCCGGAGCCGACCAAGCCGACCGCGGTCTACTTCGTCCTGACCGGACCGGTCGAGGTCCCGTTCGACATGGTCACCCAGTTCCCGATGCCGGCCACGGGGCAGGCGGTGATGGTGCGCGCGACCGGCAGCGTGCTGGTGCGGGTCGCCGATCCGGCGCTGCTGGTGGCGCAGTTCGTCGGGCTGCCCTTCGATCGCATCAACGACGGCCTGATGTTCAGCGTGTCGACGAGCGTGGAGCGCCTGCTCGCCAAGGTGCTGCCGCGCAAGGCGGCGCTCGCCGGTACCGCCGCCGCCATCGCCGATCCGGCGGGCTGGCCGGCGCTGCTCGAGGAGCTCGCCCAGTACAACCCGACCGCCGGGGCGGTCTACGGCGTCGGCTTCGTGCGCTTCCAGCAGGTCCAGATCCTGGTCGGCGACCACAACGGCTGGAGCCCGGCGCAGGCCTGGCAGCACGACCCGAGCGAGTCGACCGAGCGGGGCGCCGTGCCCTCCAACCCGGCGCTGGTGCCGCCGGCCGTCCCGGTGCCGGAGCTGCCGGTCGGCACCCGCGTCCTGGTCGCGCTCGCCGATGGCCTCTTCCACTCCGCGACCGTGCGCCAGGCCCTGCAGGGCTACTACGAGCTCGACGTCGGCGACACCGGCGAGACCGTCTGGGTGCCGATGGGCCAGGTCGCGCCCCAGGTCTAGAACGGACTGGAACACCGAACGGCTCGCGACGGCGTCCAGGCCGTTCGAGGTTCCAGGTCCCGCGACGGCGGGGCTACGTCGTCGCCGGCTTCTTCTTCTTGCCGGGGAGGATGTTCAGGAGCTTGCAGATGATGCCGAGCATGATCTCGTCGGCGCCGCCGCCGATGGACATGAGGCGGGTGTCGCGGAACGCGCGGGAGGCCGGGTTGTCCCACATGAAGCCCATGCCGCCCCAGTACTGGAGGCAACCGTCGGCGACCTCGCGGACGAGGCGGCCGGCCTTGAGCTTGGCCATGGACGCCAGCATCGTGACGTCGCGACCGCCGACGTACTCCTCGACCGCGCGGTAGACCAGCGAGCGCAGCAGCTCGACCTCGGTCTTGAGCTCGGCCATCCGGAAGTGGATGACCTGGTTGTCGATCAGCGGCTGGCCGAAGGTGTGGCGCTCGCGGCAGTAGGCGATCGTGGCGTCGATCAGGCGCTCCATGCCGCGCAGCGAGCTGGCGGCGCCGAACAGGCGCTCCTCCTGGAACTGCACCATCTGCATCATGAAGCCCATGCCCTCGGCGCCGATGCGGTGGCGCTGCGGCACCCGCACGTCCTCGAAGTAGAGCGGCACGGTGTCGCTGGCGCGCATGCCGAGCTTGTCGAGCTTGGCGCCGACCGTGACGCCCTTGGTCCGGGTCGGCACGACGATGAGCGACTTGTTCATGTGGGGCGCGCCCTCGCCGGTGTTGGCGAGCAGGCACAGCCAGTCGGCCTGCGCCCCGTTGGTGATCCACATCTTGCTGCCGTTGATGACGTAGTCGTCGCCGTCCTTGCGGGCGTGGGTCTTGAGCGCGGCGACGTCGGAGCCGCCGCCGACCTCGCTGACCGCGATCGCCGTCACCATCTCGCCGGCGATGGCCGGGACCAGGAACTCGCGGCGCAGCTCGTCGCTGCCCCAGCGCGCCAGGGCCGGCGTCGCCATGTCGGTCTGCACGCCCAGCGCCATCGGCACCGAGCCGCTGGCGCAGGTGCCGAGCTCCTCGGTGCACACCATCGAGTACGAGTAGTCGAGGCCGAGGCCGCCGAAGGCCTCGGGCTTGCTGACGCCGAGCAGGCCGAGCTTGCCGGCCTTGGCGAACACCTCGTGGGCGGGGAAGGCGCCGGCCTTCTCCCACTCGTCGACGTGGGGGTTGATCTCCTTGTCGACGAAGTCGCGGACGGTCTTGCGGAGCTGGTGGTGCTCTTCGGTGAAGCGCATGGTTCCCTCGACCGCGACCGTACACGTCCGCCGCGGACCAGGCCAGGCGAGGTCGGGTTACACCGGCTTACCCGAGGCCGTACTTCTTGAGCTTCTCGTAGAGCGTGGAGGCGGCGATCCCCAGCTTGCGCGCGGTGCGGGTCTTGTTGCCGCCCTCCTGCTCGAGGGTCTGCTTGATCGCGGTGCGCTCGATGGCCTCGAGCGAGCGTCCGGCCAGCGGGAGCTGCTCGAGGTCCCGGTCCTTGCGCCCCGTGCTCGGGAACATGAGGTGGCGGACGTCGAGCATGTCGCCGTCGAGCATCGCCACCGCGGTGGTGATGACGTTGCGGAGCTCGCGGACGTTGCCGGGCCACTCGTACGCCGCCAGCGTCGCCATCGCCGCCGGCGTGGGGCGGGCCTTGCCCTCGAGCATCTGGTCGACCAGGAGCGGCAGGTCCTCGGCGCGGGCGCGCAGCGGCGGCACCTCGACCACGGCGGCGGTGACCCGGAAGTACAGATCCTGGCGGAAGCGGCCGGCGGTCACCTCGGCGCCGAGGTCGCGGTTGGTGGCGGCGATCACGCGGGTGTCGACCGGCAGCTCGGCCGAGCCGCCGACGCGGCGGACCTGACGCTGCTCGAGCGCGCGCAGGAGCCGCGGCTGCAGATCGAGCGGCAGCTCGCCGATCTCGTCGAGGAACAGGGTGCCGCCGTCGGCGCGCTCGAAGGCGCCGGCGCGCTCGGCCACCGCCCCGGTGAAGGCGCCCTTCTCGTGGCCGAACAGCTCGCTCTCGATCAGCGACGCGGTGACCGCGCCGCAGTCGAACACCACCAGCGGCCCGGCGGCGCGCCGGCTGCGCTCGTGGACGGCGCGGGCCAGCACGTCCTTGCCGGAGCCGGTCTCGCCGGTGAGCAGGATCGTGACGTCGCTGGGCGCCAGCTTCTCGAGCATCGCGAACACCGCGCCCATGAGCGGGCTCACCGACGCCGCGCTCCCGAACCGCACGATCTCGGCGGTGGGCGCGTCGCTCTCGACGATGAGCTTGGTCGAGCCCAGCACCGCGACCACGCCGGGGGCCAGGATGACCTCGCGGATGGCGGCGCCGCCGACGTAGGTGCCGTTGGTCGAGCCCAGGTCGCGCAGCACGACGCCGGTCGGCGTCGGCTCGAGCTCGCAGTGCAGCCGCGACACGTGCGGGTCGAGCACCATCAGATCGACGTCGGTGCCGCTCCCGATCCGCATGCGGCGCGGGCCCAGCGGCTCGCGTTCGAGGGTGCCGTCGGGGCCGACGATCGTGACCCAGCGCGCGGGGCCGAGGGCCAGGTCGAGGTCGATCTGCTGCGTGGTGTCGCGTCGCCGCGGCAAGCTGTGCACATCGTCTCTCCGGAATCCGGTCGGTGGCCACCGGAATCCGGAGAGTCCTGCCAATCTGGCACGGCGGCGGTCTGGCCCGATGCGTCAAGCGGCTGTGATCGTTTGTGTTTCAAGGACCCTCCTGGGGGTGCTCGGTGGCACGCATGTTGATATGGTCCGGGTCAGCCATGCTGTTCTCCCTCCTCCCTCTGGCGACCGTAGGCTGGCTCTCGGTCGCCCCGGCCACCGCCTCCCAGGGCACGGTCGCCGAGGTCGCCGACACCGCCGCCGCGGCCCTGGCCCAGCTCGCCGCCGACGAGGCTACCGTCCCCGTCCGCGTCTACGACGTCAACCATCGCGAGACGCGGGTGTTCCGCATCGGTCGCGACGGCAGCGTGGACGAAGCGACGCGCCAGGAGATCGATCGCATGTTCCGCTGCCGGCGCACCGACCGGCAGGCCGAGATCGATCAGGGGGCGCTCGCGATGCTGGCCGACGTCTCGGCGCGCTGGCCGGGACGGACGATCGAGCTGGTGTCGGCGTTCCGCCGCGTCGACAGCCGCACCTCGCGGCATCGCCAGGCCCGCGCCATCGACTTCCGCATCCAGGGCGTGAAGATGACGGAGGTCCGCGACTACGTCTGGGCCACCCACACCGAGCTCGGCCTGGGCTGGTACCCGAAGCAGAACTTCATCCACATGGATCACCGGCCCGGCGATCCCGACTACGCGTGGACGCAGATCGGCGGCAAGGAGCGGCGCGGCCCGTCGTGGTCCAAGCGCGTGCGCCGCAACGAGACCCTGCGGGTGCCGGGCAGCCGCGTCGGCCTCTAGTCTCCAATAGCCTCGTCGGGCCTCGTCGGGCCTCGTCGGGCCTCGTCGGGCCTCGTCGGGCCTCGTCGGGCCTGCCGGCTTCAGGGCTCGAACGCGAGCTCGCCGTTCCAGCGGGTCACCAGGTCCTCGTGGCGGACGCGGGACCAGGCGAACGCCGGGAGCAGCTCGGCGGGTCGGGTCGGGCGGTGGTCGGTTGCGAGGCCGACGGCGCCGGCGAGCAGCCCGCACAGCTCGTCGGCCCGGTAGCGGGCGCGCAGGGCGCTGGCCGGGGCCGAGCCGTGGAGCTTGGCCAGCTTGTCGCCCCGCGGCTCGACCAGGAGCAGGTGGTGGCGATAGGTGGGCGTCGGCAGGCCGAGCAGGCGCTGCAGGGCGACCTGGGTGGCGGTCGAGGGCGCGATGTCGCGACCGCGCACGACCCGCGTGACGCCCGCGGCCGCGTCGTCGACCACGACCACGAGCTGGTAGGCGAGCACGCGATCGCGGCGCACGACGACGGGATCACCGAGCTCGGCGGCGGGATCCTGCGACAGGTCGATCCCGCTCTCGTCGTCGATCTCCAGCCGGCCGTCGTCGAGGCGCACCCGCACCGCCTCGCCGGCGTCGCGCCAGCCGCCGGCGGGCAGCGGACGACCGCGGCAGGTGTTGGGGTAGGTCCAGCCGCCGTCGGGGGCGCGCCGCCCGCCCTGGCGGTCGCGGCGCGAGCAGGCGCACGGATAGAGGCGGCCGGCGGCGGCCAGGCGATCGAGCGCGGCCTCGTGCTCGATCCGGCGGGTGCCCTGCGCGACGACCTCGTCCCAGTCGAGGCCGAGCCACGCCAGATCGTCGACGAGCTGGCTCGACCACCCCGGCCGGCAGCGGGTGTGGTCGAGGTCCTCCAGGCGGAGCACGACGCGGCCGCCCGCGGCGCGCGCGTCGAGCCAGGCGAGGAGCGCCGCCAGCAGCGTGCCCGGGTGGGCCTCGCCGGTCGTCGACGGCGCGAAGCGCCCGACCGGCGGCGGCGTGGCGATCATGCCCGCCGACCGTAGCACCTACTTGCGGCGCGGCGCGGGCCGGGCCTTCGGCGCCGGGGCCTTGCCGGGAGCGGGGCCGAGGCCCTTGCGGTAGCGGGCCGGGATCAGCGACTCGTGCTTGACCTCCGGCGGCCCGGCGTGGGGCGGCGGCAGCGGCTCGCCGTCGGTGAAGTCCACGGTCCGGGTGCGGACCGGCGGCGGGGGCGGCGGCGGCTCGAGCACGATCAGCGCGCGGTTGCCGTCGCGCAGGCGCAGGTCGGCGCTGGAGGTGCCGGCGTCGGTCCGCGCGCTGACGACGTAGGTGCCCGGGGGCAGCCGCCACGCGCCGCTGGTCAGCGGGATCTCCGGGAAGGTGTCGATGGTGGCGGTGGCGCCGGGCGTCTTGATCACCAGCTCGACCTTGGACCAGTCGCCGGCGGTGGCGGCGCGACTGACCGCGATCCGGGTCTGGCGGGCGGCGTCGGCGAGCGCGGCGGCCGGGTCGCCGGTGAGGCGCTCGCACGCCGGCACCAGCAGGCCGGCGCGGACGTGGTCGCCCGCGGCGCCGAGCTCGATCGCGACCTCGCAGACGCGGACGTCGTCGCCGCTGACCACGGCGCCGGTCACGTCGGGAGCCCGCTTGCTCCGGGCGCCGGGCTTGCCGGCCCGGGTGGGCCTGGCGCGCGGTGACTCGTCCCGGTCGGCGACGCCGGGGGCCGCGGGCTTCGCCGGCTGGGCCGCCGCGCCGCCAGCCGTCGCGAGCACGCCGAGGGCGCCGAGCAGGCCGAAGGCGCCGAGCCGGGCGCCGAGCCGGGCGCCGAGGGCGGCGACCGTCGCGGCGAGGGGCGGGGAGGTGCGCACGGCTGGAAGACACCGCACGGTGGGTGGCGGTTGCGCTCAGGGTAGCACCGCTCCGGCCACGCGCCCCGGCCACGCGCTCCGGCCACGGGCCCCGGCCACGCGCCCGGCCACGGGCCCCGGCCACGGGCTCCGGCCACGGGCTCCGGCCACGGGCTCCGGCCACGGGCTCCGGCCAACCGCTTCGGCCAGCCACGTCGGCCACGCGCTCCGGCGCTCACGCGGGACGGGCGGCGGCGCGGTAGGATGGGGCGTGGATCCGGCGCTCGAGCGCGAGGCGCGGCGGCTGCTGGCGCGCTACCAGGTCGAGGTCGTGGAGCGCTACGGCCTGTGCCCGTGGGCGCGGCCGGCCCGCGACCGCGGCGAGATCCGGGTGTGGGTGGTGGACGCGGTCGAGGCCGGCGCCACCCTCGACGCCTTCACCGTCGACGACGCGGCGGTCATCGGCCTGGTCGTGCTGCCGCGCTTCGCCGGTGATCCCGGGGCGCTGCGGCGGCTGCGCGACGACCTCCTGTCCGGAGGTCGGACGAACGAGCTGGCCCTGGCCGACTTCCACCCCGAGGCCGCGCTCGACGTCAGCGCGCCGGCGCGGCTGGTGCCGTGGCTGCGCCGCTCACCCGACCCGATGCTGCAGGCGGTCCGCCACCGCACCCTGGCGTCGCTGCGGCGCACAGCGGTCACCCTGGCGCCGGCCGAGCAGGCGCGGGCGCTGGCCGGGCACGCGCCGCCGCCGCGCCTGGATCCGGCCGACGCCGTCGCCGCCGACAACCTGGCGATGGTCCGCGCCCGGGCCGCCGAGGTGGCGGCGGCCTTCGACGACATCGCCCGTGACCGGGCCGCGACCTATGGCGGGCTCGGCGTCGCCCGGGTCGGCGCCGACGGCGCCGCCCGGGTCGTCGGCGGCGGCGTCAGCGGCGTCGTCAGTACACGCCGGTGACGGTCATGACCAGGTGCACGGTCGGGAAGCCGAGCGAGGCCATGGTCTGCGGCTCGTTGATCGAGCAGTCGGCGGACTTCACGTAGGAGGCGCCGGTCTCGCCGGCGGTGTTGGACCCGGGGAAGAAGATGTTGCTGGCGGCCATGCCGTCGGGCACCGACAGCTCGACGACCAGCGTGTCGCTGGCCTGGAGGACCGGGGCCGGCGACAGCGCGACCGGCAGCACCATGCCCGAGCCGTTGTTGACGGTCACGGTCTGGCCGGCGACGTTGGTGAGGTTGGCGGTGACGAAGGCGCCGGTCAGGCGGTGCAGGCGGATCTGGACCGCCTGCGAGGTGCCGCTGCCGGCGGTGGCCTCCTCGACGCCGAAGTCGACGCGCTGGGCGGTGAACGGCCGGGTGACGCCGTGATCGGCGAGGCGGAACACCCGGTAGAAGCTGTTGGTGCGGGTCACGCCGGTCGCGCTGTTCGAGCAGGCGACCGCGTTGCCAGCCACGATGTTCGTGGCGTTGCTCTGCGACAGCGTGATGGTGGTCTGCATCGGCGCGTCGATGGGGCCGACCGGCGCGTCGATGGTCCCCGGCGGCGCGTCGATGGCGCCCGGCGGCGCGTCGACGGTGCCGTTCGCGGCGTCGACGTCGTCGGTGCCACCGCCGCCATCCGCCGTGGCGCAGGCGAGGAGCGGCGCGGCGAGGAGGGCGACCGGGAGGGCGACCTGGAGGGCGATCGGGAGGGCGAACAGACGCAGCCCGCGCATGCCCCGATGGTGCCTGCGATCCCCGCCCGGGAGCAATGCTGGACTGGGGACGGCGTGAACTTTGTCGGCTCCGGGCCGGCCGGGCCAGCCGTCGACGAGCGACGCGGCCGACGACGGGGCCGATGGCCCGGCCGACGACGGGGCCGATGGCCCGGCCGACGACGGGGCCGATGGCCCGGCCGACGACGGGGCCGGAGCCGTCCGGGCTCAGACCGCGAGGCGGACGCCGGCGGGGCCGGTGGCGAACGTCGGGCGAGCGGCGAGGCGAGCGTTGGCGGCCAGGAGGTCGTCGATGGTGTCGACCTCGGTGGCGTACAGGTGCCCGATGTCGACGCCGTAGAGGCTGGCGCCGTGATCGATGATCTCCTGGAACGAGGCCTCGTAGTACTCGTTGACCAGGCCCTGGCCGTGGACGCGGCGGGCGAGGGCGTCGAACAGGAGACGCGACGAGGCGGCGCTGAACAGCTCGATGCCGACCGACTCGCCCATGGCGCCCCGCACCGGCACGTGCTTGCCGATGGCGAGGACGCGATCGCTGCGATCGGCGGTGACCTTGACCTCCTCGAGGCCGATGTCACCGACGGAGCGGACCGCCAGGCAGTCGGGGCCGCGGTCGAGCAGGCCCTCGACCACGGCGAGGTCGAAGACCACGTCGCCGTCGAGGAGGATGAACGGATCGCGCTCGAGGTGCGGCCGGAGCAGCGACAGCGAGTACGCGTTGTTGGTGGTGCGGAAGATGGGGTTGGTGACGAACTCGACGTCGAGCCCGGGGAACCAGTCGGCGACCGCGTCGCGCACCATGTGCTCGAGGTAGCCGGTCCCGATCACGAACTGATCGAAGCCGCAGCGCATGAGGCTGGTGATGGTCCGCCGCAGGATGGGGACGCCGGCGACCGGGAGCAGCGTCTTCGGGGTGTCGTCCGAGTACGGACGAAGCCGGGTCGCGCAGCCGGCAGCGAGGATGGCAGCCTTCATGGTTCGCCCGCCGGCCTTGCAATGGACGTGCACGACCGGGGATCAGGTGGTTAGGCCAGCAGGGGTGTTGAAAAGTGGTCAGGTGGGGCTACCACAGCCTGCCGATCGACCAAAAGCTGCCACCTGGGTGTCACTCCCGCTCCGCCAGCCTGTAATGAATGCCACATCTTGACGCCCCGCGGCGGGCAGCCCGCGCGGCGGCGGTGGCGTCCCGACCTGGCCACGACGGCTGCCATGTCGCTGGCGGAGACAGCCCGAGCCGGTCCAATCTACGCGTCCCTTGGCCTCCGCGGGATCGCCCTTCGACGCCATCGTGCTCGCCGATCTACCAGGCGCCGACGCGCGCGTGGTCGGCTTGACCCTGGCCGAGCGCGCGCGCCGCGTGGCCGGCCGCGCCGGCGCCGCGCGCGTCCTGGTCGCGCGCGACCGCGCGGCGATCGCGCGCTGGTGGGCGGAGCCCGCGCGCGCCGACGCGGTGCTGGTGCTCCGCGCGACCGATCAGCTCGTGCACACGCCGCTGGTCAGCGGCCTACCGGCGGCGGACGGCGAGCAGGTGGTGGCGACGGCGCCGCCGAGGGCCGCCGCCGACGACGTGGCAGCCGGCGCCTACGCCGGCGCGCTGCTGGCGCGGGGCGCGGCGGCGTCCGCGCTGGTCGCCGCGCTGGCCGCCGGCGACGACGATCGCGCGCTGGGCGCCGCGGCCCTGGCCGCCGGCGCGACCGCGGTCGCGCACGGCGAGATCGCGCGCCACCCGGCGACCACCCGGGCCGAGCGCAAGGCCGCCGCGCGCCTGCTCTACCGCATCATCCACAAGACCCAGGACAACGCGATCACGCGCTACCTGTACCGCCCGGTGTCGTTCCCGCTGACCCGGCTCCTGGTGCACACGCCGGTGACGCCCAACCAGGTGTCGTACGCGGTGGCGGTGCTGGTGGCGATCGGCTGCTGGCTGACCGCGCGCGGGCCCATGAGCTCGGCCATCGCCGGCACCGCGCTGTGCCTGTTCGCGTCGTACGTCGACTGCTGCGACGGCGAGATCGCCCGCCTCAAGCTCCTGTCGTCGCGGTTCGGGGCCTGGCTCGACACCGTCATCGACGAGCTGTCGCAGATCGCGTACATGGCGGCGCTGGGCTGGCACTGCCGGGCGTACTTCGGCGTCGACTACCTGGGCGACCTCGGCTTCGATCCGTGGCTGTGGGCGATCGCGATCGGCGCGGTGACCTACGTGGTCACGATCTACATCGTGTACTTCAACATCATCGTCGTCGTCGGCTCGGCCAACAGCCAGGACTACGTCGGCCGCTTCGAGGTCGTCGACGGCGCCGAGCCGGGGACGGTGCGGCTGCGGCCGGCGGCGACCCAGGCCATCGCCACCCGCGACGAGCTCCACCCGGCGCTCAAGTGGCTGGCGACCTACCTGCCGTACGTGGTGCGCAAGGACTTCATCTCGTGGGGCGCGCTGCTCCTGGCCTTCGCCCACCTCACCCAGGTCGCGTTCGCGATGCTGGTGCTGGGTGGGCCGGTGACCGCCATCATCGTCGGCGTCGACCACCTCAAGCTGCGCGGTCAGCTCCGCGCCATCGCCCGCCGCGGCTGCCGCCTCACTCGATCCGCTTGATGATGTGGAAGCCGAAGTCGGTCTCGACGACGCCGATCTCGCCGACGTCGAGGCGCAGGCCGAGCTGGCGGAACTCGATGACCAGGCGGGCGTCGGGGGTGACCTCGTAGGCCTCGGCCTGCTCGGCCGAGCCCCGGTCCTCGCTGTGCAGGGTCATGAGGGCGTCGAAGTCGGCGCCGGCGCCGAGCTGCTTGACGAGCTGGCGGACCTGGCGCTCGGCGGCGCGCTTGTCGCGCTCGAGGGCGCGCTCGTCGGCGCCGCCGCCGAAGGCCGCGGCCTTGTCCCGCCACGAGATCAGGATGTGCTTGACCTGGGTGCGGTTGGCGCGCGGCTCGCGGTCGAGGATCTCGGTCGTCTCGACGGTGGCGGTGGCGGTGGCGGTGTTCGCCGACGAGCCCATCTTGTTGTTCATGGTCGGCCCGGTCATGCCGGTCGGGCCGCAGGCGGCCGTTCCGAGCGCGGCGGCGAGGGTCAGGCGAGCGAGCGAGCGGTGCATCGCGAGGACCGTAGCACGGGGTCCGGCGGGCTTGCGCCGGGCCGCGAGAGCGGGCACGGTGCGCGCGTGTCAGCTCCCGACGATCCGGCGCGTCCCCCGTCGATCCCGCCCGCGCTCCCCGCCGGCGACGTCGCCGCCCCGCGCGCCCCCGGCGACCTCATCACCTACCTGCCGCCGCGGGTCTGGTACCTGACCTCGAACGGCGACACGATGTGGTGCCGTCGCCCCTACGGCTTCTGGTTCTCGTCGAGCGAGGCCGCCGCCGCGTTCGCGGCCGCGATGGGGACCGGCGAGGAGCTGAGCCCGATCGGGCTCGACGCCCGTGATCTGGTGACCGAGGACGCGCTGGGCGCGCTGCGGGAGCTCGACGTGACGCGGATCTTCATCGATCCCCAGGTCGACGCCGACAGCGGCGACGTCCACGGGACGATCCTGCGGCTCGAGGGCTTGAACTAGGCGGCCGGTGGCCGCGGCGCGGCGCCGCGCCGGTGCGCCGTCGCGCGCGGTCAGTCGGCGAGCAGCGCCAGCAGATCGTCGCGGGTGAGGCGGGCGGCGGCGTCGGCGCCGTCGAGGGCGGCGGCCGCGACCCGGCGCTTGTGCTCCTGCAGGGCGAGCACGCGCTCCTCGACGGTGTCGCGGGCGACCACCCGGTAGATCATGACCGGGCGATCCTGGCCGATGCGGTGCGCGCGATCGGCGGCCTGATCCTCGACCGCCGGGTTCCACCACGGATCGAGGAGGAAGACGTGGTCGGCGGCGGTGAGGTTGAGGCCGGTGCCGCCGGCCTTGAGCGAGACCAGCATGACCGGCGGCCCCGCCGGATCCTGGAACGCGGCGACCACGCCGGCGCGATCGGCGGTCGAGCCGTCGAGGCGGGTGAAGGGCAGGCCGGCGTCGGCGAGCGCGGGCTCGACCCGGTCGAGGAGCGAGGTCCACTGCGAGAACACCAGCGCCTTGTGGCCGTCGGCGGCGGCCGCGGTCAGCGCCTCGATCACGGTGGCGACCTTGGTCGAGGTCGCCGCCTCCTGCCCGGGGAGCAGGCCGCGGTGGCAGGCGGCCTGGCGCAGCCGGAGCAGGGCCTCGAGCGCCGCCATCACGCCGCCGCCCTGGGCCAGCACCGCGACGAGCTCGGCCTGGGTGGCGGCGCGGATGGCGTCGTAGGCGGCGCGCTCGGGCTCGTCGAGCTCGACCCACAGCACCGCCTCGGTGCGCGGCGGCAGCTCGGGCGCGACCTCGCGCTTGAGGCGGCGCAGGACGAACGGGCGGATGCGCGCGCGCAGGCGCTCGGCCGCGGCGCGATCGCCGCCCTCGATCGGCGCCGCCCAGCGGGCCGCGAACTCGACCCGGCTGCCCATGAGGCCGGGGTTGGTGAAGTGGAGCTGGCTCCACAGCTCGTCGAGGCGGTTCTCGACCGGCGTGCCCGACAGCGCCAGCCGCCAGCCGCCGCGCAGGCGGTAGGCGGCGCGGGCGAGCTGGCTGTCCGGGTTCTTGTTGGCCTGGGCCTCGTCGAGGATGACGGTGTCCCACGGCACCTCGGCCAGGCGATCGATGTCGTTGCGCAGGATCGGGTAGGTCGTGACCGTCAGCTCGGCCGCGGGGTCGAGGGCGCGGCGCGGCCCGTGGTAGAGCGCGCACGCCAGCTCGGGGCGGAAGCGGCGCGCCTCGGCCAGCCAGTTGGGCGCCACGCTGGTCGGGCACACCACCAGCGCGCGCCCTCGCGCCGCGCACAGCGCCTGCAGCGTCTTGCCCAGGCCCATGTCGTCGGCGAGGACGCAGCCCATCTGGGCGTCGCGGGCGAAGACCAGCCAGTCGACGCCGGCGCGCTGGTACGGCCGCAGCACCGCCGCCAGCTCGGGGGCGAGGGCGGCCGGCGGCAGGCCGGTGAAGCCGTCGACCAGCGGCGCCAGCCGGCTCAGATCCGGTGCCGGCACGTCGAGCTCGCGGGCCAGGCGGGCGGCGTCGGGCAGGGCGTAGGGCGGCAGGGTCTCGCCGTCGGCGGCGGCCAGCAGGTCGGCGAGCAGGGCGCCGTGACGGTCGAGCCAGGCCATGGGCAGCCGACCCCAGCCGCCGCCGTCGAGGGCGACCAGGTCGGCGCCCGCGTGCCACGCCCGCACCACGGCGGCGGCGTCCGCGCTGCGGCCCTCGCCGCGGAAGCTGGCCACCAGCCCGCGATCGAGCGCGACCTCGGGGGCGAGGTCGACGGCGTGGGCGAGGGCGGCGGCGCGGGCGTCGTCGCGCAGCCAGCGCGCGATCTTGTTCGACAGCGTGAACGCGTCGGGGCCGCGCGCCTCGACGCGCCGGCCGGGCAAGAGGTCGAGCTCGCCGCGCAGGCGGTGGCGCAGCGCCTGCTCGGCGGCCGGATCGCGCGTCGGCACCGCGCCGCCGAGGTGGACCAGGCGATCGCCGTCGATGCGGGCCCGCGGCGGATCGCCGTAGACCAGGGTCGCGAGCACCGAGACGGTGTCGCCGCGCTGGACCACGTCGAGGGCGATGCGCGGGGCGTCGCCGCGCGACACCTCGGGCAGGCGGCGCGAGCGCACGTCGACGTCGAGCCGCCGCGCCAGCTCGGGCAGGACCCGGGTCACCAGCGCCGCCAGGCGATCGGGGCCGAACCGCAGCTCGGCCGGGAGGTGCTCGAGCCGGGGGCCGCTCAGATCCTGGGCGCCGACGGGGCGCAGCACGTCGCCGTCGCGAGCGACGCCGTGGCAGAGCGCGGTCACGCCCGGCGGCGCGGTCAGGCGCAGGACGACGTCGGGCCCGTCGTCGACCACGCGGGCTCGCGGCAGCACCGGCTCGGCCGCGCAGCGCACGCGCGCGTCGTCGAGCCAGACGTCGGGCGCGTCGGCGAGCGCGACGATCAGGCGCTCGACGCGGTCGGCGCCGAACGCGGCGTCGAGCCGGGTGCCGACGAGCTGGTCGACGGTGAGGTCGGCCTCGGTGGTGGCCAGGGTCGGCCCCGGCGCGCGCCCGGCCAGGATCGACGCGATCGGCGCGTCGAGGCGGGTCTCGGCGCCGGCGGCGTCGACGGCGAGCCGCGCCAGCGCCAGGCCGCCACCGGCCGGGCGCAGGCGGTAGCGCACGGTCGCGCCGGCGCGGCGCGAGGTCGGGCGGTCGGCGCCGCTGGCCAGCGCCTGCTGGGTGGCCAGCACCGCGGCCACCACGTGCGAGCACGCCGCCTCGCGGCCGCCGCAGTCGCAGTCCCACTCCTCGTCGTCGGGGTAGAGCACGACGGTGAGCGGCACCGGCCGCCCGGGCAGGCGGACCTCGAGCACCACCTCGCCGGCGCCGCCGTCCTTGCCGCTGACCCGGTCGTCGCGGCACAGGGTCACGCCCTGCGACCACACGCGGGTCGAGGCCGCCGCCCGCACGGCGTCGGCGAGCGCCGCGAGCGCCGCGGGGGAGGGCGAGGGTCCGGCCACGGCAGGTGGATAGTCGGTGTCGCGCCGCCAGGCAACCCGCGGCTCGCCCGGATCCGCACGCCCGAACCGGGCCGATCGGCGGCCTGACTCGTACCCCGGTCGTGCTGGCGGCCCTGGTCCCGAACGGTGCTAACGTCCGGGTGATGAGCGCCGCGCGATCGCGCACGCCGACGGTGGACGCCGCCGACGACGCCGACGACGTCGCGCTGGTGGGCGCCATCGCCGCGGGCGATCGCGCCGCCCTGGGCGCGCTCTACGACCGCCACGGCTCGCTGCTCCTGGCGCTCGCCCTCCGCATCGTCCGCGACCGCCGCGAGGCCGAGGATCTGCTCCACGACGTCTTCCTCGAGGTGTGGCGCAGCGCCGGCGACTACGACCGCGGCCGCGGCCGGGTCCGGACCTGGCTCGTCGTCCGCATGCGATCGCGCGCGCTCGACGTCGCCAAGAGCGCGCGGGTGGCGCGGCGCAGCGGCGACGAGACGGCGCTCGAGCGCGCCGCCGGCGACGACGACCTCGGCGGCGCGCCCGATCGCCAGCGGGTGCGGGTGGCGCTCGCCGCGCTCGGCGACGATCAGCGCGCGGTGCTCGAGCTCGCCTACTTCGACGGGCTGACCTGCACCGACATCGCGGCCCGGCTGGCGATCCCGGTCGGCACGGTGAAGTCGCGGCTGGCCGCCGGGCTGGAGCGGCTGCGCCGGGTCCTGGCCGCGCGCGGCGAGGAGGTGCGATCGTGAGCGCCGATCCGCGCGCGCCCGAGGCGCTGGCCGCGCGCGCCGCCGGCGCGCTCGACGACGAGGAGCGGGCGGCCGTCGACGCCGCGGTCGCTGCCGCGCCG
>CAADGB010000519.1 GCA_900696455.1 uncultured delta proteobacterium
ATGGCTCCGCATTCGGCGCCGGCCGCAAACCCGTTCGCGGCGCTCTCGGCGGGACGGGTTCGCTCCGCTCGCATCGTCCCGAGGATGCGAACGCCTGCGAATCCAGGTGGTTGGGCGATGCAGGCCGGGACGCTCGCTCGGGTTCGCACTGTCCCGCTACGAACCCGGGGGCCGTTCGATCCCGGCGCTTAGCGGCAGCGCTACCGACCCTTACCATGCCCATGTGACCGACTCGGGCAACGCAAGCAGGATCCGCCTGAGCAGCGACCGCACTCGGGGCAGCGGAACTGCTCGTCGGGGCGCTCAGCGCAAGGCTGGGCCCAGACGTCGCGCCCGAGGACTCGATCGGGCCAATCCGAGGCGGGAGCGTCGTGCGCGGCCGCCTCCACGTTGACGCCGGGATCGCCGACGATGAGCACGCGGTAGCGGGTCCCGCACGCACATGGTCGCGTTCCCCACTGACTGCTGCAGCCGGCGCATCTCGCCCACCAGGTCGCATCGCTGCCGTCGCTGCGCCTGCCGGGGCGGGTCTCCACGTAGCCGTGCGCACTGCAGATGGGGCAGACATCGAGCCCCACCAACGGCTTCCACCCACCATCCAGAAACTTCTCGAACGCGGTCATCGCCTCGCGCGGAGCGAGCGCGAACGCCTGCTTGGCCGCCTTGGCGCGCTGAGCCTCGGCGTCGAGCGCCTTTGACTTCGTCAGAGCCCACGCTCGGGCCTCCTCAAGCTCGTGGTCCTTCGGCGCGCGGAATGCCACGAGGTGCTCGCCTTCGTAGCGCACCCAATCCCGACGCCCCGGCCACTCCGGGAGCGCGCGGATGGTCGTCGTAACAGGATAGGCGGAGACCGCTGCGCGGCTCATCCAACCGTGCAGCAAGCGCGTCATACGCTCCTCCGAGTCGATGCCCCAAGGGGAGCACGAGAAGAGCACCGCGCGCCGCCCGATGCTCCAGCCAGAGGCGCGATCGACGTCGGAGAGCGATGCTGCCCGACCGACGTGAACCAGCACGACATCGTCACGAGGATGGTCGGCAGCCTTGACCAGTTCGAGCACGCCGTCGCCGTCGGCCGAGGCGAGGTCGGCGCACAAGGGCACGAAACGCACGCTGCGCTCGCCGGTCACGCGCACGACTCCGTTCGCGTCCACCGCGACCTGCACGCTTCGCCAGCCGTTCTTCGATAGCGACCAGCCTTGGCCAGCTTCGGTGGCGGTCCATCCCAGCGACGTGAAGGCGCGCGTCACAATGTGCAGGATGAATCGATCCCACGCGAGCGCTTCGCGCTGTCGCCGTGCTGCACGCTGCTTGATCGTCTCATGGTGCTTGTGGCCGAACTTAACCCACGAACGCCAGAGCGCCGCTACCTTGCGGTAGTTCGGATCGTTCACGAGGATGTTCGTCGGCTTGAGGGCGAGCGCCACGCTCTCGCGCCGAGGAACGTGCAGGTACAGCGGCGCATCAAGGAGTGTCTGCAGATCGCGTTGCGCGATTTCCAGACGCTTCATCGTTCGGCTCAGCTCCTCCTCCGTCTTCGACTCCAACGTCGTTGACCAGAGTTCCGAAATGCGGCCCGCGCGCCGGTACGACGTGCCGCGAATCTCTCTGCTGTAGTCGCTGGCTTCGAGGCTCTCCTTGATCTTTCGCAGCTCCTCGAGTCGCTTCGCGAGGTACGCGAGCAAATGGTCGACGAGGCGAACCGCAACGCGGTTCTCGTAGAGGTTCCACTCGTCCTCGATCTGCCGCGCGAGCACGCGGGACGGCTGGATGCTGCGCAGCGTGCGGTGCTCCCAGTCGCCCGGATGCGACACGAGCTCGGCGACCGCGCGCACCGGGGTGCGACGCGCCCGCGAGACCGGCAGCCGCTCCTCCTCGACGCGAAGATGGAGGCGCGGCTTGTGGCACACGTGCTGAAGATGCTGGAGGTGCCGCGCGATCTCGAGGTCGAGCGGTTGCGGGCGCGCACGCTCGGCGAGCCTTTGCGCGACAGGCGGGGTCGTCGCGCACGCTGCCCAAGTCGCTACTTCACCGACGGTCTCCGCGAGACGAACGACTGCGTCCGTCTCAAGCTCGTCGGGCCACCGTCCGAGCACGTCTTCTGGTGCTACGCCTACCAACTCGTCGCCAAAGCGCTGCCCGTCCGCCAACCACGCGTCGCAGAGGGCGAGCTTCGGCAACGGGCCTGCCGCTCCATCGATGCGGGCGACGAACATGGTCACGCCAGCTCCTCACCCTTCTTCGCGGTGATCTCACCGTCGATGAGGGCGACGCAGCGTTCAGGCTCACTCGCTCCGTCGAGGTTGCCCCACGCTTTCGTCAGCTTCTCGCGCAGCTCTTCGAGTGCCGTCGCACGCACGTCGTGCCGGTCCTTCAGCTTGCGCAGCACCTTGGTGGCGAGGAGATGGTCCATCGCCTCACCGACGGTTCCGCCCGAGTCGACGACAACCGGCAGGTAGCGCGCGAGCTGGTGCTCGAGGCGGTTGCCCCAGCCAACCCGGAAGCGCTGCTGCAGGTCATCGGCGAAGGGGGCCTTCCGCAGCCAGGTGGTAGCCGAGTCGATGGCCGTCTTCCGGCTGATAGCCGCCGCCTCGAACGCGTCCTCCAGCTGCTTGTAGGAG
Source organism: uncultured delta proteobacterium (assembly GCA_900696455.1). Classification (GTDB taxonomy): domain Bacteria; phylum Myxococcota_A; class Polyangia; order Haliangiales; family Haliangiaceae; genus UBA2376. Next base: position 2,619 of record CAADGB010000519.1, read on the forward strand.
ATCGAATTACGCTGGCCCTTCGTGTCCACCGTGAAGTGGGCGGCCTCGGGCTTGCGCGGCATCTCCATCACGTGAGCGCGGTCGTAGGTCTTGTCTGCGAACTCAGCGGTGCTCTCGTCGTGGTTCGCCGTGCCGATGAACCACACGTTCGGCGGGATCGGCAGATGGCGCCCATCGACCATGAGCTTCGGTGCGTTCGTCACGGGGTCGTTCACGAGGGTCAGGCGACGCTTGTCCATCGGCTGCTCGAGCGCCGACAGGAAGTCGGCGAAGAACTGCTCGGGGCGCGACAGGTTGATCTCGTCGAGCACCATCAGGAAGAGCCGATCCCGGCACGCGGGCGTTCCCGCGCGGTAGAGCGCCTGGAGGAAGTTCGTCGCGTAGTAGTGCCGGTGGAAGGCGTTGTAGTAGCCCACGAGGTCCTGGCGATCGCGCCAGCCCGCCTGCACCTCGACGATCTCGATATCACCTCCCACCGCGCTGCGGAACGCGAGCGGTAGGCTGGTCTTGCCCGTGCCCGAGATGCCTTGCAGCAACACCAGGCGCGTCATGGCGAGGCCGCCGAGGAACGCGCGAACGTCGCGCTCCGCGTAGTAGAGCGTGCGCCCCTCGACGCCGTGGGCGATGCGATGACGCAGGTCGATGGCGAAGTCCTTGAGCGTCGGCGTCGCCCGGCCGAACGGCGTCGTCGTGCGTGCCTCGGCCTGAAGCTCCTCCTTCTCGTCGAGGCTCGTCAACGCGGTCATCGGGTTGCGGTGGTCCTCCTGGCGCGTGAGCTCATCGACGCGCGCTCGAAGTTCGTCCACCGCACCGTCGAGGAGTTGCTTGTGAACCTCGAGCGCCTCCTTTTGCTTCTTGAGCGCCTCGAGCTCGATCGCCGACAGACGCCTGGTCGCGAGCTCGCCCTGGGCCTTGGCGAGGTCGCCCTGAAGTACCGCGCGCTCTTCGAGCCACGAGGACCGCTCCTTTTCCAACTGAGCAAGCCGCTCGGCGGCCCGCGCATCCGGCCGTTCGCGAAGTTGCTGCGCGAAGGAGTCGCGGTCCTTTTCCGCAACGGTCAGCGCGGAGAGGATGTCCTCCGGCGTGCGGTCACCGAAGCGGCGGTCGAGTTCCTTCCTCGATTCGAGGTCCTTCCAGTACGCGTCGCGAGCGTTGCGGGCGTCCTCCAATAGCTTCTTGAGCCCCTCTGCCTCCGAGCGCAGATTCTCGGTTCTCTCCGTGACCAACCGCTCGACCTTCCGCTCAAGGCCATCACGGTCGGCATCGTGGAGTTCCTTCTCGGCTTGAAGGTCCAGCGCAGAGGCGCGCTGCGCCTTGAGCTTGCCGGTGAGTTCCTGGGCTCGTTCGTCGAGGGCGGCCTCCTTCGCGTCGAGGATGGACGTGCGCCGTTCAAGCTCAATGCGCCATGCCTCCTCGGCCTTATCCCGCTCCGACGCGAGCTCGGTTCGCAGCGCCTCGAGCTTGTCATGCCGCTGACGAGCGAGTTCATCGTCGGACCGCAGCTGATCTTCGGCCACCTTCTCGGTGCGCTTCGCGTCCTCCTCGGCCCACTTCTTCGCGCGCTCAGCCGCCTTCGTGCGGAGCTCCTCCTCGGCCTTCTCGTTGCGCGTGGCGACCTCGGCTTCGAGCCGGTCCCGCTCCTCGCGCAGCCGCTTCACGTCGTCTTCGACCGGCTTGAGCACGCGCGCCTTCTCGGCGAGGAACCCTCGCTCGGCGTTCGACTCTCGCTCTGCGAGGCGGGCGCTTTGCTCGGCAAACGAAGCCTCCTTCTCGGCCGCCTCCGATTCACGCTTGGAGACGACCTCGATACGACCGAGAACCTCGAGTTCCTGCTGCTCAACTGCCATCCTGGCGCGGTCGACCTCCTCGTCGGAGGTCTTCCTCTTCTGGCGCAGCGCCTCTTCCTGGTCACGCTTCTGCGTCGCCAGCCGTTCGGCCTCGGCCTTGTTCGCGCTCTCCAGCGACCGAGCCTTCTCGAACAGCGCCTTCGCGTTGCCGAGCAGCCCTTCGACGCGCTTCAGGCTCTCCGCGAGCGTCGGCCCCACGGACTCGGACACGCCCTCGGTGGAAACCGGGCCGTTCGTGGCCGTGAGCTCGGCCACCTGGCTCGCCACCGCATTGAGCTGCGTGAGCTGCTCGGGCGTCGGCTCCGGCCGTGCTACCGCTGGTGGCGGGCTGGGCTTTGGCTGGTTGTTCTTGTGCTTGTTCTTGGCCATTCGGTGGAGCCTCGGTCAGTGCGTAAGAAGGAAGGCTTCGACGGCGTCGTAGGCCGTGGCGATGTGCCGGTGGACGATCGATTGCGCTGTGTCGCCGCCGTGCGCTGCGGGGTTGCGGTCCGACGCAAGCTCGTCGAGTCGCTGTAGAAGGTCGGGGCGTGCCTTGAGCGCGCGGCGCAGCGGGTGGTCTTCGTTCCACCGCGCAGCGAACAGCGAGAGGACTAGCGCGGACCGAAGGCTGCCCTTGCCCTTCTCCGCGTCCTTCACCTGGCTGCGGGTGATCGAGAGGATGCGCGAAGGCACCTGTGTCGCCAGACCGATGGCGCGCGCCGCCTCGGAGATCGGGCTCCGAGACTTCACCGGCATGCGGTCAAAGTCCTCGAAGAACGGCGGCCGCGCCATCGCATAGGGCGTGTGCATCGTGCGCAGTGCCCACATGACAGCGCCGTCTGCCTTCACGAGCACGTCGTTCCATTTGTCCGCCGGCGCGTCGTAGCTCTCGGCCTCGAGCAGCGCGCGCTGCATCGCCACAAGCTTCTCTCGGACGACCTCATGCTGACGGATCGCGATGGTCAACCGCTCCTCGACCTTCCACGTGGCCTCGTTCTGTAGGTGCCCAAGCGTGGGTGCGTCGGGGTCGGAGCCGATCAACGGCGCGAGCCACGGCCGCAGCCCCTTGTTGCTGTCGAGCCGTTCCTCCATCCGAGCGCGCAACTCGACGGACTCGCCATGCCCAAAGGGGTCGTCGACCACCCAGTCGCCCGATGCATGTCGGCGCACACGAAGCGCGACGAGGAAGGGCTGCGGGCGGTCGTCGATGAAGGAGACCCGCTTCAGGTGCGGAACATCGCGGGCGTCGTCGACGATCTCCTCGAAGTCGCGCTGGCGCTGACGACGATGGAGCCGCGCCACGCGGAGCACATCCTTCACGTCGGGGCGCGCCATCACGACGGAGTCCCGTGCGCCGGGGAGCACGCTGAAGGTTCGATCCTTCCACGGGTCGCCTGCGCTGCCGCTGAGCAGCATCGGCCACCCCTCGTCGTTCGCCTCGGTGTCCGCGATGGGCAGGTCCCCCGTGAGGAAGCGCGCCCACAGCTTGCCGGTGAACGCTTCGGAGAAGACGTGCCCGACGCGCGCCTCGTCGATGGGCTCCTGCTCCAGATCATCGAGCCACTCGAGCCCGCGCTTCGTCGGCTTGCCCGAGTAGTCGAGCAGCCCCAACTGCTCGACGAGTTCCTGCGCCACGAGCGCGGCGAGGTCCGGCGCGATGAGCAGCCGCTCCGCGACGTCGGCGACGCGCACGACGCCCGCTCGAGCGAGGCCGAGGACCGCGCGCTGAAAGACGTTGAGCTTCCGCTCTTTCGGCACCGGGGCGACGCCGCGCCACGCGAACACAGGCCAGAGCACCCAGCGGACGCTCGGGTCCTTGCCGAAGTTCAGGCGCAGGACCGGGGTGTCCTTCTCGAACACCGGGCTGAGGCTAGCGAACAATGCCATGCTCACCTCCGCAGAGTTCGGTGAAGGCGCGCAGCGCACGCAGGGGCGTCTTCGCATCGTCGGCGCGTACGAAGTCGAGGTCACCGACCGCCACGAGCAACCGCTGCTGACGGCTCATGGCGACGCAGAGGCGGTTCTCCAGCATCAAGTGGCCGAACTTCCGACGCTGCTCCTCGTCGGTGCGGCCCGGCAGATCGTTGCTGCGGGTGACCGACAAGAACACGACGTCGAACTCCTTTCCCTGAAACGCGTCGACGGTGCCGATTCGCAGCCGCTCGACGGTCTTGCCTTCGTGGTTGAGCGTCGTCGCCCACTTCTCGGAGACCCTCCAGCCGCGCTCGTTGTTGGCCTTCTCGGTGAGCCCGGCCTCGACCATCGCGCTGCCGATCTCGTCGACCTGCGCGCTGTAGAAGGCGATCACCCCGAAGGTCAGCTTCGAGTCGTGCTCGATCAGCCTTCGCACTTCCTTGGCGATCGCGCGCGCCTCGACGGGGCGGCTCTTGCTGGTGCCGCGCACCTCGCGCCCCAGGCGGCCATCGGCGGCCACGTTGAGCCACGCGGCGACACGAGGAGAACCGTCCTTCACGTAGCCGGGCAGGTCGTGCCTGAACTCGGCCGCGTCGCGCGGGCTCTCGATGACGCCGTCCTCGTGGATCTCGTAGAAGTTCTTGCTGACGTAGCCGCCAAGTACCGGGTGCATGCGGTATTGCGCGTTCAGCGTGACCGTGCGCTCGATGGTGTCCTTGTTCTGCAAGGCGCGGAGCAGCACCCACATGCGCTCGAAGAGGCTGGCCTCGATCGCGTCGAGGGTCTGCTTCTCGACGGTGCCTTGCTCGACGCCCTCGGCGAGCTGCCGCTCCACGTCGGGCTCGAGGAGGTGCGGGAGCTGACGATGGTCTCCGACGAGCACCACGCGGCGCTTCGCCATGCTGAGGGGAATGAAGAGATCGAGCGGGTTCGCGCGCGCGGCCTCGTCGACGATCACCGACTCGAACGTGGTCTGGCCCTCGTCGATGCCCCGCACACGGCGCATCTCGTTGCCGGCGGCCTGCTGCAGCGTCGAGGCGAGGACCACCGTGTAGTGCTGCAGCGTCTCCCTCACCGCGTCGGGGTCGGACTCGAGGTCGTTGAGGTACGAGACCACCACGGTCTCGTCGCCCGCACGCGACGCAGCGACGCGACGGTCGACAGCGTCGAGCACCTCGACCAGCAGACGCTGGGTCTCCTCATCGAGATGCGGTTCGGCCGGACCAGGAGGCTGCGTGAGCCGGTCGATAAGCGCGTCGCGCAACGGCACACCGTCGGCCAGCCAAGGCGGCGCGCTCTCAGGCTCGACGGCAGAGCAGCGTTCGAGGAAGGCGCGCTCGTCCGGCGTGAGCACGGCGGCGAGGCGTTGGAGCGCGACGCGAGCCTTCACGGGGCCATCATCGGAGAACGACGCCCCTTCCACGCGGATGCCACGAGCGGCCTTCACGAGCTTCTCGGCTTCCTCCAGGTCGCCAACACCAGCCGGTCGCTCGAGGCCGGTCGCACGCTCCAGAGCCTTGTCGCGCAGCGCCGGAGGCAGGAGGCCGTCGAGCACGCGCACGATCTCGCGGATGCGACTCGCCTGCTCCGAGGGAAGCGAGCGGATGCGGACGCACGACAGCACGATGTTGCGAGCCTGAGAGAGGCGCTCCGCTTCGGGAGGAACGCGCACGCGCGCGCGAAGCTGCTCCGTGCGCTCGTCGATGAACGCCTGCGCCGGATCGAAGGAGCTGTCCGCGCTGCGGCGCCGCTTGCCAACCTTCATTGTCGGCAAGCCGAAGACCTCGGTGCGCTGCGCGACGTTTTCGACGGCGTCATGCTGTGCGGCGCAGACGAGGATGCGGTGTGAGGGTTCCACTCCTTCGTCAGCGAGGACGGCCAAGCAGCGCTCGATGGCGGTGATGACCTTGGTCTTGCCGGTGCCCGGCGGACCTTGGATGAGGCAAACGTCTGGGGTGTTGAGCGCGTACTCGATCGCCTCGCGCTGCCTCTGTGTGGGGAGGCCTTTTCCGAAGACCTCGCGGATCACAGGCTTGAGCGTCGGACCATCGAGGCTGATGCGGCTCCTTCGCGCCATCGGGGCCGGTTGGCCTTCCATGAGAAGCCCGAGCTGCGGCATCGGGCACTTCCCCGTGCGCAGCGCCTCCTCCGCGCGCTCGCGACGTGCGAGACGCGCTTCATCACCGCCCGTGGACAGGTAGAGGTGACCAGCCGTCGGTGGCTTGGGCTGCTCGTCGTCGTCATCGGGCGGAGCCAAGTCGATGAAGCGCTTGTGCTCGTTTACGTCGGAGATCGACGCGCTGAGGCGGCGCTCTGTCGCTCCCTTCTTCCGGGAGGAAGGCGCCGCAGCAGTCGCATCCTCTTCGAACGACGGAGGATACTCACCGGCCTCCAACTCGAAGCGCTCGGAGTCCCCAAGTAACGCCAATCGCGCCGCCAGATCCTCGCTGGGCACAAGATGAAAGCGCCAGCCGCCGTCGTCTCGACGACGCTCCGCGTTCTGGTACTCGATCGCGCCGAAGGTGCGCGCTCGCCGCAGAACGCTGTCGCGCTCGAGCTTCTGGTACTCTTGCCACGTCCGCAGGTAGCTGGAGCTGGACGTCACCGCCTCGGCCAGGGTGGTTCGCACCGCACCGTGGAGTTCGGCGGCCTGGGTAGCGTCGACGATGGCGATCGGCGCGAAGAGCAGCATGAGGCGCGGCTGGTTGTTCTTGCCGCCCTTCACAACGCGCTCGATGCGGAGCTTATCGTCGATGCGTCTGATGTCGGCCGCGATCTTGAGGCCGTGGATGCGGAAGGCATCGAGGCGGCCACGGGCATCACCCGAGATCACCACCCGCCGCAGGTTCTCGGGGGCGCCGGGAGCCGGTGGCATGAGCAGCCGGTCCTCGAGCCACCCACCCACGTCCTGCGCGGTGCCACCGACCTTGTGCTGCTTGCGGACGTCATCCATGACCTTCTCGTCGAGGCCGAACTGCATGGCATCGGTGACGCGAAGCTCCTGCGTGAAGCGCCGCGTCTCGACGACGAGCGCGGTGGTGTTCGCTTGGGCGACGTAGGCGATGACGGGGAACCCGCTGGTGACGACGTCGGTGACCTGCGTGGTGTCGGCGGGCGTCACGCCCTCGATGGCCTCGACGACATCGCCGTAGCGCAAGAGCGTCTGGTCGCCCGAGCGCACCAGGACGACCTCCTGCTCACGCGACAGGACTGACGGGAACGCACCGTTGGTCGACTTCACGCGTAGCGTTGCGGCGACCCCGCCGCTGATCTCGGCAGCCTTCATGCAGACCTCCCGATGACGGCGACGCGCTGGGGCTTGCCGGGTTCTTCGAAGAAGACCATCCAGCCACTCGGCGGAATGATGCGCCCGCGCCCGAATACCTCATGGCGCTCGGAGTCCACCCTGTCGGCGGGTGCAACCCACGCTGTGCAACCAGGCGCAGCGCGCACCGAGACTCCGCGCTGAACCGGCGTGAGCTCGACGTGGGGCGCGCGGCCAACGACGCCGGTCTGGCCCTCCGTCACGCGACGGGAGAGCACGAGCCCCTCTTCGGTGAGCGGCAACTGCCAGAGGCGGGTCGCGCCATCGACGAGCCCCTTGTCGGGCTGCCACCGCGTGAGCCTCACCGGTGTGACCAAGGGGCGTGGCGCTTCACACCACGGGCAGTCGGTCGACGTGACGAAGTAGGTTCCCGCGCAGACTGGGCAGCGCACGGTCTGATCAGCGGCGACGTGAAGCCGATCGACCCAGTCCGAGAGGCTGGTGCGCTTCTTTCGATCGGTGACGCCGTCCTCGAAGGTCCGCTTGGCCAACTCCATGAGCCGACCCGCGAGCACGAGTTCCGAGGGGAGCCCCGTCGAGCAGCGATTGCGGTCGTCGGTCGAGTGCCCCACCCACGGGAGGCGGCCCGCGAAGGCTTCGTCCTCGAGCTCGGGCTCACCGTCGTTCACGAGGTCTCCGATGAACGGGTGGTGCAGCGTGAGGGTGTGCCAGGCGAGGACGGCAAAGGCCCACGCATCGGAGAGCGAGGTGCAGCCGCTGGTGCCCGCGACGACCTCGGGCGCACCGTAGCCAGGCGTGTAGATGGCGCGCCGCGGGTCGGACTCGTGGCTCAGGTTGTCGAGGTCGATGAGCCACGACTCAACGGCGCCGACCGGCTCGGAGACGAACACGTTGTTGTGCGAGACGTCGGCGTAGACGACGCCCTTGGCGTGTAGACCGAGGAGCGCTTCTCCTGCGTGGGCCAAGAGGCGAAGGCGACGACGAAGGCTGCCGGTGTCGATGTGCCAGCGAACGAGGTCCTTCGACGGCGCCTCGAGCAGCGTCTTGATCGACACCATGTCTCCGAGGAACTCGGCGACGTAGCCGACGTGCGGCTTCTTCAGCACGGCGATGGGCTTGGCGACGTGAAGGCCGCCGAGATCGAGCCGGCGAACGAAGGCGAACTGTCGACGCAGCACCTCGGCGTCGGCGCCGGGCCTGAGCAGCTTCACGATTCTGCGCCCGCCCTCGGCGAGCCACACTTCGCCCTGACCGCCCGCGCCGATCTTCTTCGCGAGCGTGTGAACCGCGCCAGCCTCGTCGACGACCTGATGGGTCGGGGCGTCGCTCTCGTGCGTGGTGGGCTTCTTGGCAGGAGTCTTCTTCATGGCTTCCACATCACGAGGAGGGTCTTGTCGTCCCGATGGTGCGGGACGGGCCAGTTGCGAAGCTCGCGTGCGAGCGCACGAGCTGGGTGTTGGGTCGCGCCGATCTCGTCGGCGACCCAGGTAGCGAGATCGCCGATGCGGCCCGCTTCGAGGTCCTCCGATACCCCATCGGTGGCGAGCACAAGCCGCTCTCTCGGAGCCAGCGGCTCGACGAAGGTGAAGGACCAGTCCGCGAGCGAGTGTGGCGTTCCCAGCGCGTGAGTGAGCCCGAAGCCTTCGCTGCGTGACGGGTGGACAGCGACAGCACCATCCGCTGCGCGCCGTGCGATGAGCCCGTCACCGAGCTGCGCCTGCGCCGCACGGCCATGCCCATCCTCCGCGTAGAAGAGACACGTCGTAGACGCCTCCTCGCCCGCGACCTCACGGAGCCGAAGGCGCCACGCGGCCTCGACGATGCGGATCAGGTCCTCGACGATGCCCACCGGAGACCGCTGCCAGAGTCGCCACGCGTCGCGCACGGCCAGCGTCGCGGCACGGGCGCCCTCCCTCGAGCGAGGGCGGCTCCCCATGCCGTCGCAGACCACCGCCAAGCTCGCGCGAGGAGCCGCGACGGCCAGCCAAGAATCCTGGCAAGGCAGCCCCTCCTTCACGTGCGCCGGGCCGCGAACGCTGGTGGCGACGACGCGAACCACTACAGGTCCCAGCCGCCGTTCGGGTCGGCCGCAGGAGCGGCGACGTTAGGGTTCGCGCTGCGCGAGCGCGCCGAGACGCTCATCGTGACGAGCTGGAAGAACTTGCGGATCTGCCGGGCCTCGTCGGCGCGGTACACGCGAGCCTCGGCGTCGGCGAGGAACTCTTGCAGCACCGCGTGGTCGGCGTCGGCGCCGATGGCGAGGGCCATGCGGAATGCCTTGCCGCCGCGCTCGCTCTTGAGGAGCGCGTCGAGCTGCTGCTTCCACTCGTCGGTGGGCTGGCCGTCGGAGACGAGCACCAGGGTCGGGCGGTATGCGCGGCTCGGCACCGTGTTGCGGTCCTCGACGAGCGCGCGCGCCAGCTCGAAGGCGGCCCCCATCGGCGTCCCGCCGTTCGCACCGAGGTTGGTCCACGAAGCGGCGGCGGCGCGGCCCAGCGGCAGGTGGACGTTGGCCTTGCCGCCGAAGGTGATGACGGAGACGTGGATCTCGGCGCGGAGGTCGTCCTCGTCCTTGAACGCGTCGATCATCTCGCGCACGGCGAGGTTGAGCGCCTCGATCTTGCCATCGACGCCCATGCTGCCCGAGACGTCGGCGAGGACGACGACCGGGAGGGGGCGCGCCGCCTGGGTGGTGAACTCCTTGAGCTTGCTCATTGGTGCCTCCTGGATTCTGCTCGTTGTGGGGCGTGCAACACTATCCATCCCTTGGATTGCGGGTGCTTTCCCTGCGTGTTGGTCTGCTTCGCGGTCATGGCCTGCGTTCCTCTCGGCCTGTCGCATCGGCTGCTCCATCGCAGCGCTGAGGCCCATCGCAGAGAACGTGCCAACGGGTCGCACCCACTCAAGCCGCTGATTTTACTTGTGTCGAGTCCAGTTCACCAGCATCAATCAGCGGACTTCCGCCGATGCTGCGCATAAGTGCGCCGCGGTCTATGACCGGCATAGACCCGCGTGCTCATCGGCGGTATCTTGCTGGCGTGGCTTCAGGTTCATCGGCAACCGACCGAAATCAGGCGACTTCGTTGGCTGGCACTCTCCTTGAGATGCCCGGTCCCGGAGGTTCACCACATGCTCGCCTACGAAGCCGACCGCCGTCCCACGCAGCACTATCAGGCCCGCGCTGCCGAGCGCGCTCTTCCGTCCAACGTCGAGAACTTCCTTCTGACGTGGGGAACAGAGACGCGGGCCGCCGGAGCCACCCACATCACGCTCGTTCGTCGCAACCTGCCCGCCGAGATGCAGGACTCGGAGGAGGTTACCCGAGCCGAGGGCTGGATCATCGTCGCGAGCGACGACGGCTCGCTCATCACCTGCTACCGCCGGACCGACGCGTGGAGCTTTGTCCGGCGCAAGAGCCAGATGCGCCCGCGTCGGCGCTTGCGGAGGTACTGAACATGAGGAAGCGCGAGGCTGCCGTCCGATGACGACCACCATCTCCGTGTCGTGGGTGTCGGTCAACAACGACCCCTACGAGCGTCACAAGGACGGCAGCTACATCGAGCGCGACGGCGAGAAGACGCCCGGCCCGACGATGGAGTTCCTCTTCAACTCGGCGTCACCCGCACAGCGGTCAAAGAAGCACTACGTGTTCGTGCGCAGGCCCAAGACGTCGGAGACGGGCGGCCGCCGCGTGCATCCTCGCGAGGCCGACGTCGCAGAGGAACTCCTGAAGGCGATCGCCGAGCAGAAAGGCGCACCCGAGGTGAAGGTCATCTGGTGGGACACCGACGCGCCGCCGACGGACCACCGCGAGCTGTTCCTCTTCACCTCACGCGCCCTCACCAGCATCCGACGCGAGAACCCGCGCGCGGACATCGTCGTGAACATCAGTCCCGGCACGCCCGCCGCGCAGACGGTGATGCTGCTCGCGCTGCAAGCACGCATGGCGGGCGATGACGTCCGCGCCTTTCACGGCACGCCTCGGGACAAGCGACGTGGCCCAAGCGACGCAGTGCGTGAAGTGCCGTGGAACCTCCTGGCAGAGTTGGCAGCGACAGCGACCGAGGACGACGACGCTGGCTCACGTCCCGCCGCGTGGAGTATCGAACACGCGCGCTCGCGGCGTCTCCGCGACGTCGCGACGCTCGTGAGGCAGTACGCAGGGGTCCCGTTCCCGGTACTCATCATGGGCGCACGCGGCACGGGTAAGACCGAGATCGCCCGCCGCCTTCGCGATGGCTTCCGCGAGTGGACCGCGCAGCCTGTGTCGGGCTGGGACTTTCACCTGAACTGCGCCGAGTTCCGAGGCGACGCGAACATGCTGCGGAGCGCGCTGTTCGGGCACACCAAGGGCGCGCACAGCCAGGCGTTGAAGGACGAGGCTGGGCTCCTGGAGAAGGCCGCCGACGACTGCGTTTTCCTCGACGAGATCCACTGGATGGACCCGCAGGCGCAGGGGCTACTGCTCGTCGCGCTCCAGCGAAACGGCAGCATCCGTCGCATCGGCGGCGACAAGTCGACGCCGTCTAAGTTCAGGCTCGTCGCGGCGACGAACCAGCCCCGCAACATCCTCCGCGAAAAGCTAACCCCCGACTTCCTCGACCGCGTGTCCGACCTCGTCATCGAGCTGCCCGATCTTCGTGATTGCCGCGATGACCTCGGCGACATCTGGCGGTCCGTGGTGCGGCGCGCGTGCGAAGAGCTGGTTCAGCGCGATCCCGCGCGCGCTCTCGGCAGTGGAAAGAGTGCGGGGCGAGTCGACGACCTCGTTGCCGAGTTCCAGCCACACCACGCAAAGATCGAGAAGGCGATCACCACGATGCGCCTCGCGGGCAACTTCCGCGACCTAGAAAAGCTGGCGCGTCGCCTCCTCGTCGGAGGCCTCGCGCGGGGGCGCTTCCTGTCGCTGAAGGACGACCTGGTTCGCGCCGAACTGGAGCACCTCCGTAAGGAGGAGCGTCAAGACGCTGAGCAAGGCGCGGGGCCCGCGACGTCACTCGTCGACGAACTTCCGACCGTGGCGCGATGCGAGGAGTACCTGCGCGAGGTGCGCGAGGCGGGCACCGTGCTCCGCGCCCCTGATGCCGTCGAGGAGTGGGAACGCCGACTCCTGATAGCCGCTCTCGAGGTGGGCGGCAGCGGCGCGAAGGCCGCCGAACTCCTGGGCATGCGCCCCCGCACGTTCACCGACCAGCTCAACAAGCGAACGCGGCGCGAGTAGCGACACCGCGACACCAGTCTCGCACGGCCCACGTCGCCCGGTGCTCACCCGGCGAGCTTCTTGAGCATCGCCATCCCCCGCTCGGCCTCGGCAGGCGTCGCGTCGGCCAGCTCGAGGTACACGCGGCCGCGGGCGTCGTAGAAGCTCTCGGTCTGGACGATCCACCGCTCCCGCTCGGGCGTGGCCAGCTCGACGTCGGCGGCGAGCTTGTGGAGCGCACCAGGCGGTGGCTCGTGCCCTTCGGGAGCCGGATCTCGATTTGCGGCTCGGCCGTCCCGTAGCGGCTCTCACCCTGGCTCACCGTCTTCGTCGTCTGCGTGTTCTGGCTCGTGGTCCGCATCGTCGTCCTCGCGTTCTGCAGGGCGGCTCGTCGCCCGTTGCGAGGGACATACAGGCTTCGGCTCGCGCCCCTAGCAAGGCCAAGAACGTCGGTTTCTGATGTCTTTTCGGGTGGTTGGAATAGCCGCGAGGTTCCGCGCCCTTCGGGCCGCCCAGCCGACGGAGGCCGACCGCCTACATCCGCCGCGTGAGCCCGGTGCGCAGCATCTCGGCGACGAGCGACGTGGCCAGTTCCTCGTCGGTCTCGCCCTTCACGGCGAGCTCGACCTCCTCGAACTTGCGCGCGTTGGCGACCACCCACTCGATGTACTTCGGCACCGTGAAGTCCTCGACCCCGAACGCGATGTCCTGCATCGCCTTCACGATCTGCAGGGCGGTGCCTTGGAACACGCGCCCGTCTCTCATCACGATCTTCATACTGCGGTCTCCTTCCGGCGCGCTCGCCAGTTGCCCGAGTCGATGACGGGGCGACCTTCGACCTGCTCGGGCGCGAGGAGGTAGGTCTCGACGGCGGCGCCGTCCTCGAGGGCGATGCGCGTGCGCCGGTAGAAGCGCGGGTGCCCTTCGAGCCGGTCGAGCGCGGCGAGCGTGGCCTGGTCGACCTCATACACCTCGCCGGCCACCGCGTGCTCGCCGCCGCGCACGAGCCCGGGGAACGCGCCGAGGTTGCGCAGCTCGAACGCGGGCTTGGTCCTCGCCTCCGCGACGAGCCGGGCGCCCGTGAGGAGCCGATGGTTCGGCTCGCCAGCGAGGAGCGTCCCGTAGACGAAGACGCGCGTGGGCGCGCCACGCTGGCCCTTGGGCGCGTTCATGGCTCCACCCCCGCTGCGGTGGCCAGGGGCGCGACGTCGAAGCCCAGGCGGGCGTACGCGCGCCACAGGACGCGGAAGTAGCCGGGCTGCGGCGCCCAGGGCTCGAACCCGTCCTCCGGCTGCAGGTACGTCGTCGCGCGGCGGCGTTGCCCGTGCTCGTCGAGCACCAGCTTCACGACGCGCTCGTAGGCGAACGGGTGGCCCTCGAAGCGATCGAGCGCGCGGAGGTCCGCGTCGTCGAGGC
>CAADGB010000520.1 GCA_900696455.1 uncultured delta proteobacterium
GACCGCGGCGCCCGCGCCGACCGACGACGCGCCGACCGCGCGCGCCCACACCGCGGCCTGACCCGCCCGCCCCGCCCCGCCGCCGCCCCGCCGCCGCCGCCCCGAGCCATGGCCCAGCGCACCACCGGCGTCTTCCGCCTGCTCGCCGCGGGCTGGGCCTACCAGGCCTTCCAGGACGCCCTGGGCGCCCGCGCCTTCCACCGCCGGGTCGCCGCCTGGCTCGACGTCGGTCCCGGCCAGCGCGTGCTCGACATCGGCTGCGGCCCGGCGGCGATCCTGGACCACCTGCCGGCCGGGGTCGAGTACCACGGCTTCGACGACAGCGCCGCCTACGTCGCCGCCGCCCGCGCCCGCCACGGCTCGCGCGGCCACTTCTGGCAGGCGCGCGTCGAGCGCACCTCGCTGGCCCGGCTGGGCCGCTTCGATCGGGTGCTCGCGCTGGGCGTGCTCCACCACCTCGACGACGACGGCGCCCGCGCCCTGTGCGACCTGGCCGCCGCCGCCCTCGACCCCGACGGCATGCTGCTCACCTACGATCCGTGCTGGGCCGCCGGCCAGGGCGTGATCGCGCGCGCGCTCATCGCCCGCGACCGCGGCCAGGACGTGCGCGACGCCCACGGCTACGCCGCCCTCGCCCGCGCCCGCTTCGCCGCGGTCGACGCCGAGGTCGTGCGCGGCCACCTCCGCGTCCCCTACACCGCGGCGGTCCTGCGCTGCCGGCGGCCGCGCGCCCCCGCCGCCAGGGGCCCCGTTCCCTGGTAGGGTGGCCGCGATGCGCTTCGACGCCGACGCCCGCGCCCGCCTCCGCCGCATGCTGCTCGATCGGGGCCAGGTCCTGGCGACGCTCCTGGCCGAGGTCCTGGGCGGCAAGGACCGCGCCCGCGCCGTCGAGGCGCTCGGGCTCCACGCCCGGCCCGGCATGCGCCCCGAGGAGATCCTGCGCGCGGCGCTCGATCACGTCGAGGCCCTGCGCCGGATGGTCGAGGCCGGCGACGACGGCTACGGCCGCTGCCACGTCTGCGGCGCGGATCTGGGCCTGGCCGCGATGCTCGAGGTGCCGTGGGCCGACGCCTGCCGGGCCCACGCCGGCCTGGCGCGCTGACCGCCTCGCGGCCTCCAGGGCGGCGCCCGGGCGCGGCGGCGGTTGACACCCCGCGACCGGCCTGCCAATACTGCCGCCCTCAACCGAGGAGCCTCGACGATGGGTCGCCGTGACAGCCGCCGTTCACTGAAGATGCGCCGCCGCAAGAGCCAGCGGAAGCTGAAGGCCCGCACCAAGCGCGCCATCGCCACCGCCAAGGCCGCCAAGAAGCCCGCGCCCGCGCCCTCCAAGAAGAAGTGACCGTGGCGGGCGGGTCGCACGCGCCCGGGCACGCCCCCGGCCAGCCGCCGCTCGCCCCACCGCTCACGCCCGCGGCGTCGCGCTGCGTGATGACCCAGATCGTCATGCCGACCCACACCAACGGGGCGGCCGGGGTCATGTTCGGCGGCGTCATGATGCAGTGGATCGACGTGTGCGCCGGCGTGGCCGCCATGCGCCACTGCGGCGGCCGCGTCCTCACCGCCTCGATCGACCGCCTCGACTTCCTGCACCCGGTGCGGGTGTCGGACGTCGTCGTGCTGCAGGCCCAGGTCAACTACACCGGCCGGTCGTCGATGGAGGTCGGGTGCCGGGTCGAGACCGAGGACATGTCGACCCGGACCCGGCGCTACACGACCAAGGCCTACCTCACGTTCGTCGCCGTCGACGACCACGGCGCGCCGCGCGGCGTGCCGCCCCTGGTCCTCGAGACCGGCGACGATCGGCGGCGCTACGCCCAGGCCCAGGCGCGGCGCGCCGATCGCTTGCGCGCCGCCGGCCGCGGGCCACAGTGACCCCGTCATGATCGTCGACTACAGCCACTGGGGTCACCTCGAGGTCACGGGCGCCGATCGCGTGCGCTTCCTGCACGGCCTCACCACGATCAACGTGACCGGCCTGGCGCCCGGGGACCACGCCTGGGGCGCGATCCTGTCGCCGAAGGGCCGGGTCCTCACCGTGATCGAGCTGACGCTCGAGGCCGAGCGGGTGCTGCTCCACTGCGAGCCCGCGCTGGTCGCCAAGACCCTCGCGCTCCTCGACCGGTACGCCGTGATGGACGACGTGACCTCGCGGTCGATCGCCGTCGCCGCCCACAAGCAGTGGTCGAGCCCGGCCGAGGCCTGGACCGCGCCCGTGGTGCTGGCGCCGCCGCCGGGGCCGGCGGCCGCGGCCGACGAGGTCGAGATCGCGCGGGTCGAGGCCGGCCTCCTGCGCTACGGCCAGGACGTCGACGAGGACGCCTTCCCGTTCGAGACCCCGCTGGCGGCGTTCCTCGACTACGGCAAGGGCTGCTACGTCGGCCAGGAGCCGGTCTTCCGCGTCCACGCCCAGGGCCAGGGCGCGCGCGTCCTGCGCGGCCTGCGCGTCGCCGGCGACGGCGCGGTGAGCCGCGGCGCCACGATCAAGCACCCGGACCGCGACAAGGCCGGCGTGGTGACCTCGGCCGTGGTCTCGCCGCGCCTGGGCTCGGTCGCGCTCGGCTACCTGCACCGCACGGTGTGGGCGCCCGGCGGCGAGGTCGAGGTCGAGGGCCGGCGGGCGACGGTGGTGGAGCTGCCGCTGCCGCCCGCGTGGTAGCGTCGCGGGACGTGCGGACGTCGATCGGCAGGCTCGGCCTCGCGCTGACCGTCGCCACCGGGCTGGCCGCGGCCGGCGGCTGCGCCGAGGGCGACGAGCCGGTCGACTCCCACCCCATCCTCGTCGAGCGCACCGCGGGCGCCTTCGTCGCCCCGGTCCGCGTCGACGGCGAGGCCGCGCGGGTCGCGGTCATCGACGTGCTGTCGCCCCTGACCGTGCTCGATCAGGACGCGGCGCTGGCGCCGGCGCGGCGCACCGTCGACCTCGACCTCCTGGCGCCGCGCTCGGCCACCGATCTCACCCAGATCGTGCGCGCGCAGTGGCGGGCCACGGTCATCGACCTGCACCCGTGCGATCCGGACATCGACTGCGCGATCGGCGCCGCCGGGCAGCCGCGCCCCATCGGCGCGATCATCGGCGCCGACGTCCTGCGCTCCCGCGCCATCGGCTTCGAGCCCGCGACCGACCGCATCCGCCTCCTGCCCGACGTCGCCGGCGACGCCGCGGCCCGGGCCCGCGCCTGCGACGTGGTCGTGCCCGCGCCGTTCTACGGCGGCGGCACCCTGCGCCTCGGTGACACCGAGGTCGGCTTCGCCGGCACTCGCATCGCCCTGGGCGTCTGCCTGTCGCCCGATCCAGCCGCGGCCACGGCCGAGGAGCGCGGCACCGACGCCGCCCTGGTGCTGTCGACCGGCATCGGCCTCTCGATCCTGGGCGAGGCGCGCTACCAGGCGTGGGCCGCCGCCACCGGCGGCCCGGCGCTCGACAGCTTGCCGCCGGCGACCGCGCTCCTGCCCTCGGGCCCGGTCGCCGGCCGGCTCGGGCGCATCGATCGCCTCGCCATCGTCGGCACGTCGACGGCGCCGCGCGGCGCGTGCCGCGAGGTCTACGCCCACCACCTCCTGGCCGAGCGCGACTGCCAGCCCGGCGACGACTGCCCGTGCAGCGCGGACGAGGGGCGGTCGTGCCGGGTCGCGGGCATCGCCGAGCTGACGCCGGCGACCCCGGTCGAGGTCGTGGTGGTGAGTGACCAGCACCCCCTGCGCCAGGCCTTGCGCGCCGAGCTGCGCCCCGACCAGCCCGAGGTCGACGGCATCCTCGGCATGAACGCGCTGGCCGCGACCGCGTTCGACATCGACTACCCCAACCTGCGGCTGCTCCTGCGCTGCGTCGTCGCCGGCTGCGTGGCGCGCCCCGCCCTCATCGACTCGCGCGAGTCGGTCGCGCGCTGCATCGCCGCGGCGCCGACCTGACCGCGCGGCGCCGGCGCCGTCACCGCCGGGCGGGGACGATCCCGGCCCGTGAGGCGGCGGTGAGCCAGGCTCCCGCGCCCGCCCACGGGAGCGATGCTCGCCCCATGAGGGGACCCCTGTGCGGGCTCGTGCCCGCGATCCTGGTGGTGGTGGCGGCGTGCGGCGCCGCCGACAACCGCGTCGATCCCGGCGACCTGTCGCTGCGCGACCTGCTCGGGCTCGCGCCCGCGGTCGGGCTGGGCTGGGACGACGACCAGCGCGCCGCCGCGCGCGCGGTCCTCGCCGACGCCCTCGACCTGCGCGTCGCCGCGAGCGCGCCGCCGCGGGCGCTGGCCCCCGGCCGCAGCGCCGAGGAGCGCCTCGCGCGCACCCTC
>CAADGB010000521.1 GCA_900696455.1 uncultured delta proteobacterium
GACCGACCGCGGCGCCGCGGGACGGCCCGGCCGCGCGGGCGCGGCCGGCCGGGGCCGGCGGGCCGGACGGGCCACCTGGGTCGCACGGGCCGATCGGGAGTGACGCACGCGCGGCAGCGTACCACCGCGCCTGTCACACGAACGTCACGCAAGGGGCGCTTGCCCCCGGCTCCCCGCCGCGAGTAGAACCGCCCTTCGTCCGATGCGCACCCCGACCATCACGCGGCGCACGCTCGCGATCATCGTGATCATCGAGCTCCTCTTCGGCGCCTGGATCTGGTTCGGCACCGGCGACGCGCCGGCGGCCCAGCCCGCGCCAGCGCCGGTCACCTCCGCCGAGCCCGGCGCGGCCGCGCCCCCGGGCGTGGTCGCGCCGACGCCGCCGTCGGACGCCCCCGCCGTGGCGCCCACCGCGGCGACGCCGGCCACGCCCGGCAAGGTCGAGTGCCCGAAGAAGCCGCCCAGCCCGCCGCGCGACCTGATGAAGGATCTCATCCCCATCGGGATCCTGATCCTGGTCATCGTCATCGTCGTCGTCCGCCTGCCCAAGGTGGAGCTCGGCCACTCGGTCGCCTTCCGCCGCCGCCGCCTGCTCAACTGGCTGCCGCTCGGCCTCACCTACTCGTTCCTGTACTTCGGCCGCTACAACATCAAGCAGTTCCAGGGCATCGGCCTGACCGAGGCCGACTACGGCACGGTCTTCGGCGTCGGCTCGGCGGTCTACGGCCTCGCCTTCCTCCTCAACGGCCCGCTCACCGACCGCTGGGGCGGCCGCGCCACGATCCTCATCGCCGCCGCCGGCTCGGGCGCCGCCAACCTGTGGATGGGCTACATGGCGATGACCGGCGAGACCATGGGCATGTCGGTCGTGACCGCGTTCTCGCTCGCGTTCGCGGTCAACATGTACTTCCAGAGCTTCGGCGCGGTGTCGATCGTCAAGGTCAACGCGGCGTGGTTCCACCTGCGCGAGCGCGGCACGTTCGGCGGCATCTTCGGCATCCTGATCTCGCTCGGCCTGTACTTCGCGTACGACGTCGGCAAGCGGATCTCGCTCGAGCTGCCCATCGAGTGGCTGTTCTGGATCCCGGCCCTCCTGCTCGGCCTGTTCTTCGTCCTGTCGTTCCTGTTCGTCCGCAACCAGCCGTCCGACACCGGCCACAAGGACTTCGATCTCGGTGACGCCACCAACGAGGGCGAGCACCTCGGCGTCAAGGCCGTCTTCATCAAGCTCATCACCCACCCGGTGATCCTGGTGCTCTCGGTGATCGAGCTGTGCTCGGGCTTCCTGCGCCAGGCCATCCTGCAGTGGGGCACCGACTTCGGCAAGGGCGCCGGCGTCGGCCACACCTTCGTCTTCGAGAACTGGGGCATGGTGTCGTGCGTCGCCGGCATCACCGGCGGCATGTTCGCCGGCGCCATCAGCGACCACCTGTTCCAGTCGCGGCGCAGCCCGGTGTCGGCGGTGCTCTACGGCATCATGGTCGGCGGCGCGGCGATGCTCATCCCGCTCCTGTCGGCGCCCGAGCTGATCGGGTGGGTCGTCGCGCTCATGTCGATGGCCATCATCGGCGTCCACGGCATGCTGACCGCGACCGCGTCGGCCGACTTCGCCGGCAAGAAGAACACCGGCATGGCGGTCGGCATCATCGACGGCTTCGTCTACCTGGGCTCGACCGCGCAGTCGTTCCTCTACGGCGCCACCCTGCCGGCCTCCAAGATCCGCGACGCCGACGGCTGCCTCGTCAACAACCCGGCGGCCCGCGACGTCGACAACTGGTACATCTGGCCCATCGCGATGCTGCCGGTGGCGATCATCGGCATGGCGCTGGCGCTCAAGATCTGGAACGCCCGGCCGACCCGGAGCGGCGGCGGCGGCCACTGACCGGCCCGGCGCGCCGCGCGCCGCGCGCCGCGCGCCGCCTGACGGCCGCCGCCGGCCGCGGTATCCTGCTCGTCGATGAGCAGCGGGGCCGGGCCCTTCAAGCGCCGCGACACGGTCGACCGCACCGTGGTCGAGGAGGTCGCGCGGCTCCTGGCCACCGCCCAGAGCGCGCTGTTCATCACCGGCGCCGGGCTCTCGGCCGACTCCGGACTGCCGACGTACCGCGGCGTGGGCGGGCTCTACGATCGCCACGACCCCGAGCTCGGCATGCCCATCGAGGCCCTGCTCTCGGGCGACATGATGGCGCGCCGGCCCGAGCTGGTGTGGAAGCACCTCCACGACATGGAGCTGGCGTGCCGCACCGCCGCCCCCAACCGCGGCCACGAGATCCTGGCCCTGCTCGAGGAGCGGATCCCGCGGGTCGTGGTCTTCACCCAGAACGTCGACGGCTTCCACCGCATGGCGGGGTCGAAGAACGTGATCGCCATCCACGGCGACCTCCACGACCTGCGCTGCACCCGCTGCGACTGGCGCACCACCGTCCGCGACTACGCCACGCTCACCTTCCCGCCCCGCTGCCCGCGCTGCGCCGCGGTGGTCCGCCCCGACGTCGTCCTGTTCGGCGAGCCCCTGCCCGAGGCGCCGTTCCAGCGCTTCGAGGCCGAGGTCGCCCGCGGCTTCGACGTCGTCTTCTCGATCGGCACCTCGGCGCTCTTCCCCTACGTCGCCCGCCCCGTGCTCCTGGCCAAGGCCGAGCGCCGCCCCACCGTCGAGATCAACCCGTCGCGCACCGACCTCTCCGACGTCGTCGATCTCCGCCTGGCCGCCGGCGCCCGCCAGGCCCTGCGCGCGATCTGGATCGCGCTCAAGGGCAAGAACCCCAAGCCGACCCGGCTCGGCCGGTAGGCGGGCCGGCACCGGACCGTCGTGGGCTACCGTGCCCGGGTGAAGCGCGTGTTCCGCTGGACGACCCACGAGGCGGCGGAAGCTGCGGAGGTTCGCTACTGGCGATCGCGGCCGGTGGTGGAGCGGGTCTCGGCGGTCGAGACCATCCGTGAAGCGACGCTGGGGATCTACGGTGAAGCTCCCGCCCGACTGGTCCGAGTCTATCGGTTCGTTACGCGCCCGACGCGCTCGCTTCCTGGTGGTCGGCGCTCACGCGCTGGCGGCGCACGGGCGCCCCTCGCGCGACGCAGGACCTGGACGTGCTCGTTCAGCCGACCGAGGCCAACGCCCGTCGCGTCGCCCTCGCGCGACGTGGCTTCGGGTTCCCGGGCATCGCCCGGGCATGACGACGGTTCGCACGCGAGGACGTGTTCGTTCGCCTCGGGCACCCGCCGCTCCAGATCGATGTCCCGACGTCGATCACCGGCGTGTCGTTCGCCGAGGCCTGGAAGGGACGGCTCGAGCTCACGGTCGATGGGACCACCATCCCGTTCCTCGGTGAGGACGAGCTGCGGAAGAACAAGGCGGCCACCGGTCGAACGAAGGACGCGCTCGATCTCGAGCTCCTGGGACCGAGGCGTCGGCGGCGACCTCGTCGGACGCCGGGACGCACCTGAGGACCACCCCGCGCGCCCACGGCCGCGTTCCGGACGAGTCCGCGGCGAGACCGCGACGCCGTGCGGCACTCCCCCGCCCGTCGCGACCTCGGTGCGACCCTCCGAAGTCCGGTCAGTGGCTGGGAGAGCTTCCCCCAGGGGCGGCCCGAGCGGATCGAGCTTCCGCGAGGTTCGGCGGCGGCGGCGGGCGGTGGGGCGGTGGCGCACCCGTTGCACCAGGCGCGACCATGCGCCGGACGCTCGCCCTCGTCACCCTCGCCCTGATGACCCAGATGACCGTGACCGCCGGCTGCGGCGGGCTGACCCGGAACCACAAGCAGGGGCTGGCGGTGGTCGGCGGGGTCGCGGTGGTCATGGGCGGCACGCTCCTGGTCGACGGCATGAGCTGCGACGAGGCGAACTGGAACGGCGCCGACTGCCGCTACGACGGCGGCGAGCTGCGCAACGGCGCGGTCATGGTCGCCGGCGGCGCGGCGCTCCTGACCTGGGCGCTCATCAAGCTGTCGGGCGACGACGCCACCCCCGAGGCCGGCGGGCCACGGACCGCGCGCTCGCCGGCGCCCGCCCCGGCGCCGACCGCGGCCGCCCCGCCGGTGAGCCCGGCCGGCGCGCCGCCCGCGACGGCCACGCCCTGACGAGGACCCGGGCGGAAATAGCCCTTTACCTGGAGCCGTCACCGGGTAAGTTCCCGGGATGCTGTCCGCGCTCGGCAAGCTCCTGCCCACCCTGACCCTCGACGGCGACCGCAACCTGGTGCGCGACGCCTGGAACCTGCTGGCCGGCCTGCCGGGTGGCAAGCTCCTGTTCTCGCGGATGATCGGGCGGATGGCGCCGTACACCGGCACCATCGGCGCGCGGGTCGTGGCGCTGCGGCCGGGCTTCGCCCAGGTCGAGCTCGACGACCGTCGGGCCGTGCGCAACCACCTGCGCTGCGTCCATGCCGTGGCCCTGGTCAACCTGGCCGAGCTCGCCGGCAACGTCGCCCTGGCGTACTCCCTGCCCGACGACGGGCGGTTCATCGTCGCCGGCCTGTCCATCGACTACATCAAGAAGGCGCGCGGCACGATCACCGCCACCAGCGACTGCCCGGTGCCCGCCACCAGCGCCCGCGCCGAGTACCTGGTGCCGGTGGTCATGACCGACGAGGCCGGCGAGATCGTGGCCCGCGCCTCGCTGCGCAGCCTGGTCGGCCCCAAGCACGCCCGGCCCACCACCACCGTCCGCGCCCCGCGGGCGTCGCGCCCCGCGGCCCGCGATCTCAACTAGGTCACCGGTGCCCCGGAATACCCGCCGCGCTCGCCGCGTCGAACGCGTCATGCGCTGCCCTCGCCCGGTCCTCGCCGCCTCCGCGCTCCTGATGATGATGGCGGTGGCCGCCGGCCCCGCCGTCGCCGAGCCAGCGCAGGACTTCGCCGCCGAGGCCCGCCTCTTCCACCAGGCGGTGGCGTGCGCCGGCGAGCCGGCGGCGCCGCCGGCGAGCCTCGACGCCCGCATCATCGCGGCCCACTGCAAGCAGGTGCGACCGTGGTACGAGCGGGTGCAGCGGACCTACGTCGAGCCGGCGCGCGCGCTGTTCGCGACCGTGCGTCCGGCCGGGCTGCCGCGGACCGTGGTCTACCCGTTCGGCGGCGGCGACCTGCTGTCGGCGCTCATCACGTACCCCGACGCCACCGAGATCACGACGATCTCCCTCGAGCACGCCGGCGATCCGACCCGGCTGACCGCGGCCACGCCCGGCCAGCTCAAGGCCGCGCTCGCCAACTACCGCTCGGCCCTGCGCCAGCTCCTGGCCAACCACGACTCGGCCAGCGAGAACATGCGCAAGCTGGAGCGGGGCGCGGTGCCGGGGCAGCTCGGCTTCTTCATCGCGGCGCTGGCGGTGCTCGGCTACGAGCCGGTCGGCCTCCGCTTCTTCACCCTCGACGCCGACGGCAGCGTCCGCTACCTGGGCGCGCGCGCGATCGCCGATCAGGCCGGCACCCGCGCCCGCCGCAAGAAGGCGTCGTGGGTCGACACCGACTTCTCGGTGGCGTTCACGAACTCGGAGCTGACCTTCCGCCGCGCCGGCGATCCGCAGGCGCCGCTCGTCGTCCACCGCCACATCGCCGCCAACCTCGCCGACGCCGCGTTCCCGGGCTCGCCGGTGGCGCGCCACCTCGAGGCCAAGGGCCAGGGCGCGGCCATGACCAAGGCCGCGAGCTACCTGCTGTGGCTGTCGAGCTTCTCGGCCATCCGCGACTACCTGCTGACCAGCGCGGCGTGGATGATCTCGGACTCCACCGGCATCCCGCCGCGGTACGCGAAGCGGGCGGGCTTCGAGCAGACCACGTACGGCCGGTTCACCGGCAGCTACCTGGAGGCCAGCGCCAAGGAGAACGAGGCGTTCCGGAAGTTGTGGAATGACCAGCCCCGGCGCAAGCTCGGGTTCAGGTACGGCTACCCCGACGCGGAGGGCAACGTGCACCTGATGATCACCGCACCGAAGGTCAGGCCCTGATGGGGCGCTCGCCGGCGACGACGACGGCGACGGCGCTCCGGCGGGCGCGCGCGCTCGTGGTCGGGCTGGCGATCGCCGTGGCGGCGCCGCCGGTGGCGTCGGCCCAGGGCGGACCGGAGGACGGCGCGCCGGGCGGGGCGCGGCCGGCGCCGGCGAAGAGGAAGCCGACGCCGAAGCCGACGGGGCGGCTGGAGAAGCAAGAGGCGAAGCTCCACGGCGGGATCCACTGGCGCATCAAGACCGAGGCCGGCGCGCTCCACGTCTGGGTGCCGCCCGGCTACGACCGCGCCACCGCCGGGACGGTGGTCTACGTCCACGGCTATCACACCGACGCCGACGGCGCGTGGAAGCACCACGACCTGGCGCGGCAGTTCCACGCCAGCCGGCAGAACGCGCTCTTCATCGTGCCCGACGCGCCGTCCGGCAACGGCGAGGCGGTCAAGTGGCCGGCGCTCGCCGACCTGCGCAAGGCGGTGAACCGCGCCAACATCCGCCTGCCCGACGGCCCCATCGTCGTGATGGGCCACTCCGGCGCGTTCCGCACCGTCATGCAGTGGGTCGACCACAAGCTGGTGGCGCAGGTCATCCTGCTCGACGCGCTCTACGGCGGCAACAAGGCCTTCGACGAGTTCATCGGCAGCGGGCCGCGCGCCCGCCACCACACGCTCATCATGGTCGGCTCCGACACCGCGGCCGGCTCGGTGGCCTTCGCGAAGAAGTACCCGTTCGCGGTGGTGCGCGAGCGCCTGCCCGAGACCACCGCCGAACTCACCGCGCGCGAGAAGCGCGCCAAGCTCCTCTACGTCCACTCGCAGTACGGCCACATGCAGATGGTGACCAACGGCAAGGTCATCCCGCTCCTGCTCCGGCTGACCCCGCTCAAGCTGCGCTGACGCCCTCACCCGCGCCGAGGCGAGCGAGTGAGCGCCGGGCTCCTTCCCACGTGCCGAGGCGAGCCCTGGTCGATCTCCTCGGACTGCGGGCGAGGTTCCGGGGTAGGCTGGTCGTCGGCATGACGCCCGCTGGCATTCCCGCCGCGATCCGCCGGTCGATGTCGATCCTGGCGACGCACCGGGCCCTGTTCGGTGCGCGAGACGCCGGGAGGCGCGTGATGACCGAGGCCGACATCCTCCGCGTGATCGAGGTCTTCGAGGCCTGCGAGGTCCGCTGGGCGCTGGTCGGGGCCCACGCCGTCGGCCTCGTCACCGAGCCGCGCGCCACCGCCGACTTCGACTTCATCGTCGATGGCGCCAAGCTGCCGCGGGTGCTCGCGGCGCTGACCTCCACCTTCGGTGCGCTCGACGCGCACGAGATCGGCGCCGCGGTCCAGCTCCGCGCGCTCGACGTCGATCTGATCCGGTCCACGAACCACGCGCTGTTCCAGCGCGCGCTGACCGAGCTCCGTCCGATCGGCGAGTGGCACGTCCCCCGGACCGAGGTCCTGATCGCGCTCAAGTTCCTCGCCGCCGTGAGCCCGTGGCGCGATCGCAACAAGCGCCGCCTGGACATCGCCGATCTCGGCGCGATGCTCGAGGCCGCCGGCGCGGACCTCGACCGCGACCTCATGATCGAGCTGTCCGGCCTCGTCTACCCCGGCGCCGAGCGCGAGTTCGTGGACCTGCTCGGCAAGCTCGAGCGAGGCGAACCGATCGCGATCTGAGCGCCCGCGCGCGCCCGCCGGGATAGACTCGGGCCAGTGAGCTGCGTGATCCTGACCGTCCCCGGCAGCGAGGCCGCCGCGGCGCGGCTGCAGGCGCGGCTCGACGCCGAGGCCGGCGCCGCGTTCGTGCGCCACTTCCCCGACGGCGAGGTCTACGTGCGGATCGACTCGCCGGTGGCCGGGCGCGAGGTCGTGCTGGTGGGCGGGCTGGAGCGGCCGGCCGACAAGATCCTCCCGCTCCTGTTCCTGGCCGCGACCGCCCGCGATCTGGGGGCGCGCCGGGTCGGCCTGGTGGCGCCGTACCTGTCGTTCATGCGCCAGGACAGCCGCTTCCACCCCGGCGAGGGCATCACCTCGACCTACTTCGCGCGACTGGTGTCGGGCGCGGTCGACTGGCTGGTCACGGTGGATCCGCACCTACACCGCTGGGCGTCGCTCGACGAGATCTACCGCATCCCGGCGCGGGCGGTGGCGGCGGCGCCCGCGATCGCGGGCTGGGTGCGCGCGCACGTCGCGCAGCCGTTCCTGATCGGCCCCGACGCCGAGAGCGAGCAGTGGGTGGCGGCGGTGGCGGCCCAGGTCGACGCGCCCTACGTCGTGCTGGAGAAGACCCGCCGCGGCGACCGCGACGTCAGCGTCAGCGAGCCCGACCTCTCCCGCTACCAGGGGCACACGCCGGTGCTGCTCGACGACATCATCTCGACCGGGCGGACCATGGTGGAGACCCTGCACCAGCTCCGCTGCAAGGTCGCGCGCGAGCCGCTGTGCGTGGGCGTCCACGCCGTGTTCGCCGGCGGCGCCCACGACGATCTCCTGGCCGCCGGCGCGGCCCGGGTCGTCACGTGCAACACGATCGAGCACCCGTCCAACCGGATCTGCGTCACCGACGTCCTCGCCGACGCGGTGCGGGCGGAGGTGGCGCCGTGACGCCGGGCCGGCCCGTCCGGACCGCGCCGGCGTCCGAGCCTCGCCGACCGAGGGCGGGCGCGTAGCGCCGCGCTGGCGCTCGGCGCCGCCGGCCGCGGCCGCGCCCGCCGGGCTATTTCTCGAGATCGGCGAGCAGCAGCCGGTACTGGCTGAGCACGCGCTCGTGGCGGGCCTTGATCCGCTGCAGGTAGCCGTGGTCGCGGGTGCGGGCCATGGCGGCGGCGGCCTCGCCCCGGACCCGCTCGACGAGGGTGTCGGCGTCGTCGAACGGCTTGAGCACGAAGCCGACGACGCCGAGGTCGGCGGCGCGCGCGGTCAGGCTGGGGTCGGCGAAGCCGGTGATGAGGAAGGCGGCCAGGCCGGGGCGATCCTTGCGCAGGCGGCGCACCACCTCGAGGCCGTCGATGCCGGGCAGGCCGATGTCGACGAGCACCAGATCGAGGGCCTGCCCCCGCGTCGACATCAGGTCGGCGTGGGCGACCGCCTCCTCGCCGGTGACGAAGGCGAAGGTCGTGAGGTCCTGCTCCTCGAGCTTGTCGCACAGGAAGTCGGCCATCTCGCGGTCGTCCTCGACCACCATCACCACCGGATCGCGGGCGGCCTCGACGTCCGACGGCAGGCCGGCGTCGCGCGCGCTCTTCTGCTGGAGCTGCTTCTCGAGGTCGATCGAGCGGCGCTCGGTGCGGACCAGATCCTTGAGCATCTCCTCGACCATCGTGCGGAGCTGCCCGAGGGCCCGCTTCTGGGCGCCGTACCGGGCCCGCTTGCGGGCGGCGTGGCTCAGCGACTCGGCGGTGAGCTCGAAGGACTCGGCGCCCAGATCGACGAAGTCGACCGCGCCGGCGCGCAGGCAGGCCACCACCAGCGCGGCGGCCGGGCGCTGGGCGGCGGCCACCGGCGCGGCGTCGGGCACGGCGGAGGCGATGTCGGCGACCCGGGCCGCGGCGAGCGCGGGCGTGGTCAGCCCGCGCGCGGCGTCGTCGACGTCGATGAGGACCACCGCGCCTTCGTCGTCGACCAGGGCCCGCGCCGCCTCCGCCGCGTCGGCGACCACCGCGGTCTCGGCGCCGGCGGCCACCAGGCGGTCGACCAGCTCGCGCAGGGGCCGGGCCGCGCCGCCGCCCCAGCCGCGGGACGCGACCACGATCACCGTCTCGGGGACCTCGATGCCCTTGGCCATCGCCTCCATTGTAGAGCACGGCGCGGGCCGCGGGCCGCCGCGCGACCGGTTCGTGCGCCCAGGCGCGCCCGCGCACCGATCGGCTCGCATGCCGTCGCAGCAGGTACGTCGACCCGCTCGGTGCGCTAGGGCCGGAGCACCCAGCGCTCCTCGCCGGCGGCGAGGATCTCGGGGACCGTGAACGGCAGGTCGAAGTGGCGCTCGGCGAGGTAGTGGGCCTCGAGCACGTCCTTGTAGTGCGGGCTCGACGGGTTGTAGATCGTGCCGCCCGGGAACTGGAGGCGCACCTTCATCGGCTGGCCCGGCGCGAGCTCGGCGAGGAAGCGCTGGGCCGGGCCGTCCTCGTCCTGGCGGAAGTCGAGATCCGACCAGCCGCAGGCGGCGCGGTTGACGGCGAAGTTGTCGCCCGGCTTCGGGAAGCCGCCGGCCTGGGGGCTGCCCGGCGCCGGGATCTCCAGCCGGGCGTCGGGGAACAGCGGGCGCAGGGTCAGGGTGTGCAGCGCGCCCCAGCGCCAGGTCTCGAGGTCGGTCGAGCCCATCAGCGTCCCGAGCTGGCCGAGGGCGAGGTGGGCGGCCTCGATGATCTTGCGGGTGCAGCTCTGGTCGGCGCCGCCGTCGGTCATGTCGTCACAGAGGATGGGCTGGCCGGTGGTGGCCGACGGCACGAGCTGCCCGGGCTCGCGCAGGGTGCGGGTGACGACGCGGGCGAGGAGATCCTGCACCAGGTCGAACGGCGACATGCCGATCGCCGCGAACTCGTCGCCCAGGGTGCGGACGATGAAGTAGTGCATCCACACGTTGAAGATCGCGGTGGCGATCGAGTCGTCGCGCGCCTGCGCCGTCGACGACGCGGCCACCGCGGGCGGCGTGTCCAGGGTCCAGGCCGCGAGCTTGGCGCGGGCCAGGTTCAGGCGAGCGCGCTCGCCGGCGGTCAGCGCGCCGACGTAGGTCGCGACGTCGGCGGGGGCCCCGGTCGGATCGTCGACGTGGGCGAGGGCGGCGACGATCGCGTCGCGCAGGTGGTAGCCCATGTTGCTGCGGGCGTCGTGCTGGTGGGTGGCGCTCACCGCCAGATCGACGTCGCCGGCGGCGTCGGCGGCCCGCACCAGCTCGTCGATGCGCTCGGTGCGCACGCCGGCGGCGTAGGTGGCGCTGACGTAGAGCGGCCGGCCGTCGACCACCGGACCGTCGAGCGGATCGCCGTCGAAGGTCTCGCCCACCGGGTCGGAGTTGGCGGTGACCAGCATGCCCGACGCCGGGTTGATGGCGTGGGGCAGGTAGCGCGACGACATCCGCCCCTCCCAGTCCGCCGAGCCGTCGCCGGGCTGGACGAACAGCGGGGACAGGCCGTCGGGGTTGGTGGTGGCGTTCCAGGTGTAGGCGGCGGGCTTGCGCAGCGGGACGTGGGCGTTGGTGGTCCAGCCGATGTTGCCCTGGTCGTCGATCATCACCCAGTTCTGGCCGCCGTAGCCGAAGTGGCGCAGGGCGCGGAAGCCGTCGTCGACGGTGCGGGCCCGCACCAGCTCCCAGATCGCGCGGATCTCGAAGGTCGGCTCGTAACCGGTGTACTGCACCGACAGCGCCTGGCTGGCGGTGCGCGGCACCACCATCCCGTCCTCGACCGTCGGGATGATCGGGCCGTGGTGCGGCACCCGCTCGTAGGTGGCGGTGACCTGGCCGGTGATCGTGCCCAGCGCCCCCAGGCGGATGGTCTCGGTCCACGGCTCGATCCGGACCTGGCCGCCGTCGTGGACGACGCAGTCGCCGCCGCCGGTGGCGCACGGCACGATGGTCTCGAGGAAGACGTCGTTGACGTCGTGGAAGACCACCGTCGACGACCACGCCGCCTTGCCGTTGGCGCCCAGGATGATGCCGGGGATGCCGGGGAAGGTCTGGCCGAAGACGTCGATCGTGGGCGGACCCGAGCCCGGGCCCAGGAGCGTGAGGTGCACCGGGTAGAAGATGCTCGGGTTGGGGAGGGACAGGTGCTGGTCGCCGGCGAGGATCGTGCTGCCGCCGGTGCGGCTGGGGCCCACCGCCCAGGCGTTGGAGCCGGCGTGCGGCACCATGAAGGCGTGCGGCCCCTGCTTCATCGTCGGCGCGAAGAAGGCGCGGGCGTTCTGCAGGAGCGCGCGCGGCACCGCCGGGCGGCGGGCGCGATCGCGGGCCGCGGTGCGGCTCCCGGCCCGGGGCCTGGCGCGCGGCGTCGCGGCGGGCGGCGTC
>CAADGB010000522.1 GCA_900696455.1 uncultured delta proteobacterium
CGACAACGACACCTCGGTGCGCGAGGAGGTCGCGCCGTACCGCGAGCTGGGCCCGGCCGCGCGCTGGCGCCTGTTCCGGATGTGCGCGCGCACGGCCATGTGGGCGACCCGGGCGAGCGGGATGGCCACGCGGATCCTGGCCCAGACGGACCCGCTCCCCGACAGCACCGTCGCAGCGCTGACACGGCTGCGGCAGGCGAGCGGCTGGGGTCATGGCGCTCCCTGACCGGGATCCCGCCGAGGCCGGCCAGCGGATCGCGGGCGCGCTCGACGCCGCCGGCCTGCCGTACGCGCTGGGCGGCGCGCTCGCGCTCGCCATCGCCGGCGTCCCACGCGGCACCACGGACGTCGACGTGAACGTGTTCGTCGAGGAGGCCCGGGTCGACGAGACGATCGGCGTCCTGGCGGCGCTCGGGGTCGAGATCGACGCCCGCGCGGCCCGGGCGCGGGCGCAGCGGGACGGGATGTTCGTCGGGGTCTGGGACGGCATGCGCATCGACGTGTTCCTGCCCAGCATCGCCTTCTCGCACGAGGCCCGCCGGACCCGCGTCCGCGTGACCGACGACGCCGGCTGGACCGGCTGGTTCCTGTCGGCCGAGGCCATCGCCGTGTTCAAGCTGCTCTTCTTCCGCGGCAAGGACGTGGTCGACCTCGAGCGGCTGGTCGCGGTGAACGTCGGGCTCGACCACGCCTACGTGCGGCGCTGGATCGTCGAGATGATGGGCGAGGACGATCCCCGGGTCGCCCGCTGGGACGACCTGGTCGCGCGCTTCGGCCCCGGTGACGGCGGGGCCCCCGCGGCGCCGTGACCGCCGGCTCGCCCGGCGGGCCCCTTCGCGTCATACTGGCGCCATGAGCAACGCGCTGATGAAGTCGAGCGGCGGCGGCGGCGGCAGCGGCATCGTGCCGGCCGTGTGCAGCGCGATCCTCCCCGGGGTCGGTCAGCTCATCAACGGCCAGACCGACAAGGCCATCGGCGTGTTCGCGGTGTGGGGCATCGCCGGCCTCAGCATCCTGGGCGCCATCCCGCTGGTCGGCAGCGTCGCCGCCCTGGTCGGCGGCGCGACCTGGCTCTACGGCGTCGGCGACGCGTACGTGACCGGCAAGCGCAGGCGCTGATCGCCACCCGCCATCAGAACCAGGTCGTGACGCCGAGCATGAGCAGGTTGTACCCGCTCTTGATCGCGCCGTGGGTGAACGGGCTCTCCTGCTGGCCGCCGGCGTCGCTGGTGGGCTGGATCGGATCGGGGCCCACCCGGTCGGCCACCGGCAGCGGCATGCCGCCGGGGCCGCAGCCCTGGCCGATGGCGGTCGGGTTGCAGCCGGTGCCCTGGACGCGGGTGCCCTCGTAGACGTGGCCGCCGCCGACGTCGACGCGCACCTTGCCCACCACGATCGAGGCACCCGCGGTCATCGTCCAGCGCGCCGCGCCGTCGAAGTCGGCGCGCTGCCAGCCGTCCTTGGCCGCGGCCGTGTCGTGGGCGACGCCGCCGCGCAGGGTCAGGAGCTTGCCGGCCACCGGCCTCTGCCACGAGCCGCCGAGGCGGACCGAGATCACGTCCTTCAGGTTGTGGCGGATCTTCGTCGGCTGGAGCGCCAGGCCGATGGGCGGCGGCCCCAGGTCGATGGCGGCGATGCCGTCGACGATGACGTCGTAGTCGCTGGCGCCCGACCACGCCTCGTACTGCACGTCGAGCTCGACGTCGGCGACCTGGCCGCCGCCGGCGTCGCGGACGATGTAGCGGCCGCCGACCGTCGCCATCATCGGCAGGCTCAGGTTCACGCACGCCTTGAAGGCGTCCATCGTGCCGCCGGCCTCGCACAGCGGGGTCTCGTTGTTGGGCACCACCGTCACCGGCATGCCGTTGAACTCGTTGCCCGAGCCGGTGCGGGCGGAGCCGGTGCCCTTGGCGGCGACGTGGACCGGCGACTGGAACTGCGCGCCGAGCTCGATCGCCGGCGTCGGCCGGAACGTCGCGCCCAGGGCGAAGGTCGGCACGAAGCTGTCCTTCACGTCGACGCTGAACTCGCCGTCCTTGCCCGCCCACTCCTCGAAGTTGGCCAGGCCCCAGACGTAGGTGCGGGCCTTGAGGTGGGCGAAGCCGGCCGAGAACCGGGCGCCGACGTCGAGCTTGTCGGTGACGCGGTAGGCGGCGGCGATCGACGGCAGCACGACCGCGGCCTCCTGCTCGACCGTGTCGTAGCGGGTCGGAGGCGGCGGCGTGCTCGGATCCTCGAGCACGTAGTCGGCGCCCATCGCGCGCACCGGGTAGGCGTTGGGCGCGAACACCCCGGCGGCCACGGTCAGGCCCTTGATCTTGCCGCCGAGATCGCTCGACACCGCGATCACCGGCACCGCCTGGAACGGCCCGATCCCGATGGGCGGCTTCGAGGTGTCGGACACCGACGGGTAGGGCTGGCCCTCCCACGCCAGCGTGGCGTCGGGGCTGTCCTCGTAGACGCCGAAGCGCCCCACGGTCTGGTGGTACGAGATGAGCGCGGCGCCGACGTGGACGACGGTGCCGCGGGTCTTGGCCAGGCCGGCCGGGTTGAGGCCGATCGCCGACGGATCGTCGACCGACGCCACCGAGGCGCCGGCGCGGCCGGTCGAGACCGGACCCGAGCCGGGCAGGAACAGGCCGCCGGCGTGCGCCGACCCGGAGGTGAGCGCGAGCGCGGTCGCGCCCGCGAGGATGGACCGGGAGCGAGACCCCGGGGTGTGTGCCCTCATCCGCCGGATGGTACGTCGGCGGCACGCCTCCGCGTCAAGGCGACATGGGTCATCAAGATCGACACCGCGGCCGGCGTGACCCCGGCCACCCGCGACGCCTGGCCCAGCGAGCGCGGCCGCAGCGCGCCGAGCTTCTCGACGACCTCGCGCGACAGGCCGGGGATCGCGCCGTAGTCGAGATCGTCGGGCAGGGCGACGGCGTCGGCCTGGGCCAGGCGCGCGGCGTCGACCTCCTGCCGGCGCAGGTAGCCCTCGTAGACCAGCTCGGTCTCGACCCGCAGCCAGACCTCGTCGGCCAGCTCGCCGTCGACGACCTGGGCCGCCACGCCGCCGGCGGCCGCCACCCGCTCGACCGCCGCCCACGACAGCTCGGGTCGGCGCGCCAGCTCGGCCAGGGTCACCCGCCGGCCGCTCACCGGCGCCGAGCCCAGCCGCCCCAGCAGGTCGTTGACCGCCGGGGTGCCGGTCACCGACGCCGCCCGCGCCCGCGCCAGGCCGGCCTCGATCGCGGCCTGCCGGCGCTCGAACCAGCGCCAGCGCGCGTCGTCGACCAGGCCCAGGGCGCGGCCCACCGGCAGCAGGCGCTCGGCGGTGTTGTCCTCGCGCAGGAGCAGCCGGAACTCGGCGCGCGAGGTCATCATCCGGTACGGCTCGCGGGTGCCGCGGGTGACCAGATCGTCGACCAGCACGCCGCCGTAGGCCTGATCGCGGCGCAGGACCAGCTCGCGCTGGCCGGCGGGGCCGAGGCCGAGGCCGAGCGCGGCGTTGATCCCGGCCAGCAGCCCCTGCACCGCCGCCTCCTCGTAGCCCGAGGTGCCGTTGATCTGGCCGCCCAGGTAGAGGCCGGCGACCCGCCGGGTCTCGAGGGTGGGCAGGAGCTCGCGCGGATCGACGAAGTCGTACTCGACGGCGTAGCCGGGCCGGGTCATCTCGGCGCGCGCGAGCCCGGGGATCGTCCGGATCATCGCGAGCTGGACGTCGTAGGGCAGCGAGGTCGAGATGCCGCCGGGGTAGAGCTCGCCGCTGTCGAGGCCCTCGGGCTCGAGGTAGAGCTGGTGGCGATCCTTGTCCGCGAACCGGACGATCTTGTCCTCGATGCTGGGGCAGTAGCGCGGGCCGGCGCCCTCGATCGCGCCCTGGAAGAGCGGCGAGCGGTGGAGGTTGGCGCGGATGAGGTCGTGGGTGGCCGGCGTCGTGTACGTGATCCAGCAGCTCCGCTGCGGCAGCGGCGGCGGCCCGGTCGGCGGCCGGACCTGGAAGCGCGGCGCCGGCTCGTCCCCGGGCTGGACCTCGAGGCCGGCGACGTCGACGGTGCGGGCGTCGAGGCGACACGGGGTGCCGGTCTTGAGCCGGGCCAGGGGCAGGCCGAGCGCCGCCAGCGCCGCCGACAGCCCGAGCGCCGGGGGCTCGCCGGCGCGGCCGCCGGCGGCGCGCTCGTCGCCGACGAAGATCTTGCCGCGCAGGAAGGTGCCGGTGGTGATGATGACGGCGCGGGCGCGGAAGGTGACGCCCATGGTCGTGGTCACCCCGACCACCCGCGGCCGGGGCCCGGCGTCGTCGACGCACAGCGCCGCGACCTCGGCCTGGCGCAGGGCCAGCCGCGGCGCGGCCTCGAGGCGCTGGCGCATGAGCTCGCGGTAGCGGCGCTTGTCGGCCTGGGCGCGGGTCGAGCGCACCGCCGGCCCCTTGCCGGCGTTGAGGCGGCGGAACTGGAGCCCGGTCTCGTCGATGACCCGCGCCATCTCGCCGCCGAGGGCGTCGATCTCCTTGACCAGGTGGCCCTTGGCCACGCCGCCGATCGCCGGGTTGCACGACATCTGGGCCACGGTCTCGAGCGAGCCGGTGAGCGCCAGCGTGCGCGCGCCCAGCCGCGCCGCCGCCAGCGCCGCCTCG
>CAADGB010000523.1 GCA_900696455.1 uncultured delta proteobacterium
CCGGCGGCGGTGAGGGCGGGGAGCGCGGCGGCGTGGGCGCCGGCGTGGACGCCGGCGGCGAGCGCCGAGGGCGCGCCAGCACCGGCGGCGAACGCCGGGGGCACCGGTCCGTACGCGCTGGCCGCGCCGAGCTCCGGGGCCGGCGCGGGTGGGTCGAGGGGAGGATCGAGGCTCGCGTCCATGGGCATCTCCTTTTCGCGTGTGACCAGAGGACACCCGGGCCATGGAGCCCCGGCGCGCGCCGTGCGGAGCCGGCGTCGAGACCTCGTGGAGATCCTGCGCAGCCCGCGCCCGCGCCCGAGCCCGCCGACTCCGCCTCCCGGGGCGTCGCTCCCGGTGAGCGGGTCTTCCGGATCCGAGTCCGAGTCCGCGCCCGAATCCGGCCCCGAACCCGAACCCTGGTCCGAGCCCGAACCCGAGCCCGAGCCCGAGCCCGAGCCCGAGCCCGAGCCCGTACCCGAGCCCGAGCCCGAGCCCGAGCCCGAACCCCGAACCCCGACCCCCTTCGACTCCGAGCGTGTGAAGGAATCACACGCTCATGTCGATCGGTCGGTCCTGGCGAGGACGCCGGTGCCGACCTGAGTCGGAGCAGATCGCCTCGGCTGCGCCTCGGCTCCGCCCCTTCGGGGCTTCGCGCGCAGCCGACGCCTCCGACGTCGCCGTCGCCGTCGCCCGCGCCGCTCAGGCGGCGCGCGGCGCGAAGGCGATGACCGAGTACGCGATCGCCTCGTCGCGCCCCGGGTTGTGGTAGCCGTGGCGCTGGTCGCCGCGGAAGACGACCACGTCACCGGCCTCGAGGCGGAAGCCGTCGCCGGCGACGAACAGCTCGACCTGACCGCGCTCGCACGCCAGGTACTCGCGGGTGCCGGGCGCGTGCGGCACGCCGGTCATGCGCGCGCCCGCCGCCAGGGTCAGCCGCTCGAGATCGAGCCCGGGCAGCGGCTCGGGCAGGAGCTTGCGCACGCTGACCGGACCCCGCGCCCGCACCGGCAGCTCGGCCGCGCGCAGGTGTCGCACCGGCGAGCGAGGCGCGGCCAGCAGCTCGTCGAGCCGCACCTGCAGCGCGTCGGCCACGCGGCAGAGCACGTGCAGGGTCGGGTTCGCGGTCCCCGACTCGAGGTGCGACCACGTCGCGCGCGGCACCCCGGCCAGGCGGGCGATCTGCTGCTGCGACAGGCCGCGCGCCGCGCGGATGGCGCGGACGTTGGCGGCGAGGTGATCGGCGGGGATGACGGCGCGGTCGGCCATGGCGGGAGCCTCCTGCCAGCAGACTGGCACGGGCACCACGATCCTGGCAGGCGGCCGTGGCAGACTCACGCCGTGGTGGACGACGACGAGATCATCCGGGCGGCCAACCGCTTCTTCGGCAAGGTCGGCAGCGCGGTCAAGAAGGCAGGGCAGACCGCGGTGAAGGCCGGCCAGACCGTCACCGGCGTCGGCCGCGGCACGGTCCACGTCAGCCTCGACCAGGCCCGGGCGGCGCCGGGCGACGACGTGCACGGCACGGTCACGCTGCGCCTGACCGAGCCGGTGGAGGCCCGGCGCCTGGTGGTCGAGCTGCGCGCCAGCCAGCGCGTCGTCGACGCCCGCGGCGGCGCCCGCGCCCTGGCCACGACGACGACCACGCTCTACCGCTTCGAGCGCGAGCTGGGAGGCGCCCGCCGCTACCGCGACGAGGAGCTGCCCTTCACGCTCACCGTGCCGCGCGATCCCGGCCACCGCCCACAGGCGCCGGCCGGGCGCATCGGCGACGTGGCGCGAGCGGTGTCGTCGGTGGTGTCGCCGTCGTCGGGGCCGGTGGAGTGGCGGGTGACGGCGACGCTGGTGGTGCCGTTCGGCCGCGATCTGGAGCACGGCGTGGATCTGGCCGTGGCCTGACGGGACCGGGCGCGGATCCGAGACGCCCGCTCACCCCGAGCGACGTCGACCCTTGACGCCGCCCGCGCGATTGGATAAACCACTTAGCCAGTGCCCCCATCCCCCGCGTCCACCGCCCTCGCGCCCATCCCGGCCCGCGAGCCGGCGCACCAGGCCTGCGAGCACGCGCTCCGCCGCGCGGTGCTGACCGGCGAGCTCGCGCCCGGGGCGCGGCTGCCGCCCGAGCGCGAGCTGGCGGCCACCCTCGGCGTCAGCCGCCTGACCCTGCGCGCGGCGCTGGCCACGCTCACCGCCCAGGGCGTGCTCGCGGTGCGCCACGGCTCGGGCTACGTGGTCCAGGACGTCCGCCGCACCGGCGGCCCCGATCTCTTGCCCGGCCTCGCCGACCTCGCCCAGCGCCAGGGCGAGCTGCCGGCGATCGCCGCCGAGCTCCTGCGCGTGCGCCGCCACCTGGCCCGCGCCGTCCTCGAGCACCTGGTCGAGCACCCGCCGCGCGCCGCCGACGTGCGCGCCTTCGGCCGCGCCGTCGACGCCCTGGCCGCGGCGGTCGCGACGACGCCCGCGGCCGTCGACGCCCTGGCCGCCGCCGATCTCGGCGTCGTCGCCGCGCTGCTCGACGCCACCCGCAGCCCGGTGCTGCGGCTCTCGCTCAACCCGGTCATCGCGGTGGTCGCCAGCGCCGCGCCCCTGCGCGCCGCCATGTTCCGCGCCCCCGCCGACAACGTCGCTGGCTGGCGCGCGCTGGGCGCGTGGCTGGCCGCGCCCGCCGCCGGCGCCATCGATCCGGTCATCGCCATCCTCGCCGCGCGCGATCGAGCCACCGTCGAGCTCCTGCGCCGGCAGCCCGCCCCCCGCGCCCGGAGCTCTCCGTGACCCACCCCTGGTACGTCCGCGCCCTCCTCGTCGAGCCCGATCGGGTCCTCACCCACCTCGCCCGCATGCGCGCCCGCGGCGTCATCGACGTCGATCCCACGCCGTGGCAGCTCTGCCTGGGCGTCCTGCGGCTGTGGCACCGCCTCGCCTTCCGCACCGGCACCGTCGGCACCTCGCCCGGCGGCCGGGTGCGGCCCACCTGGCGGGCGCGGCTGCTGGCCTGGCGCGCGCTGCGCCTGCCCTTCCTGCTCGCCGAGCGCGCCGTCCACCCCTTCGACTTCACCGGCCTGCGCAGCGACCCCGCGCGCCTGACCTCGCACCT
Organism: uncultured delta proteobacterium; assembly: GCA_900696455.1. Classification (GTDB taxonomy): domain Bacteria; phylum Myxococcota_A; class Polyangia; order Haliangiales; family Haliangiaceae; genus UBA2376. The sequence goes on from CAADGB010000523.1 coordinate 3,074, forward strand.
GATCGGCGCCCACCACGACCACAACCAGTTCGTCTTCGACCTCGAGCTGATGGCCGGCCACGACGCCCTGCCCGCCCTGCGCGCGCGCGTCGCCGCCATCTGCGACGGCCGCGATCCGCGCGCCGCCTGGCTGCGCGACCTGACCGTGTTCGAGGGCTACCACGAGGCCCTGGCCCGCGCCGTCGACCTCGCCCTCGCCGGCGGCCCGGCGATGTCGGCGGACGAGGCCGACGATCCCGATCTCACCCTGCGCGGCGCCATGCGCTGGTGCGCCCGCCAGCCGGCGACCCCGGCGGCGACCCTGGCGGCGTGGCGCGCCGGCACCTTCCGCCTCGACAGCGACGCCCGCCTCGGCGCCGGCGCCACCACCCTGGCCGGAGGCATGGCGTGACCGCCGCGCGCACCACCGACCAGCTCCTGCGCGCGTCGGGCGCCGAGCTGGCGCAGGCCCTGGCCGGCGGCCGGCCGCTGGCCGCCGCCACCGTCGCCGGCTGGACCTACCACGGCACCAGCCTGGGGCTCCCGGCCTGGCTCGAGCGCCTGACCTGGAAGACCTTCGCCAAGGCCTTCGTCCGGGAGCCGGACGGAACGGTCCGGGGGTGGAACGTGCGCTGCGAGCAGGACGATCCGCCGACCTGGCGGCCGCGCACCCGGGGCGGCCGCCCCGTCACCTTCGGCCACTTCCAGGTGCTCGCCACCGGCGATCACCTGCTCCTCGACTACGGGCGCGGCGGCAACCGCCGGGGCGATCCGACCGCCGCGGTCCGCGACCCGCTGGTCGCGCTCGACGCCGAGGGCCACCGCCTGCTCGGCCGCAGCCTCCTCGCCATCGCCGGCCGCCAGGTGAAGACGCCGTCGTACTTCGTGCTCGAGCGCGGCGCGCCGGTCGAGCACGTCGCCACCCCGCCGCGACCGGCCTGACCCGCCGGGAGGGTGCCCGCGCCCGCGCCGCTACCCGCCGCGCGGCAGCTCGGTCAGGGCGTGCCGCGGGTCGAGGTAGCTCTTGAGCTTACCGTGGATGTACTCGGTGGCCTTCTTGCGCCACAGGAACCCGGGATCCTCGCCGCGAAAGCGGACCATGCCGGGCTCGAGGCGCATCTCGCCGTCGATCTTCACCACCAGGTACTTGCCGTGGAAGCGGGCTCGTCCGTCGTCCGACCAGGTCACGCGGATGCCGTGACGGTTGTGGAGATACTCCCCCAGGACTTCGAGGCGAGCGCGAGCGTCTTGGAGCGAGAGCTCGTGCTTGTAGTCGATCTCCATCGATCGGAATCTAGCAGCACCCCGCCGCGGGGGTGCAAGCGCGCTGACGCCCCACGTACGCGGCGAGGTGGTTCGACCTCCCACCCCCGCCGGGCGCGTGAAGGAATCCGTCCCCGCGCCGCTTCGACTCCGCCCCTTCGGGGCTCCGCTCCTAGCGAACGGCGCCGGCAAGCGCCCGACTTCACTCGCGCGACGGCCGCGGCTTGTCGGCCTTCGACACGCCCTCGCTCACGCTCGGCCGGCTCAGGCCGACCGGAGAGATGCAGCTCGCCGTTCGTTTCCCGCCATCTCCGACCGCGGTCGGTGAA
>CAADGB010000524.1 GCA_900696455.1 uncultured delta proteobacterium
CAGAGCCGGAAGTAGAGCGGCGTGCGCTGGGGATCCCAGCGCCGGGTGCCCATCCAGATGCTCGCGATCGCGTCGTGCACGAGCTCCTCGGCGTAGTTGGTGGGAATGGGCCACCCCGCGCGGCGGACTCGCGTGGCGCGCTGGTCGGCGTAGCGATGAGCCCGATCACGAACGGTGTCCGTGTACTGCTCTTCCAGCGCGCGCAAGGTGTCCGGCGGAGGCGGCCCGGGAGGGGAAGCATCGCGTCTCGGGTCGGCCATGAAGGTACCAACGCACGACGCTCCGGACGATCTGCCGGCAGGTGCGGCACCGTCATCACCGTCACGTCGATGACGAGCGTCCTGTCAGCCTGGCAATCGTTCGCCGAGGGGTGCGCCAGAATGGCGATCGGCACGAGCACTGATACGGCGCGCGAGCGCGATCGATCTTTCTCGGCGAACCGTGCGTGTGGGATCGCGATCCAAGGCGAGACGGGGAGGTGCCGCGCCTGGATCGAGGCGTCGACGAGCGCGCGATCGCCAAATCGATCGGGCGCAACTCGTTGATCGCGGCGAGCCTCGGAAACCGTGGCGCGCTTTGTTCAGGGCGAGCGAGCTGGTTCGATCTGGAGGCCAGTCGTCCTGCGTGCTTGCCCGGCGCGCGAGCGGCGGCAGGTCCCGCGTCATCGTCGAGAATGCTCGGTGTTCCGGAGAGATCGATTTGTTGACGGGCGTCCCGCTACTTCGATGTCGATCGGTGCGCGGTGGGATCCGGCAGATAAGATCGATGCACGCCTGTCCGGCGTGCGGACGGCGAGCTCGAGACGACCGCGCGCTCGCGAGCTCGGCGATCGCGACGATGTAACGTCGGGGCGAAGATCGATTTTCTGGCTGGCGCGTAGGCGCCGGAAATCGACGAGGCCGGTATCGGCGAGGGCTCGCGGGAGGCGGTTACCTGAGTAGAGACCCTCGACGATCGCAAGGAGCGACGCGAGGGCGAACTCCGGAACGGACCAGCGCGACGTGCGCTGCGCAGTATCGACCGACCGGGGCCACACCGCCCGCATCCGCGAGGAGCGCCGCATGTCCCAGCTCGCCTTCGACAAGGATGGTCAGCCGTTCCAGTTCTCGCCGCAGTTGCACACGCTGTCGGTGCGCCGGTTCCGCAACCCGGGCGGGCGCGGCACCTGCGAGGTGGTGCGCGACGAGGACGGCGACCCGCTGCACGTGCCCGGTGACAGCACGCTCGGTGAGTTCCGCGCCGCGGTGGGGTACGTGTCCGGGCTGTACCGGCTCGATCAGCACGACGAGGGCGGTGACGAGATCCCCGATGCGCCTCCGGCGTACGTCGTGATCGACCCGCCGCGGAACGGTCTGCTGAGCGGCAGCGCGGATCCGCTGGTGGTGGTGCGGGACCTGGCGCATGCGCACGCCGACGTGGCGAAGACGCTGGCCAGCACCAACGCCGGGATGATGCAGGCGGCGACCGAGAACATGCGGGTCTCGATCGGTGCCGGGCTCGGCAACCGTCGCGTGCTCGGCCTGCTCGCGAACGCGGCGGGCGCCATCGACGTAGCGTCGAAGGACGAGGACGACGACGAGGAGGATGGCGACGACGACCTCGACAACGAGGACGACGACGCGCCGCGGGGGCCCGCGCCGGCCGGCCCCGGCGATCCCCTCGCCGCGCTCGGGATGCTGGCGCCGCTCATCCAGCCGCTCCTGCCGAAGATCGGCGAGGCGATCGGCGTCTTGGCGGCGGACTTCCTCAACCGCTACAAGGCGGCGCGCCCGGCGGCGGCCTCGAGCTCGACGACCGCGCACGCGACGGAGGCGGCCACGGCGCCGCCGCCGAGCGGCGCGCCCGCGAGCGAGGCCGCCGCCGGGTCGGGCGCGGGGACGGCGGTTCCGCCGCCCTCGCCGGACCCTGCGCCGAGCACGGCTCCGCCAACGACCGCGCCTGCGGAGGGCGCGGCGCCGCCGGTCGAGAGCGAGGTCCGCAATGCGGCGCCGACCGGCGCGCAGATCGCGCACCTGCTCGCCGTGCGCGCGCACCTCACCGAGAACGAGGTCGCGGTCATCGATGAGTCCATCGCGCGGATGGACGGGCCGACGCGGATGTGGTGGCTGGGGGAGCTGTCGGCGCTGTCGGTCGAGCAGGCTGTCCAGCGCGTGCGGTCGATGCTGCCGAAGGTCCGGCAGCCGCGCCGCGCGCCGACCAGCGAAGGGGAGAGCTGAGCCAATGGACGACACCACCCGCGCCCGGATCCGCCATCTCTACTTCGTCGAGCAGCGCCCGCTGCGCAAGATCGGCCAGGAGCTCGCGCTCGCGCCGCACGCGGTGCGCGCCGCGCTGGTCCTGCCCGGTGGTCGGCACGACGAGCGCGCTCCCGGCCCGAGCGCCGACTCGCTCGCCGCGAACTCGCCGGCCCGTACGCGCCTCCGGGCGCTCGAAGGGCGCCGATGAAGCACACCACCCGAGCGCGCATCCGCCACCTCTACTTCGTGTGGCAGGTGCCGGTCGACGAGATCGCGGCCGAGCTGCGGCTGCGCCCGCGCACGGTGCGTCGCGCGCTCGTGATCCGCGGCGGAGGCCGCCGCATTCGCGGTGCCGCTCCGCCCACGCAACCGCCCACCCCACGCCAGGAGGACCCGTCGTGATCGCCAGACCCCATAACGACCGCGCGTGCCTCGACGCCATCACGGCGCAGGTGAAGGCGCGCCTCGAGTCCGGAGATGCCGAGCTCGTCGCGCTCGCCGAGCAGCTCGGCGACACCGCGGCGCTCGTCGAGTACATCCGCGAGCTGCCGCAGCTCGACGACACCGGCTCACCGTGCGACGGGCCGAAGGTGACGGCGTGCCGTCCAGCCCAGCGGCTCCGGCTGCCGACCGATTCGCCGAACTGCGTGGAACGAAGTGCGCTGTTCCTGGCGGTTGCCGAGATGATCGACCCCGGCCCGGTACGGCGGCTCGCCACAGTCGACACGCCGGGCGGCCTCCACACGTTCCCGACCGAGGACGGCGCGCCGGTGATCCTCGATCCGATGCAGAGCCGTAACGCGTTGCGCGCCGGGCTGTTCCGCATCGGCCGCAACGCCGCGGGCGACGGCACCGATGTGGCGACCCGTCGGCTCCGGCTCGAGCGGCTGATCGGTACGGACGAGACCAAGGGGACGCGCGGCGACCTGGCCCGCGCGCGGGCCAGCAAGGCCGCCGGGTACACGACCTGGGTAGATGGCAAGCCGATCGACGACGCGATCGCGACGTACGAGCGCGCGCTCGCCATGTACCAGCAGCGGCTCGCCGCGCTGCCGCGCAACGCCGCCGGTGTGCCGGGCGCGGTCGCGCTCACGCCGGCGGACGCGGTCGACTGGATCGCCGAGCTCGCGGCCGAGCCCGCCGCGCGCTTCGTCCACGGTGCGCGCCGGGTCGAGAACGGCCACCGCGCGATGCGCGCCGCGCTCGAGGGGCGGCCGCTGTGCGTCGCCGACGTGCCTGACGTCGCGTTCGTGCTGGCGCTCGCCTACCGCGAGGCGCGCCTGTGGGGGCCCGCGGGTCGGCGCATCGTCGACACCTGCGCGCACGCGATCGATCGGCTCGACCAGGCCGCCGCGCGGCAGTGGCTCGACGAGCGAGCGCCGCGCAACCGCGCCGAGCTGCGCGTCGGGCGGTACCGCATCCAGCCGAACACACCGCTGCTCGCCGCGCTCGGCCGAGTCGGCGCGCGCCTCGGCACCAACGTCGCGACCCAGGCGATCCGGATCAAGCTCGCGTCGCTCGGCCTCTCGCCGCCGGTGCTCGGTTCGATCGAGCAGGAGCTCCAGCGCGAGGGCCTCACGCTCGGTCCGCTCGCCGCGCCGCCGCCGATGCTCGGCTCGCTCGCGGCGCTCACCCCCGACGCCATCGCGGGCCGCTGGCTGGCCGCGAAGATCTGAATTCACGTCCACGCGCGATCGATCGCGATTCCCGAACCCCGTCGCCGGCGCATTCGCCCGGCGGCATGAGCGGCCCGGTCTGCCGGCGCCGAAGGAGTAGCTCCGTGTCCAAGCCCAAGAACGACAACCGCACCGCTCCGAAGCACGCCCGCGCCACGGCGCGGCGCCCCCATCCCTGGGCCGACATCGGCGGGATCGACTACGGCCCGGCGATCGCCGCGCTCGGCGACCTGGTCACATGGGCGTTCGACCTGGCCGCCGCCGACGTCGCGGACTGGCCGGAGGGCCGGCGCCGCGTGAGCACGACGCGGCGCTACGTGCTGGCGCGGTTGCGCGGCCGGCACGCGCGGGGCGTCCCGTTCGAGGACGTCCTGTTCACCGCCGGGCTGCTCGCCCGGATCTTCGAGGCGGAGATCGGGCTCGGCATGTCGGAGATGGTCGCGGTGCTCGACCGCATCGGCCTGCCCACCGAGGTCGTGCCGCTGATGCCGCGCGTCCAGCCCCCCGCGCGGATGCCGCTCGGCAGGCCGGCGGTCTCGCCCGAGATCGTGGCGCTGTTCCGCGAGGCGCACCGCGAGCTCGAGGCCAAGGGGCTGCTCGAGCTGCTCGACGACGAGCTCGAGCACACGCCCTGCGACCAGTGCGGCCACCGACCGCGCTACCGCAACGCCGCCTGACTCACGCCGAGGAGCACCACCAGCAAGGAGATCGCGATGAAGGCGAAGAAGAAGTTCAAGCCCAAGCACAAGAAGCCGCACAAGCAGCGGAACAACGCCGGCGGCGGCGCCGGCATCGCGCCGCCGCGCAGCCGACCGCGCCTGCGGGCCCCGCGGCGCGGCGAGGCGCCGCCCTGGAAGACGATCGGCGCCGCCGTGGCCGGCAGCGTCGGCTCGGCGATCGCCAGCGGGCTGATCGTCAACCAGAAGGTCGCCGAGCCGGAGACGGTGTCGCTGCTCATGGCCGCGACCGGCGGGCTCGGTGCGTACCTCACCGACGGCAACACGCGGGTGGCATTCACCGGCGTCGCCGCCGCCGGGGCGGGGCAGTACGCGCTGGTCAAGCTCGGCCGCCTGGCCGAGAAGAAGGCGCAGAGGGCCGACGAGGAGAAGGCGAAGCTGGAGGCGGACGCCAAGGCGGTCGCCGCGCAGCAGGCGCAGCTCCCCGCGCCCGCGGCGCCGCCGCCCGCGCCGCGCCAGCACGCTGCCGGACGCGGCGTCGTCGTCGACCTGTTTCGCGACGTGTCCTCGGACCTCGAGCTGCTCGACGAGGACGAGGCCCGCTACTCGACGCGCGATGCCGACGTCGCCGACGAGGACGACGACACCCCGATCGAGATCGATCTCGACGAGGCCGCGTAGGCCGCGAACCCAGGACCGGGATCGGGGCTTGGCGTCGCGCGAGCGGCTCCGGCCGTCGCACAGCCAAGGAGAGACGCATGGACGAGTACGACGTGATCTACCTCGACGACGACGAGCGCAACGCGCGCGCCACGGTGCTCGACCGCCGCAAGGCGGGAGGGCGCATGGTGGTCGGCGGGCGGCGGCCGGGCGGAAGCTCGGTCGTCGTGCCGCCGAGCCGGCGGCCGACGGTCATCCACTCGGGTGGTGGCCGGCCGCGGGCGCAGCCGGTCGTGATCCAGGAGGAGCCCGCGCAGCGCAAGCTGATCGGCGATCTCACCACCGGTGAGGTCGTCGAGCTGGCGGCCCAGATCCTCGCCGCGATCCAGCCGCTCCCCGGCGCGCCCACCGGCGCCGGGGACGTGGAGACCGACGTGGAGAACCTGGTGATCTACCAGACGGCGCTCGCCACCCACGCCAAGCGCGACGAGCAGCTCCGCACCCTCGGGTCGCTGCTCGGCAAGATCCTCAAGTAGTCGGAGGCCAACACGATGGAGATCCTCTATCGCAACCAGGCCCCCGCCTACCGGGGATGCAGCCCGCAGCCGCAGCAGGCCCAGCGCCCGGGGCTCCTCGGGAACCTCTGGTGCTACCTGTTCGGTGGCGGTAGCGCGCCGGTCTACCGCACCAAGAACGGCAGCAGCGGCTCCGCCGCTGCCGCCGCGCCGCGGTGCTGGTGGCAGGCGTTCCCGTCGACGCCGCCCTACAAGGCGGCGCCGCCGAAGCCCTCGCCCGACGACGTCCTCACCGGCAACGGTGACGACCCGGCGTGCGAGTGCCCGGCGGACGAGACGACCGACGAGGACGTGCCCTCGACGGTCTACATCGTGACGGGCTGAGAGAGACGCGAACGCACGAGCCCTGAGCGACTGACCCACCCGTGACGGCCGCGGGTCGCTCGCGCGACTCCAGGCCCCGATCCCGGTCCTTCAACCCGTTCCACGGAGGCATCGATGGCGACCCGTGACTCCCTCGTGCGATGGCTCGTCGACCAGTCGGTCGTCGACCGCGCCGGGCCTCGCAACGCGCGGCGCCGCATCCGCCCGCGCGGCGGCGCCGCCACCACGCACAAGGACGTCGAGTTCGCCGTCGACGACAGCCGCGGCGAGGAGCACGTCTTCAAGACGTTCGAGGAGGCGATCGCGTTCGCCGGTCGCATGGCGTTGACCTCGACCGTGCGCATCGAGCTCGATGTGCTCGTCTACAGCCGCGAGGGTGCGATGTGGTGGGGCGGCATCGACGGCGCCCAGGACTACGACGAGGATCCCGAGGCGAGCGTCTTCGATCGACTGCACGTCAAGGTCACCTCGCAGGGACGCGTGCCGTGAAGGACGACGACGTGCTCACCACCGGCGCGATGCTGCTCGGCAGCGGTGTCGCCGGCTACGCGCTCGGACGCTTCGTGATCGAGCGCTGGCTGGCCGGGCAGGCGGCGCCCGTCGCGGGGCCGCCGGGTCCGGTCCTGCCGCCGCCGCCACCGCCGACGCCGGCCACTCCACCGCCGACGCAGGCGCGCCCGTCGCCGACGCCGACTCGCCCGCGCACGCCCGTGCCGGTGCGCGAGCCCGAGCCCGACGTCGGGCCGGTGACCTCGCCCGATCAGCTCGAGGCCACGGCGCCGTCGTGCGGTGACGCGGGTCCGGTGACATCGCCCGCCCAGGTCGTCGCCACTGGCACCACGGCGCCCGCCACCGATCGCGATGACGACGTCGGAGCGGCGAGCCGGCGTCCGTCGCGCCGCTTCGATCGGATCTTCGACATGTACCGCGAGTCGATCCCGATCGAGTTCCTCCGCGCGCTCGCCAAGCGCGAGTCGAACCTCAACCCCGAGGAGAGAAAGGGCCCTGCCTGGGGCCTCATGCAAATCGTCGAGGTTGTCCGCAAGGACTACAACCAGGCGCACGGTACGCGCTACACGCGCCGCGACCTGCTCGATGCCGCGGTCAACGTCGCGATCGCGTGCTGGCTCCTGCGCTTCATCATCGCGCAGTACGCCAAGTATCAGGACGGCGTGGCGAACCTGCGCGCCGACTGGAACAACCCGCGGTTCGTGGAGCTCCTGGTGTTCGGCTGGAACGCCGGATTCTCCGCGTCGGGCGGGGTGCTCAAGGTCGTGCGCTACCTCAAGGAGCGCGGCGTCACCGACATCACGATCGATGTCGTCTTCGAGCACGCCCGGGAGGCCGGAGCGGTTCGCCACCTGTCCAACGCCACCAAGCTGCGCTGGTGCAAGAGCGTCGTGCGCCTCTACGAGCAGGAGCTCGCCGCGGCGCGTGCCGCACCGGCCGCGGTGGCCTGACCCTCAACCAACGGAGACGCCATGTCGAACGACCACACTGCACTCGTCCTCGCGCTCGGCGCCGGAGCCGGCCTCGGCCTTTGGGCGCTGCTCCGCGACGACGACGCCAAGCCGAGTGGCGCGCCCACGTCGGCGCCGCCGTCGACCAACTCGCCCGCCGCCGTGCCGCCGCCGCCGTGCTCGCTTCGCCTCGACGCCAATGGGCTCACGGCCGACGGCGCCGTCATCGACGTGCCGACCGCGGTCGAGACGTGCCGCGCCGCCGGCCGCGCTGACCTCGTCCTCGCCGACGATGCGCCGAGCGCGGCCTCCGCCGACCTCGCGGCCGCGCTCGGCGCCGCCGGGGTCCTGATCGCGCAGCGCCGCAACGCGCGCCCGCGCCGGGGTCGCGCCGCGGATCGCCGCCGACGGCGGCATCGTGTCGGGCGCAACACCAGCGCCCGCTCGCGGGTCGCGGCGCTCGGCACGCTCGCTGCGCAGCTCAAGAGAGTGACGTCGGCTCGTCAAGGATCCGGCCGTCGTGAGGCCGCCGCCAGGCTGGCTCGGTTCGTCGCGAAGCAGTCCGGTGCGCGCGTGAACGACGACGCCACGCTCGACTTCGAGAACAACGTCGTCGTCAACGGCACGCCGGCCGAGATGCGCAAGGTCGCGGCATGGGTCGAGCGGCTCGCTCGCGACAGTGGTCGGCCGCTCTCCGCCACCGTCGAAACCTTCGACGACCCCGACGACGACGACTGGGCGGTGTGCCGCATCCGCGGGCTCGGCATCGAGAGTCTCTGACACCGGAGGACGTGATGGTTCACCGACGGGACAAGGACAAGCACGCGCGCACGGCCGCGCTCGTCGGCGGTGGCGCGCTGTTGCTCTGGCTGCTGATCCGCGGCAAGGGCTTTGGGCTTGGTCACGCCGGTGCGGCGATCGGTGACGGCTCGCGCGCCGGCTCTGCGCCGACGGCGCGCTGTCGCGTCCGGATCGACGCCGCCGGCATCGAGACCGATGGCGTCGCGACCGACGTTCGGACGATGACGGAGCGCTGCCGCATGGCCGGTTCCGCCGATGTGCGCGCGACCGGCGCCGCGATCACTGGAGTGGTCGCCGAAGCCGTGCAAGCGCTGCTGGCCGCGGGCGTCCGGGTCTACGCGGCCTCGGATGTCTGGAACACCGCGCAGACGACGCCGGCCCGGAGGCGGCGGTGAAGACGGAGCGAATCCCGGTGCCCGTCCTCGCGCTCGGCGCCGCGGGTGCGTTCGCGCTCGCCGCTGTACTCCGACCGCGCGCGGCGAGCGCGGCGACCGCGCCATCGCCGACGGCGTCGCCGATCGCCGCCCCGTCGCCGCTGTTCGACTTCGGCCGACCGCTCCCCATCGACGTGCGGGCGGTCGTGTCGAGCGGGTGGCTCGCATCGCGAGGCGACCGACTTCATCGCGGGCTCGACATCGGCGCCGCAACCGGGACACCGATCCTCGCGATCGACCACGGCGAGGTGACCCGCGCGGTCGGCGTCGATCGCAGCGACGCCGGCCTCTGGGTCGCGGTGAAGCACCCGTCCGGCGTGACCTCGCGGTACATCCACCTGTCACGCGTGCTCGTGAAGCTCGGGCAGAGCGTGCGGCGCGGCGAGGTGGTCGGCCTGTGCGGGGCGACCGGCAACGCGCGCTCACCGCACCTGCACCTCGACCTTCGCGTCCCCGCCGCAATGCTGCCGGTGATCGAACGCGCCATCGGCAAGCCGCGCCCCGGTTGGGGCCCGGAGATGCGACCGTTCGGGATCTCGATCCCCGGCGAGCCCTGGGTCCCGGTCGACGCGTACCGCACGAGCGTCCGTCGCGACGCCGAGGAGGCCGGCATCCCGCTGCGCGATCCGACCGCGCCGCGCAACGCCGGCCTGACGTACCGGCCGGTCGGGTCGCGCGGCGAGCCGTATCCGGCGTGGCTCCGCGCGGTCCGCGGCGAGTCCGGCGTCTACGTGATCCGCGAGCGCGATCGCAACGGCGATCCGATCGTCGTCTACGTCGGCCAGTCCGGCGCGGGTCGACTCTACGAGACTCTCACAAGGCATTTTCAGGCCTGGCGCCGATGGAAGGGCTTCTGGCGCGGCCAGTACGCGGAAGGTCACGACCCGGGCATGACCTACGATCGCGCGCGCGTCGACGTCGCGGTCCGCGTCACCAATTCCAACGACGCGCTCGACGAGGAGGCTCGCCTCATCCGACGGCTACGCCCGCGCGACAACCTGATCGGCCAGGCCGACGAGGAGGTGGTCCCATTCTGACGACGACCTCAGCGGATCGTGCCGCGCCGGATCAGGAGCGACATCCAGCCGACGCCGAGCGCGCCAATCGCGGCCAGCACGAGGAAGGCAGTCGTGCCCTCGCCGTGGGCGAGCATCACGCCGACGAAGATGCTGGAGCCGAGGTCGCCGAGCGCGTTGGCGCTGGCGAGCACGCCGAGTCCGAGGCTGCGCTGCTCGCGCGGCAGGAGCTCGACGACGACGGCCTTCTCGAGCGTCTCCTCCACGGCGATGTAGATGCCGGAGAGGACGATCGCGACGACGAGACCGGCGACGGCGCCGAGCGTCACCGCGAGGATCACGTTGGTGACGACGCCCAGCGCGTAGCCGGCGACCAGGATGCGCGCGCGGGAATGGGCGTCGCCGAGCTTGCCCGCGGGATAAGCAGCCAGCGCGCTGACCAGGTTGTGGCCCGCGTAGAGGAGCACCGCCATCGTCAGCATGCCGCCGGCGCCGCCCTCGTGGCCGAGCGCGGCGGCGGCGAGGAAGATGAGGAACGTGCGCGAGAAGTCGCCGAGGCCGAACAGCAGCACGCCGCCGACGAACAGCCAGTAGCGGCGGGGGAGGCGCGCGCTTGGCGTCGCGGCGGGCGCGGCGGGCACGACAACGCCCTTGGTGGCGTTGCGGTCGCGCGTCATGAGGAGGATCGCGGCGACCGAGAGCGCGGACGGGAGGACGCTCCACAAGATCACGTCGCGGAACCCGGTGCCGGCCCACACCAGCGCGGCGGCGACCAGCGGGCCGACCACCGCGCCGATCATGTCGGCGGCGCGCTCGATCCCGTACGCGCGGCCGAAGTGCGTCGGGCCGACCTCGTCGGCGAGCAGGAAGTCGCGCAGCGGGGATCGGAAGCCGCGACCGAACCAGGCGAACGCCCGCAGCGAGACGACCGCGGCGACGGCCTGGACCAGCGCGATCGCGCCGGTGCCGAGCGTCGTGAGCAGGTAGCCGGCGGCGGCCCACGGCCGCTTGCGTCGGACCCGGTGGCCGACCGCGCCGCCGGCGAGCTTCGACAGGCTGAAGGCGAGGTCGGCGGCGCCCTCCATGATGCCCAGCACCGCCGGTCCGAGGCCGACGCCCGCCAGATAGAAGGGCAGGACCGCCGTGACCATCTCGTGCCCGACGTCCGAGAAGAACGTCGCGAGCACGATGCCGATGACCGTGCTGGTCACCCAGCGCTCGGAGGTCCGGGGGGCCTCGGTCACCGGCCGATGCTAACCGCGTTCCGGCGTCTCGGGCCGGGCGAACGGCGCGACGCCGGCGTACTGCGCGTCGGCGCCGAGCAGCTCCTCGATGCGGAGGAGCTGGTTGTACTTGGCGACCCGCTCGCCGCGGCACGGCGCGCCGGTCTTGATCTGCCGGGCGCGAGTCGCGACCGCGAGGTCGGCGATGAAGTCGTCGCTGGTCTCGCCGGAGCGGTGGCTGATCACGGTCCCGTAGCCGGCGTTCTTGGCGATCGAGATCGCTTCGAGGGTCTCGGTGAGGGAGCCGATCTGGTTCAGCTTGATCAGCGCGGCGTTCGCGATGCCGGCCTCGATCGCCTTGCGGATGATCGCCGGGTTGGTGACGAAGTTGTCGTCGCCGACGAGCTGGACGCGCGCGCCGAGGCGCTGGGTGAGGAGCCGCCAGCCTTCGTCGTCGCCCTCGGCCATGCCGTCCTCGAGCGAGGCGATCGGGTACTGGCTCACCCACGACGCCCACAGATCGACCAGCTCGGCGGGGGTGAGCGAGCCGGCGCCGGACTTGCGGAAGTGGTAACGGCCTTCGTCGAACAGCTCGCTGGTCGCGGGGTCGAGCGCGATGACGAGGTCGCGGCCGGCGGTGAATCCCGCCTGCCGGATGGCCTCGAGCACGACCTCGACGGCCTCGACGTCGGACCGCAGGTTCGGCGCGAACCCGCCCTCGTCGCCGACCGCGGTACCGAGGCCCCGCCCGCGCAGCACCTTCTTCAGCGCCTGGTAGGTCTCGGCTCCCCAGCGCACGGCCTCGGCGAACGACGGCGCGCCGACCGGCGCGATCATGAACTCCTGCATGTCGACGCTGTTGTCGGCGTGGGCGCCGCCGTTGAGGACGTTGAACATCGGCACCGGCAGGATGGTTGCGGTCGGCCCGCCGAGGTGGCGGAACAGCGGCTCGCGCGCGCTCGCCGCCGTGGCGCGCGCGACGGCGAGCGAGACGCCGAGGATCGCGTTGGCGCCGAGCCGGCTCTTTCCCGGGGTGCCGTCGAGGGCGCACAGGGCGGCGTCGAGCGCGGCCTGGTCGAGCGCCGAGGTGCCGACGATCTGCTTCGCGATCGTGTCGTTGACGTGCGCGACCGCGGTGCGCACGCCCTTGCCGCCGAACGCGGCGGCGTCGCCGTCGCGGAGCTCGAGGGCCTCGCGGCTGCCGGTCGACGCGCCCGAGGGAACGGCGGCGCGCCCGGGCGTGCCGTCGGAGAGCAGGACGTCGACCTCGATGGTCGGGTTGCCGCGAGAGTCGAGGATCTGGCGAGCGTGGACGGCGCTGATCAGGGCCATGGGGTCTCCGTTCCGGGGTCAGGGTTGCGAGGCAGGGGCGGTTGCGGCATCGAGCGCGGCGAGCTGGTCGTCGACGCGGGCGAGCTCGGCGGCGACGGCCGCGGCGCCCGCCGCGTGTGCGGCGCGGGCGCGATCGATCGCGTCGACGGCGCTGTCGGACAGCGAGGCGAGCGCCTGACGGACGCGCGCCTCGACGCCGCGGCGGCTCTCGACGGCGCGCTCCAGGTAGTCGCCGACGACGCGGCTGGCGTTGGTCTCGAGCAGGCGACGCGCGAACGCGGCGCCGGCGCGCTGGGCGGCGCGGCGCGCGCCGCGCTCGGAGCGCAGGCGATCGACGACGCGCACCGCCAGGCCCGGCGACGACTCGGTCATGTAGGCGAGGAAGTGGAAGCGGCTGGTCGGCCGCAGCTCGGTGTCGACGTCGAGGCGATCGGGCAGGCCGTCGGGCGCGTGGGGCGAGGCGCGGAACGTGGTCAGCAGCTCGTCGGCGAGGCCGACGAAGCGCGTCGCCGCGGCGGTGAAGTCCTGCTCGACCTCGGGGCGCAGCTCGTGGCGCCAGGCCAGGACCAGCGGCTCCACGGCCACCTGCGCCGCGGCGAGGAGCTCGGCGCGCGAGCCGCGCGCGCCGGCGAGCGCGGCGTCGGCGGCCGGCGCGGCGCGCTCGAGGAACGCCCGGCGCGCGGCGTCGAGGCGTCGCGCGAGCCGCTCGTGTTCGGCGTCGAACAGGTGGCGCAGCTCGGTGACCGCCTGCTCGGCGGTGGCCGCGAACCGCACCAGCTCGGCGGCGCGCCGCTCGGACTCGTCGATCGGCCGGAGCAGGGCGGCGCGACGCTCGTCGAGGTGCCGGCGCAGTCGCGCGGCGAGCTGCGCGGTCTCGCGCTGGCGGGCCCGCTCGATCAGATCGGCGCCCTGCTCGTGGGCGAGCTGGAGCAGCCGCGCGCGCAGGGCGGGGCCGTCGAGCGCGCCCGCGTCGAGCGCGCTGGTCTCGAGGAGCGTCACCGTCCGGCCGGGCACGCGCTCGGCGAGCACCCGCTCGGTGAACACGCGCGCCTCGCGACGCTCGTCGGGCGAGTGCCGGTCGGCCTTGTTGAGCACGACCGCGATCTCCTCGACGCCCTGGGCGACGAGCTGCTGGAGCAGCCCCAGCTCGTCGGCGTTGATCGGCGGATCGATGCCGGTCACCAGGACCGCGGCGTCGACGTGCGGCAGGAACGCGCGGGTCTCGGCGGTGTTGCCGCCGAGCACGGAGCCGAGGCCGGGGGTGTCGACCAGGCACAGGCCGCGATCGAGGAGCGGGCTGGCGACGAAGCACTCGACGGCGCGGACGCCGCGCGCGTTCTCGGGGTTGCCGGCCTCGGCGACGTAGTCGGCGAGCCGCTCGATCGGCACGACCTCGGCGCCGTCGCCCAGGTGGACGCGCGCGCGGCCGGTGCGCCCGTGCCGGACGATCGTCACGACCGAGGTCACGGGTGCGACGCCGGTCGGCAGGAGCCGCTCGCCGACGAGCGCGTTGATCAGCGTCGACTTGCCGCGCTTGAACTGGCCGACGATCGCGGTGAAGAAGCGGCGCTCGTCCAGGCGCTCGGCGACCTCGCGCGCGTCGCGCGCGATCGCGGGCACGTCGGCGGCGTCGGCGAGCGCGGCGAGCTCGTCGAGCGGATCGTCGGTGGTCTGGAGGGCGGCGACGCTCATGGTTCATCCGGCGCGCGGCGGCCCCGCGGCGTAGCGGAGGACGCGCACCTTCTCCATCGTCACCAGCGCGCCGCCGGTGAGCATCTCGTCGAGGATCGCGACCAGCCGGTCGGCGTGCTCGGCGTCGTCGACCACCTCGATCAGGACCGGCAGGTCGCTCGACAGGTCGAGGAGGCTCGCGGTGTGGATGACGCTCCGCGCGCCGAAGCCGGCGACGCCGTGGAACACCGTCGCGCCGGCGAAGCCCTCCTTGCGCAGACGCTCCAGGAGGGCGCGGTGGAGCGGCTGGTGGTGCCAGGTATCGGACTCGCCGATGAAGATGCGGATGAGGACCTGTTCGCCGTCGAGGATGCGCATCATGGACTCCGATCAGGCGCCGACCAGGCGGCGGCCGAGGACGAGGCCGAGCGTGCCCGCGACCAGGCAGCCGACGACCGTGAGACCGAGGTTGGCGATCGCGCTCCGCGTCGCGCCGTCCTCGAGCAGCTTCGCGGTCTCGTAGTTGAACGTCGAGTAGGTGGTGAGGCCGCCCATGAACCCGGTGGTGAGCGCGACGCGAAGGTTGACGGGGAAGGACGCCAGGCCGAGCGCGACGTGCATCACCAGGGACAAGAGGAAGCACCCGGCGAGGTTCACGATCAGCGTGCCATACGGGAACGTCGTGCCCAGGTGGCGCCCGGCCCAGAGCCCGACCAGGTAGCGCGTGACGCCGCCAGCGCCGCTGCCGACGAAGACGAGGAGGACTCGGTCCATGTGCGTCACCTGCCTTTCTGGGGCCGGGTGCCGCGGTTGGTCCGGAATGGACTCCTACGGCGTGCCCGTAGGAGTCATTGGTCACCGCAGTCGGTGACGGTTACGGCGGACTCCACCGCCTCGACGATGTCCGCCGATGCTCGGTCGCCGCCGACTCGCTGTCAAGTCGCCCCCTGTCCATCCGCTGACCAGTACCCAGAAGGAGGAGCTCGATGGAGACCATGATCGACTCGATCCGCGCCGCCGTCGCCGAGGGCGCGACGCCGGAGGAGCGGGCCACCGGCGCGCAGGCCTGTCGGACGATCCTCGCCGCGCTCGAGGCCGAGGCGGGCAAGGCGATCGCGCTGCCCGGCGCGCCGGCAGTGGGACCGCTCGCCGGCATCTCGCCCGACCAGGCGCTCGACCTGCTGATCGCGCGGCTGTCGGCGATCGCGGAGAAGCAGCCGGCGGCGCCGAGCGCGAAGCCCGCGACGACGCCGCTGCGCATCGCGTTCGTGCAGCCTCCTCGGAGGAAGCCGTGAGCGATCGCGAGGCGAGTGACCGCGCGCCGCGAGCGTGGCCGCGCTTCATGACGGCGCGGGTCGCGGCCGACTACGCCGACACGTCGCCGTGGACGATCCGCCGGCACGTTCGCCCGTGCGGCCGGCGAGGGCGGTCGTTCGTCTACGCGCTCGAGGACGTCGAGCGCTGGATGCGCGGGCACGCGATCGCGGCGCCGGCGTTGGGCGAGGCGGGCGCTGCGCGGGCGCAGCCGACGCCGACCGAGGCGTCGATTGCCCGGATCCGGGCGCTGGCGCGATCTCGGGGAGACGAGCCGGGCGACGAGCTTGATGGGCTCGCGTCGAGGGTGGGAAGCTAGTCCTCGCGCGCCGCTGGGCGGGAATCTCGTTCGTCTCGACCGCGTTCGGGCATGAGGAGCCGACGATGACCAAGTCACCGACCGAGTGGGTGTACCGACAGCGCGACTGGATCGCGGCCGAGCCCGAGCTGCCGGGCGTGTGGCGCCGCCGCGACGGCGGGTTTCACATCCGTGGCCGCGCCCGCGATCCGCGCACCGGCAAGCTGCGCGAGGTCGAGCGCTCGCTGCCCGAGGCGGCGAAGGCGCGCGACGCGTTCGCGACGCTCCAGGCCGAGCTCGAAGCGATCCGCGCCGGCACCGTCGCCGACACGACGAAGCTTCCGCAGTTCCACACCTACTCGGCGGACGTGTTCGCTCGGAAGCTCGCGCTCGGCCGGATCCGATCCGCCGCGGGACGCGCGAAGTGGGAGTCGATCCTCGAGCATCACCTCGTGCCCGAGTTTGGCGACTTCTACATGGACCAGCTCCACCCGACGGTGATCAAGGCGTGGCAGGGACGGGTCTCGGCGAAGATCAAGGCGGGGAAGATGGCGCCGACCACGGCGAACACGATCCTCGGGGTGCTCAAGCAGATCACGGACGAAGCGATGGTCGACTTCGACATCCGCGATCCGATGCGCGGCGTCGACCCGTTCGACACGCGCGAGCACGCGACGTACACGGAGGAGGAGCCGAACTCGCTCGCGCCGGCAGACGTGCCGCGGTTCCTCGGTGCGATGAAGCGGCTCTACCCGGACCACTACGCGTTCACGGTGCTCGGGATGACGACCGGGCTCCGGCCGTCGTCGCTGCGTCCGCTGCGCCGCGAGGGGCCGAGCGCCGACCTCAAGTGGGACGACGGCCTGCTCATCATCCGGCGCTCGCACACGCTCGGCGACACGGTGATGGAGACGACGAAGACGGATCTGCACCAGCGTCTGGTGCTGCCGCCCGGGCTGCTCGACGTGCTGCGTTGGCACGTCGAGACGCGGCTCATGCGCCGCAAGATGCGGATGAGCGAGCTGCTGTTCCCGGCGACCACGGGCGGCTTCCGCTCGCGCTCGTTCCTCGACACGCCGTTCGAGCACGTCGGTAAGGAGCTCGAGCTGCCGTTCCGGTTCACGCCGCGCGGGATGCGCCGCACGTACCAGGACCTCGCCCGCGCGGCCGGCATCCACGACGTCGTGACGCGCGCGATCTCCGGCCACCTGACCGAGACGATGCAGCACCACTACTCGACCGCGCGCGGCGCCGAGATCCGCGAGGCGCTCGCGCTGGTGGCAGGCCTGGCGATCGGGCCCGAGGCGCCGATCATCGACATCGAGACGGCGAGGGCGAAGCGCCACTCGCAAGCCGTCTCACAATCAGGTGGGGAACCGGGTGGGGAACTGCTCGAGCCCGGATCGTCTAACTATGGAGCGGGAGAAG
>CAADGB010000525.1 GCA_900696455.1 uncultured delta proteobacterium
CCGCTCGGCGCCGGCGAGCCCGGCCTCGAACCCGGCCAGGGTCGCCGCGGCGCAGGTCGGGCCGAGGGGCGCCAGCGCCGGCGCCCGCGACGACGGCGGCGCGCCCGCGGGCGCCGCGCGCGGACCGCAGCCACCGGCCACCAGCGCGCCGGCGAGCGAGCCCGAGATCGCGGCGACCCACCGCACGGACGACGTCATGGCGGCAGGGTGACACGCCGAGATGGCCGGTGAAAGGAGGCGCCCGGTTGACAGATCGCGCCGGGGGCGGGACGGTCCCGCCATGAGCTCCGCCGACAAGGTCGTCATCTCGTGCGCGCTGACCGGCGCCGTCACCACCAAGAAGCACTGCCCCGCCATCCCCTACACGCCGGTCGAGATCGCCGAGGAGGCGCGGCGGGCCTACGACGCCGGCGCCACCATCGTCCACATCCACGCCCGCACCGACGAGGGCGCGCCGAGCTGGGACAAGGCGGTCTTCGCCCGCATCCAGGAGGAGACCCGCGCCCGCTGCCCGGTGCTCCTCAACTGGTCGACCGGCGGCGCCGGGCCCATGCGCGACCGGGTCTCGCACCTGGCGCTGCGCCCGCAGATCGCGGCCCTCAACATGGGCTCGATGAACTACGCCAAGGGGAGCGAGGCCAAGCAGGACTTCGCGTTCAAGTTCGTCTTCGCCAACGCCTTCGAGGACATCATCGCCTTCGCCCGGGCCATGAAGGAGCACGGCGCCAAGCCCGAGATGGAGTGCTTCGACACCGGCCACCTCGAGTCGCACGTCGTGCTCGAGCAGCTCGGCCTGCTCGAGAAGCCGTACCACTTCTCGTTCATCATGGGCGTGCTCGGCGGCATCAAGGCCACCGCCCGCCACCTGGCGTTCCAGGCCGACAACGTGCCCGCCGGCTCGCGCTGGAAGGTCATCGGCATCAGCCGCGAGCAGTGGCCGCTGGCGATGGCGGCCCTGTGCCTGGGTGGCGACGTCCGGGTCGGGCTCGAGGACAACTTCTACCTGCCCGGCGGCGAGATGGCGAAGAGCAACGGCGAGCTGGTCGAGGCCGCGGTCCAGCTCGTCCGGCTGTCGGGGCGCACGGTGGCGACCCTGGACGAGACCCGGCAGCTCCTGTGGCCGAACGGCGGGATGAACCCCTGATGGACGACGCCGACGCCGGCGACCGCGACCCGCGCGCCGCCGCCGCCGCCGCGGCCGACGACGCCCTGGCGCGGAGCGGCTGGCAGGCCGAGGTCCGCGGCGCCCGCGAGCTGGCCCGCGCCGCCGGCGCGCTGGTGGTGGCGATCCGCGACCGCGGCGCCGCCGCCCTCGCCGTCGAGCAGAAGGCCGGCGACGAGCCGGTGACCGTCGCCGATCGCGCGGCCTCGGAGCTCGTCGTCCGCGGCCTGCGCGAGCGCTTCCCCGCCGACGTCGTGGTCAGCGAGGAGGTCGCCGACGATCCCGAGGCCCGCCTGCGCGCGCGCCGGGTCTGGTACGTCGACCCCATCGACGGCACCAAGGACTTCATCCGCGGCGAGGACGGCTTCTCGGTGATGATCGGCCTGTGCGTCGCGGCGGCGCCGACCGTGGGCGTGGTCTACCAGCCCAGCCGCGACCGCCTGTACTGGGCCGCCGGCGGCGCCGGGGCCTGGCGCGAGGATCGGGACGACGGCCCGCGCCGCCTGGCGGTCTCGGCCGTCCGCGATCCGGCCGCGATCCGCATGGTGTCGTCGCGCAGCCACCGCGGCCCGGCCCACGACGAGGTCAAGGCCGCGCTCGGCATCGCCGACGAGCTGGCCCTGGGCTCGGTCGGCCTCAAGCTCGGCCTCATCGCCGCCGGCGAGCGCGACCTCTACGTCAACCCCTGGCCGCGGTGCAAGGTCTGGGACACCTGCGCTCCCGAGGCCATCCTGGTCGCCGCCGGCGGCATGCTCACCGACACCCGCGGCGGCGCGCTCCGCTACGACGAGCTCGACGTCGGGCGCCGCCGCGGCCTGGTCGCCTCCAACGGCCTGGTCCACGCCGCCGTCCTCGCCCGCCTCGGCGAGCTGTTCGGCGGCTGAGGGACTCGCACGGACGGCCGGCGCGAACGCCGGCCCCGCGCGTTTCTCTGGAACCTTTCGGCGGGCCGCGGGTGATACCTGAACGTGATGGTCGCCCGCGCCACCGCCGCTCCGCGCGAGCTGGACGACCTGACGCTCACCCGCGCGCAGCGCGGCGACCACGGCGCGTTCCGGGCGCTGGTCGAGCGCTATCAGGGCCCGGTCTGGGAGCTGGTGTGGCGGATGGTGGCGCCGGCGGGGCTCGGCGCCCGCGCCGAGGACCTGGCCCAGGAGACCTTCCTGCGGGTCTACCGCGCCCTGCCCGGCTTCGATCCGGCGGGCCCGGCGCGGCTGTCGACCTGGATCCTCACGATCGCCACCCGCCTGGCGCTCAACGAGCTGCGCGCCGGCCGGGTCGCGGCCCGGCCCGGCGCCGACGACGGCGACCTCGACGCGGCGCTGGACGCCCTGGTCGCGGCCGGGGACGCCTCCGGTGACGGCGCGGGCGCCGGCGTCGGGCCCGGGGCCGGGCTCGCGCCCGACCGGGCGCTGTCCCGCCGTCAGCTCGGCGAGCGGCTGGCCGCCGCCGTCGGCCGCCTGCCGGCGCCGGCGCGGGCGGTGCTGGTGCTGGCCGACGTGCTGGAGCTGTCGCTCGACGAGATCGCCCGCGCCCTCGACCTGCCCGCGGGCACCGTGAAGTCGCGGCTGTCGCGCGCCCGCGCCGCGGTGCGGGCGCAGCTCACCCGAGGAGACCTGCCATGAGTGATCCCGGCCGTGACGACCCCGGCCGCGACGACCCCGGCCGCGACGCCCTCGACCTGTCGGCGTGGACGGCCCCGCCGCCGCCGCGCGCCCTCGCCGACCGCGTGCTCCGCGCCGCCGCCGCGCCGGGCGCCGCCGCGCCCACC
>CAADGB010000526.1 GCA_900696455.1 uncultured delta proteobacterium
CGCCGCCGAGCTCGAGCTGGCGCGCGCCGCCCTGATGCCCGCGGCCGAGCCGTCGCGGCTGGCGGCAGCGCTCGTGCGCGCCGAGCTGGTCGGGGCGGCGCCGGGCGTCGGCGCGTCCGCCGACGAGGCCACGCTGCGCGCGCTCGTCGCCGCGCTGGTCCGCTGGGACGAGGCGACGGTCGTCACCGTCCGGCCGGAGGACATGACGCCGGGCGTGCGCGCGCGCGCCACCCGGCCGCTCCCGCCGCGGCGCGGCGCCCGGCTGCGGAGGCCGCGTTGAGCCGGCGCGCGGCCCCGTCGCCGCCGCCCACGTGGTGCGGCCACGGCGAGCTGGGCGCGAGCCTGGCCCTCGTCTTCCCGCTGGTCCTGGCCTACGGCGTCGGCGCGCTGGTGGTGGGCTCGATCAGCGCCGTCGACGTGCCCAGCCGCGCGCTCTGGCACCTGGTCGGCCAGGATCGCGCCACGTACCTCCTGGTCTACGCCGGCCTGGCCGCCGCCTTCCTGGTGTGGCTCGGCCGCAGCGGCCGGCGCGCGGCGCTCTCCCTCGACGTGGTCGCGCCGGTGGTGATGGAGGCCGCGATCTACGCCCTGACCCTCGCCGCGGTCATCGACCTCGTCCTGTCGCGGGCGCTCGGGCTCGGCGCCGACGAGCTGGTGGCGGCGCTGGGCGCCGGCATCCACGAGGAGCTGCTGTTCCGCGTCGGCGCCTTCGCCGGCGGCGCCGCGCTCCTGGCCCGCGCCGGGCTCCCGCGGCGCGCGGCGTGGGCGGTGGCGCTGGTCGCGTCGGCGCTGGTGTTCGCGGCCGCCCACCACTGGGCGGGCGAGGCCTGGGAGGTTCGCGCGTTCGCCTTCCGCGCCCTGGCCGGGGTCGCGTTCGCGCTCATCTTCTGGTTCCGCTCGCTGGCCCACGCGGTGTGGGCCCACGCCATGTACGACGTCTACGTCGCGCTCATCCGGTGACGTCGACCGGCGTCAGATCAGGCCCTCGCCGGAGTCGTGGACCTTCATGCCGGTGATGTAGCAGGTGAACTTCATCGACTTGGTCGAGCTGTCGTCCTTGACGACCTCGAGGGTCTCGGGGCCGATGCGCTCGAGCTCGATGGTGTAGAGCGTCTTCTTGCGCGTGGTGTCGAGGTACTCGATGATCGCGTCCTTCTCGTACTTGTCGCCGTCGGCCAGGCCCTGCTCGCGGACCACGGCGCTCTGGAACCAGCTGACCATGGTCGCGGCGTGCGCCATGGGCACCGTGAAGACCAGCTTGGGCATCTCGATCTTGCCGGTGGGCGCGTACTGCGGGAGCTTGAACGGGCCGGTCTGGTAGGCCTTGGCGCCGACCTTGACCGAGAGGGCCTCGATCGAGCTGGCCATGATCACGCCGCCGATGCTGAGCGAGAACCCCGAGGTCACCCAGCTCTTCTGCTTGGCGACGCTGCCCGGCGCGAGCACCGCGCCCTTGGTGATGCCGAAGTTGATCGCCTCGGGCTGGAGCACCATCTTGAGGAAGCCGACCTCCTTGCTCTTGGCGTCGAGCTTGGGCAGCGTGAACTCGGTGATGCGGGCGTCGGCGAACTCGTACAGGTACTGCTGCACGAAGTTGGTGTCGGCGTGGACGATCTGCCCCGACACCAGGTCGTGGGTGCTGTTGGCCAGGATCTGCTTGACCCGCTGCATCGCCCACTTGGCCCCGGCGATGCCGAACTCGAGCGTCAGCGGCGAGATCTCGCGGGTGCTGAGGTGGCGCTCGCGGAGGTGATAGCCGGCGCCGGGCTCCTCGGTGGAGGTGGCCTTGATCATCCCGCCATCGGCGGACTTCAGGTACGCCGAGTTGGCGCTGTCGCCGTCGATGAGGAGGGCGATGTGCTGACCGGCGAAGTGCTTCTTCTGGGTGGCAGGGGGCATCTGCGCGGTGCTCCGGCGAAAAGGCCTCGTGGCGCATCGTAATACGGGCGGCGGCGGGCGGACCTCCCCCGCCGGGCCGATCCGTCCCGGGCCGGGCCGTGCCGACCCGGGGCTCGACTACCCACCGGGGGAGGCGCCAGGGGGGCTGGAGGCCCCCCTGACTCGGGGTTTCAGCAGGTTACGTCACAGGCCGGCTCGCCAACTCCGCGAACATCCGTTCATCGCGCCGTCGGCACGAGGGTTGTAAGAGAATGATCCCATGACGTGTCTCGTGAGGCCGTGGGCCTGCCTCGCCGGCGTGGCGGCCCTCTTCCTGTGCGCCGTCCTCACCAGCGGCACCGCCGCCGCCGAGCGGGTCCGGACCACCAAGGCCACCAAGGTCTACAAGCGGACCGGCGAGCAGTCGGGCGTGGTGACGAACATCGCCAAGGGCAAGACCCTCGACGTGGTGGCGAAGCAGGGCCGCTGGCTCAAGGTCCGCGTCAACGGCCGCACCGGCTGGGTCACGCAGTCGAGCGTGGTCTCGCTCGAGGCGCGCGACGTGCCGCGCAACACCCGGCGCCGGCCGTTCGTCGACGGCCGGTCGCGGCGCCGCGGCTGGTCCGGCGGCGCGCCCGAGGATCGGGTGGGCGCCGACGCGGTCGACGTCGACGATGGCCGTGACCGCGACGAGGATGACGACGACGACGAGACCGGGCGGGCGCGACGGGCCAGCCGCGACGACGACCGGGGCAAGGCCAAGGGCCGGGGCAAGAGCCCGGCCAGGGGCAAGGCCAAGGCCAAGGGCTCGTCGCGCGACCGCGACGACGACGACGACGACGACGACTGGGACGACGACGAGGACGACGACGGCGGCGACTCGCTGCGCCGGGTCACCGTGACCGCGTCCCGCGCCCGCGTCTACCCGCGGATGTCGAAGAAGGCCCGGCCGGTGCTCACCGTCCGCCGCGGCGCCCAGCTCGTCGTGCTCGACGAGCACGAGTCGGGCAAGTGGATCCGCGTCGAGGACGACGAGGGCGCGGCCGGCTGGATCGCGGCCGACGCCGTCGAGCTCGACGACGGCCGGCCGCCGCGCAAGGCCCGCACGATCGCGGCCACCGCTCGCCTCGGGTTCGCCCGCGTCGGCGGCACCTTCACCTCGAACGGCATGGCCGGCGTCGCCGGCAGCCCGCCGCCCGACTACGCGTTCGGCTCGAACGCGGTCAGCCTCGCCGTCGGCGGCGAGCTGGTCATGGCCTACAAGCGCGACTTCTTCGTGGGCGCCGGCCTCGAGTACCTGGGCTGCATGGCCACGCCGGGCATCCGCTACGCCGAGGGGATGATGGCGGAGGACATCGGCTTCAAGACTCACGACGTCGACGTCCGCCTGCTCGGCGGCTATGACTTCCACAAGCCGAACGGCATGACCGCGTGGGCGCGCGTCGGCTACCACTACGGGGTCTTCTCGGTCGGCAACCTCAACAACCTGGCCCGGCTGCCGGCCGAGACCTTCAAGGGACCGACGGTGGGCGCCGCCCTGCGGATCCCGCGCCTGTCGAAGCAGCTCGGGGCCGAGGCGGCGGTCGACCTCGTCTACCCGGGGAGCCGCCGGCAGACCCAGGGCATCGAGGACGGCGCGGTGGAGAAGGCGATGGCCGCCTCTGCCGAGCTGGTCGGGATCTACGACTGGCGGCCGGAGTGGAAGCTGGGCGCCGCCTACCAGCTCGGCTACGCCGCGACCCGGTGGAGCGGCACCTCGGCGCGCATCAGCGGCGCCACCGCGGCCAAGCGCACCGACCTCTCCCACGTCGTCACGGTCGGCCTCGGCCGGGCGTTCTAGCCGACCTCACCGTGATAGGCTCGGCCGGTCGATGCCGGACGATGTCGCCGCCGAGTACCAGGCCTACCTGAAGCGCTTCGACGAGGCGGTGGGGCCGCTGGCGCCGGGCGAGTTCGCCAAGCACCAGGGCCGCCTCATCCAGAAGCTGTCCGCCGAGGAGTTCGCGCCGCTGTACACCGAGTACATGGGCCTGGCGTCGCACTACCTCGAGGGCGTCGATCGCGGCGACACCATCAACGATCTGGTGGTCAAGCTCATCCGCGACCACGCCGCCCGCCTCATCTTGACGTCGCCGGTGTGACGGCGCCGCGTCGACGCCGCCGGTGTGACGGCGCCGCGTCGACGTCGCCGGCGTGACGGCGCCGCGCGACCGCCGCGCTACTGGCGCGGGGTCGGCAACTTGTCGAGATCGAGCTGGGCGAGGGCCAGCCGGATCAGGTGCGACTTGTTGGCCTTGGTCCATCCCCGGCGCTTGAGCTCGTGGA
The DNA here is from genome assembly GCA_900696455.1 of uncultured delta proteobacterium. Lineage (GTDB taxonomy): Bacteria > Myxococcota_A > Polyangia > Haliangiales > Haliangiaceae > UBA2376. Next base: position 4,204 of record CAADGB010000526.1, read on the forward strand.
CCTTGGCCTCGAGCTCCTCGAGGTCGCGGGTGTAGATCGAGATGCAGATGACCTTGTAGTGGGTCGGGCGCGCCTTGCTGGCGCGAGGCGCCGGCTCCGCCGCGCGACCGTAGAAGTCGTCGCGGAGGATGAGATCGGCCTCGGACAGCGGATCGTGCTGGAGCAGCTTGTCGTCCTTCATCCGTCACTCCTCGCTCAGGCCGCCACCGGCGCGTCGCTGCCGGTGCCCTGATGCTGGTTGGCGGTCGTGGCGAGCGGCCAGTCGACGACCCGGTTGTAGTCCGCGGCGCCGTGCGACTGCGGCGCGTACTCGAAGATGCTCTTGCGGTGGCTGGGGGCCTCGGCCAGCCGCGTGTTCATGCGGATGGGCTCGAGGCAGCGGTGCTTGAAGTGCCCCTGCAGGGTCTCGAGGACCTCGCGGGCGAGGCGGGTGCGGCCGTCGTAGAACGTGGGCAGCACGCCCGACACCCGGACGGCGTGGCCGAGGTGGCGCTCGACGTCCTTGATCGTGCGCAGCACCTGCTTGACGCCGACCAGCGCCAGGTAGTCGCAGGTCACGGGGATGAGCACCTCGTCGGCGTACGACAGCGCGTTCTGGTTGAGCAGGTTGAGCGACGGACCGCAGTCGATCACGACGAAGTCGTAGCGCCGGGAGACCTGCATCAGGTTGAGGCGGCGGGTCATGACCCGCGAGCGCTGGCCGGGCTCCTGGCGGGCCAGCCAGATCTCGGCGGCGGCCAGGGTGGCGTCGCAGGTGATGACGTCGAGGTGGTTGCGCACCGGCACCGAGACCTCGGTGGGATCCGCGCCGTCGACCAGGACGTGGTACAGCGACTTCTCGCCGGCCACGCCCAGGGAGACGCCGACGTTGCCCTGGGCGTCGGTGTCGACCAGGAGCACCTTGTGGCCGCGCTCGGCCAGCCCGGCGGCCAGGTTGACCGAGGTCGTGGTCTTGCCGGTGCCGCCCTTCTGGTTCAGCACCGCGACCCGGCGCGCGCGCCGGGCGCGGAAGGCCTCGTCACCGAGGCCGCGCTTGCGACAGTCGAGCGTGCAGTAGTAGCCGCGCTGGCCGTCGCCGGTGACGGCGACCTGGTAGACGAACGCGGGGCGGAACGACTGGCCGCAGACGCTGCAGAGCTTCTCCATGCCCTTATGCAAGCGACCACTGGCGTCCGGGGGCAACTTTTCGGCCGACGATCCGGGTATATTCGGCGACCGTGGGCCAGGGATCCCGTGCCGCCGGCGTCGGGGACCGCGCGGTGCGCCGCGCGTCGGTGGCCGCGCATGCCCCGCGCCAGGTCGCGCGCGAGCTGGCGGACGCGCTCGCCCCGGCGCCCGACGCGCTGGTCATCGCCTTCGTGTCGAGCCGGCTCGATCCCGACGAGGTCGCGCCGGCCTTGCGCGAGGCCCTGGCGCCGGCGCGGGTCGTCGGCTGCACCTCGTACGGCGAGATCGCCGGCGCGGTGACCCAGGGCACCGCGGTCGCGATGCTCGTCGACGGTCGCCGGGTCCGCGCCGGGGTCGGGCTGGCCGCGCCGCTCTCGCACGGGCCGCTGCAGGCCGGGCGCGCGGCCCTGGTCGCGGCGGCCCACGACCTCGAGCTCACCGCCGAGGAGCTCGACCCGGCGCGCCACGTCGCGATCACCCTGGTCGACGGTCGCTCGCCCATGGCCGAGGGCTTCTGCCTGGGCACCGCCGCCGCGGCGCCGCGCATCGGCTTCGTCGGCGGCGCCGCCTCCGCCACCCTCGACCTGCCCCGCGGCGAGCCCACCGCCCTGCGGACCGCCGCGCTGTTCCACGACGGCCGGGCCTGGCGCGACGCCGGGCTGGTGCTGGTGCTGGCGCCGCAGGCCTCGTTCGAGGTCATCACCTCCGAGCACATGATCCCGACCCCGCTGCGCGTGGTCGTCACCCGCGCCGATCCGGCGCGCCGCCTGGTGCTCGAGCTGGACGGCTACCCGGCGGTCCGGCGCTACGCCGAGGTCGTGCGCGCCGCGGGCGGCAGCGGCCCCCTCGACACCGACCTCGCCGCCCGCTTCCCGTTCGCGATCTACGTCGGAGGGCGGCCCTACGTGCGCTCGGTGTCGGCGGTCGCCGGCGACGCCCTCGGGCTGGCGGCGGCGGTCGACGAGGGCGCGGTCCTCCGCATCATGCGTCCCGGCGATCTGGTGGCCCAGACCCGCGGCGCCCTGGCCGGCGCGGCGGCGCGGCTCGGCCCGCTCGACGCGGTGCTGGCCTTCTCGTGCCTGGGCCGTCACCGCGAGGCGGTGGGCCTGGGCGCCACCGGCGCGCTCGACGACGTCTACGCCTCGCTGCCGATGGTCGGCTTCCACAGCTTCGGCGAGCAGGCCGGGCCGCTCCTGGTCAACCACACGCTGGCGGCGCTGGCGCTGGGGGCCGCCGATGCCTGACAGCGGCGGCAAGGGGCGGCGGCGGCGGACCTCGCCCGACGCCGCCGGGGTGGCGGGCTCGACCGAGGCCGTGGCCCGGCTCGAGCTCGAGCTCCGCGCCGCCCGGCGCACGATCGAGGTCCTCATCGCCCGCTCCGAGCGTCGGGCGGTGGTCCCGACCCAGGCCGAGCTGTTCGAGGTCGCGGCGCGCCTCGAGCAGCAGATCGAGGAGCGCACCCGCGAGCTGGCCGACAAGCGGGCCGAGCTCGAGGCGGTGACCGCCAACCTCGATCACGACATGGTGCAGCGCGCGCGGGCCCTGGCCGAGTCCGAGGCCCAGCTCCTGCGCAAGAACGCCGAGCTCGAGCGGCAGGGCCAGCTCAAGGCCGAGTTCATCTCGATCGTCGCCCACGAGCTGCGCACACCGCTGGTGAGCATCGTCGGCTACCTCGATCTCCTGGTGGAGGGACGCTTCGGCGAGCTGGCCGAGCCCATGGAGCGACCGGTGGCGTCGCTGCGCCGCAACGCGCACCGCCTCAAGCGGCTGGTCGACGAGATGCTCGACTTCTCGCGGCTCGAGGCCGGCCGCGTGCGGCTGGTCCGGGTGCCGGTGGCGCTGGGCGAGGTCGCCGGCGACGCGGTCACCGAGCTGTCGCCGCTGGCCGAGGCCAAGCGCCAGACCATCGTGCCCACGATCGCCGCGATCGCGCCGGTGTCGGGGGACGTCGACAAGATCCACCAGGTCGTCGTCAACCTCCTTTCCAACGCCATCCGCTACACGCCGGAGGGCGGCGAGATCCGGATCCTGGTCGACGACGCTCCCGCCGAGACCTACGCCGGCGACTGGGCGCGCCTGCGCGTGCGCGACAACGGCATCGGCATCCCGGCGGCGCATCGCCACCGCATCTTCGAGCCGTTCACCGACGTGAAGCCGGCCAAGCACCACACCTCGTCGGGGCCCGACTCGGCGGGGCTCGGCCTCTTCATCGCCCGCGGCCTGGTCGAGCTGCACGGCGGGCTCATCACGGTGGAGTCCGAGGAGGACCGCTTCACCGAGTTCACCGTGCTGCTGCCGCGCTCGGCCTGAGCCCGTCACCGACCGCGGTCGGAGCCTGCGGGAAACGAGCGGCGAGCCAATCTTTCCGGTCGGCCTGAGCCCTTCACCGACCGCGGCACCGACCGCGGTCGGAGATCGCGGGAAACGAACGGCGAGCTGCATCTCTCCGGTCGGCCTGAGCCGCCCGAGCGTGAGCGAGGGCGTGTCGAAGGCCGACAAGCCGCGGCCATCGCGCGAGTGATGTCGGGCGCTTGCCGGCGCCGTTCGTTAGGAGCCGGCCGAGCGACAGCGAGGGCGTGTCGAAGGCCGACGGCCGACGAGCTGCGGCTGCCGGCGGCGCGGTTCATGGGGTCGGTGCGGCGGGGCCGCCGCCGTCGGGGTCGCGGTCGCGTGGGGTCCCCTGCGGCCTGCGGTGCGGAGGGCCCGGCTCGCCCGACCGTCGGCGCCGTATCCTCGACGCACCTGCCCGCGCTCCACCCGGCCGTGGAATCGAACTCGGCCTGCGGGGACCCCACGCGACCACTCCCCCTCGGCGACGGACCACGCCGCACCTTCGTGCTCGATCGTTCCTCCCCCGGAGTCCGAG
>CAADGB010000527.1 GCA_900696455.1 uncultured delta proteobacterium
CCGACAAGCCGCGGCCGTCGCGCGAGGGATGTCGGGGGCTCACATGCCGCTCAGGAACTTCCACTGCCCGTCGACCCACTCCAGCACCAGCTCGTTCTGGTCGCGCTTGTCGGTCCGCCGGTCCTGGCCGCGGGCGTCGAGCACGGTGAAGCTGGCGTCGACCATGACCTCGACGTGGGCGCGGCAGCCGGGCTCGGGCTCGGCGTCGGCGGCGCAGGTGCGGCGGATGGCGACGTACTTCATGGCGTAGCGGATCTCCCTCGCCATGAGGAAGCGGCCGACCAGCACGTCCTTGAGCCCCTCGTAGCCGTAGTCGTCGGCGCCGACCGGGGTGCCGCTGTCCTCGAAGTACGAGGGCGAGGCCATCAGGAACAGCGCCTCGGCGTCGGCCTTCTCGACCGCGACGCGGTAGCGCTCCACCGCCTCGATGAGGCTGCGGTTCAGCCGATCATCCTCGATGCGCGTGCCCGGGATGTTCCGCGCGCGCGCGGCGCACCCGGTCAGGACGGTGACCGCGGCGACGAGGGCCAGGGTCGAAGACGAGACGCGAGACATGCCAGGGGTCACTGCAAGCTCCAGGCCGGCGTCGCGCCGGCGCGCGAACGCTACACGAGCGAGAAAGGCCAGCCAAGTCCAGGACCTCGCCAGTGCTCCACCCTTGCCAGAAAGGCACGGAAGTCCTTGTCGGGGTTGTCAACCTGGCGGAGGTGGACATCGGTGATGCGGGTGACGGTGAAGCGCGCGGCCGCGGCCCGCAGCTCGACCGGCAGCGCCACCCGGTCGGCGGCCGACAGCGGGCGGCGCGCGTCGTAGGCGGCGACCAGGGCGAGGGCGAGGTCGGCGCGGAAGGCGCCCTCGCGCCGGCCGGCGTCCCAGCACCAGTCGTTGACGGCGACCGCGAGGTCGTAGACCAGGCTGCCGCGCGACGCCTGCTCGAAGTCGAGGATGGCGACCAGGCGCTCGCCCTCCCACAGCACGTTGTCGCGGAACAGGTCGCCGTGGATCACGCCGTGCTCGGCCGCGGCGCGGACCGCGGCCTGGGCCTCGAGCCAGGCCAGCTCGTCGGCGAGGACGGCGACGGCGTGGCCGAGCGCGGGATCGGGCGAGGCGCGGAAGCCCTCGAAGCGGGCGACGATGTCGGCGAACTGGTAGATGCCGTCGCGCCAGGTCGCGCGCGGGCGCGCGCTCGCCACCCGGTGGAGGTCGGCCAGCGCCCCGCCGATGGCGCGGGCGTCGGCGACGGTGACGGCGGCGGGGGCGCGGTGGTGGCCGCTCCGCCACGGGAAGACGCTGACCAGGAGGCCGCGGTGGACGAGGAAGCGGGCGCCGTCGGCGGTGGGCAGGGGCGCCGGCACCGGCAGGCCGGCGGCGGCGAGGTCGACCACCAGCGCCGCCTCCCAGGCGACGTCGGCGGGCGCCTTGCCCTCGTTGACCCGCACGAACCAGCGCCCGGCGGCGGTGGTGAGCGCGAAGTTGGAGTTGATCGTGCCGGCGGCGATCGGGGCCAGCGCCGCCGCGTCGCCGAGCGCGAACGCCCCGGCGATGGCGCGAGCGTCGGCGTCGTCGAGTCGGGTGAAGGTGGCCACGGGCGGAGGGGAGGAGCGCGCGGACCTTATCACCGGCGGCCGCCGGGTGGCTTCCCGGCCGCCGTCCGCGGTATCCTCCGCGGGTGAACGCCGATCGGTCGGAGCTGGCCGAGCGCCACCTCGACCTGGCCAGGCGAGCGGCGGCGCTGTTCCACGCCCGCGTCCGCGCCCACATCAGCCTCGAGGAGCTGGTCGCGATGGCCAACCTGGGCCTGGCCGAGGCCGCCAGCCGCTACGATCCGACCGCCGGCGCCAGCTTCCGCACCTTCGCCTGGTACCGGGTCCAGGGCGCGATCCTCGACGGCCTGCGCCGCCACACCGCGCTGCCGCGCGGGGTGTGGATCCGCATCACCACGCTGCGCGCCGCCGCCAGCTACCTCGAGGCCCAGGCCGATCGCGCCGCCGCCGCCCGCGACGCCACCCTGGCCGCGACCACCGCCGACCGCCTGCACGAGGTCAAGGCCGCGCTGGGCGCGATCCGGACCATGTACGCGGTGTCGCTCGATCAGATCGCGCCCGAGCGCATGCCCACCGCCGAGGCCGCCGACGAGCCGCTCATCCACGAGCGCCGGCGCACCGAGGTCGCCGAGGCGCTGGCCGCGCTGCCGGAGCGCGAGCGCGCGCTCCTCGAGAAGCACTACGTCGAGGGCAAGACGCTGGTCGAGGCCGGCGCCGAGCTCGGCCTGTCGCGATCGTGGGCCAGCCGGCTGCACGCCCGCGCCGTCGACCGGCTACGAGCGCGCCTGCTCGGGTCCGGCTGACGGTCCGGCCGGCGCGGCGCCGGCGCCGCCGCGCAGCGTGCCCTGGGCCTGGTAGCGCTCGAACAGGCGGCCCCACGGCGTGGTGGCGCGCCAGTCCTCGAACACCTTCTTGTCGCGCAGGGGCCAGCGGTAGTAGTCGTGATAGACCTCCGAGCCCATCACGAAGACGTTGACCAGCGGCGTGTGGAAGAACAGCTTCTGGAAGCGCTTGAGCGGGCCGAACCACATGATGTCGCCCACCCGCGACGCGCCGTTGTCGCCGACCGAGAAGCCCCACCGCTCGTCGGCGAGCTCGGGCTGCCCCACGACCTCGATGTTCTCCCGCCGGCCGTTGCCCAGGCCCTGCTCGTCGGCGAGGCGGATGTAGGGCAAGGACATCGGGTCGAAGCCCATCATCGCCGCCGCCACCGCGTCGATCGCGACCTGATCGGCCGAGGCCAGGACCACGTCCTTCTGCACCGGGCGCATCGTGCGCGGGCCGGGGCCGTCGCCGGCGGTGGTGCCGTCCATCACCGCGTACAGGCCGGCGTGGATCTCCTGCTGGATGGCCAGCAGGTCGACCAGGGTCTCGTGGATCCAGGAGTGGGTGTAGTGGCGCTTGGTGTTGAGCAGGCCGCCGAACGCGTTCTTCATCGCGCCGGTGGTGGTGGTGTAGATGTGGCACTTCACCGTCGGCAGGTGGACGATGTTGGTGCCGTGGAAGTCGTCGGGGATGAGGATGCCCTCGGGGAAGATCTGGTCGAGGACGTTCATCTTCGCCTTGGGCCGGTACACCGACCAGCTCATGTCCTCGGGCTTGAAGTTGTAGCGGACCGGGACGTCGTAGGCCTTGAAGATGGGGACGTAGCCGTTCAGGTCCTCGCCCTTGAAGGCGTCGGTGACCACGGTCTTGTTCTGGACGCAGACCAGGTCGGCGAAGCCGCGGTCGCGCAGCGCCCGCACCGTGCCCTCGAGCTGCCACGGCGTGGTGTTGGCGCCGGGGAACGGGTAGTGCCAGGAGATGTTGTCCTTGAGGATCGTCGTGGCCCCGGGCTGGAACGCCGCCCTGATGTCGGCGAGGTCGTGGAGGCGGGCGATGTCGTCGAGGACGGAGTCGGGGCGGACGCGGAGGACGGCGACCTTGGAGCGGGCCATGCCGGCACCCTACGCGCGATGCCGGGTCGCGGCAATGCCGGCGGCCGGGCGCGGCGGGACGGTCCGCGCGCGTGCGGCGGCGCGACCCGGCGGGACGCGCGCGGGCGGCGGCGCGACCCG
>CAADGB010000528.1 GCA_900696455.1 uncultured delta proteobacterium
AGGGGGCCCCAGGGAGCCTCAGGGGGTCACGTAGATCGGGCTGGCGTAGATCCACGGGTGCTCGGCGTCGGCGTGGGCCGTGCCGAGGTGGCCGAGGTACGGGCCGAGGTGGTGGGGCCGGATCAGCACCTCGACGCGGTAGGCGCCGGCGGTGTCGAGCGGGGCCGTCACGGTCGGCCCCGGCCCCGCCGCGACCTCGGTCGCGCCGCCGGCGGTGACGCGCACGACGCGCGCCCGGATCGCCGGCGCCGGCAGGGAGGCCGGCAGCTCGAAGATCGTGGGCACGCTGACCTCGAGGGTGGCGCCGGCGGTGGCGGCGACCTCGCCGCCGAGCTCGGTGACGGTGGCGCCGACGGTGGCGCGGACGTCGAACCCGACCGGGGTGCCCATCATCTCGAAGGCGAGGTACATGCGCCCGGCCCGGATCGCGTCCTCGATCTGCACTGGATCGGTGCGGTCGGCGACCAGCACGGTGTTGGCGAACCAGCGCAGCATGCGGCGGTAGGAGTCGCCGCGCTCGCCGTCGCGCAGGGTGATGGGCAGCGCGTTCTGGTGGGCGTCGGTGCCGCCCGAGCCCGTGACCCGCAGGCCCATGGCCAGGAGCTCGTCCCAGCGCGCCAGCGACGGGGTGTTGGGCAGGAGGAACGACAGGAGCGCCAGATCGGGCTCGGGGCCGGTCGGGTTGGTGTCGGCGAACTCGACCACGGCCTGGATCGCGCCCGCGGCGGGCAGGCCGAGCCGCTCGGCGCGGATGTCGGGATCGATGTTGGCGTGGAGCTGGTAGATCTCGATGCCGTCGGGGGCCACCGCCGCCAGCTCGGGCGTGGTCCAGCCCTCGGTGTGCGGGACCCACACCAGGGCGCCGGCGTCGCGGAAGGCGGCGACCGACGCGGCGTCGCGGCCGTTGTAGAGGTCGCGCCGCTCCTCGATCGAGCCGGCGACGTGGCGATCGAGCATGATCGGCATGAGCGGGTTCTCGCCGCCGACGGTGACCAGCGGCCCGGGGCCGTCGGGGCAGGCCAGGCGCGAGGCGATGGGGGCGCCGCCGCTGCCGAGGACGAGCTGGTCGCCGCCGCGGCGGACGAACAGGTCCTCGAACGGCTCGCCGGCCATGCTGTCGTCGTGATCGGTGAGCGCGGCGAAGTCCATGCGGGTCGTGCACAGCGCGGCGCGCAGATCGGCCAGGCAGTCCTCGTCGACGGCGCCGCCCGGGCGCGGCCGGCCGTCGCAGGCGTCGTGGGAGTAGGGCGAGTGCAGGTGGATGATGCCGCGCGCCGGCGTCAGGCCGCGGCGATCGCCCATGACGCTCGACGGCGGCAGGTCGCGCCGCCAGGTCGGCAGGGCGGCGTCGGGCGGCGCGCCGCCGTCGGCGCCGCCGCAGGCGGTGAGGCCGGCCAGGCCGGCGAGCCCGGACAGCGCGAGCAGGGCGGTTCCCCTCGGGTCGATCATCGCCGCCAGGCTACCCAAGTTCGGCCCCGGGTGAGCGAGAAACTGCGACCCGGGCGTAGATGGCGAAGGTCGCGGCCAGGGCCAGGCACACCCCGGACACCGCGCCCCACATCGCCAGGTGGTGGTGCCCGATGGCGTCGAACAGGGCGCCGCCGACCAGGGGGCCGAACGCGACCCCCAGCATCTGGGTGAAGCCGACCAGCCCGAACGTCGCGCCGAGGCGCGCGGCGTTCCCGCTCTCGGCGGCGGCGGCCTGGTGGGCGGGGGCGAACAGCACCTCGGCCACGGTGATGACCGCGATCGCGACCGCGCCCCCGGCCAGGCCCTCGGCCAGCCCGATGAGCCCGAAGCCGAGCGCGAACACCAGCGACGCGCCGATCAGCGCGGCGTGGGTGCCGACGCGACGGATCGCGCCCAGCGCCGGCCACTGCATGACCAGCACCAGGGCGCCGTTGAGCGAGTAGAGGAGGCCGACCTCGTCCTTGGCCAGGCCCAGGCCCTTGGTCATGTAGATCGCGAACACGCTGAAGAGCTGGGTGTGGGCGAGGGAGAACAGGAACGAGCCGAGCAGCAGCGCGACCATCGGCGGCTGGCGGAGGGCGACGGCGAAGGCGTCGCGCAGGCGCACGCGCTCGAGCTGGTGGCCGCCGCCGCGCTCGCGCGGATCGTCGAGGCCGCGGCAGGTCCAGGCCGCGATCAGGAGGCCGGCGGCGGCGAGGAAGAAGACCGCGCCGTAGGGGATGACCACGGCCAGGAGGCCGCCGGCGGCGGGCCCCACCGCCCAGCCCAGGTTGACGCCCATGCGCTGCAGCCCGAACGCCGCCACCCGCTGGTGGGGCTGCGCGATGTCGGCCACCAGCGCCGAGGCCGGCGGCTCGAAGCAGCCGCGCAGCGCCGAGCTGGCGACGAAGTTGAGGGCCAGCGACCACAGCGGCGCGTGCAGGAGCACCTGCACGCCGAGCCCGGCGATGACGGCGGCGCGCACGGTCAGGGCGCCGACCATGATCGGGCGGCGGCCGACGCGGTCGGAGAGCTCGCCGGCCCAGGCGTTGGTCGCCGACTGGGCGAGGTTGGCGCCCAGCGCGATGGCGCCGAACAGGGCGGCGGAGTAGCCGCGCTCGTCGACCACGTAGACGCCGAGGAACGCCATCACCAGCGACAGGCCGACGGTGTTGACCGCGCGGGCCAGGGCCAGGGTCCAGATCCGCCGATCGAGCTCGGCCCAGGCGGCGAAGCGGGGTACGACGGCCATCTGGCGCCCGGCTTTCGTAGCACGCCGCGGTGCGGTAGGGTGCCGGCGCATGCGCACCCGGCTTGAGCGCTCGTACCGGTTCGAGGCTGCCCACTTCCTGCCGCGGGTGCCGCCCGGTCACAAGTGCGCGCGCATGCACGGGCACTCGTACCTGGTGGTGGTCGTGATCGAGGGCGAGGTCGACCCCGAGCTGGGCTGGGTCATGGACTTCGCCGCCATCGACGAGCACGTCCAGCCGCTGGTGCGCGCCCTCGACCACCAGGTGCTCAACGAGGTCGACGGCCTGGCCAACCCGACCAGCGAGCTGCTGGCGGCGTGGCTGTGGGCGCGGCTGGCGCCGTCGTTGCCGTCGCTGGTCGAGCTGCAGGTCGCCGAGACCACGACCTCGCGGGTGAGCTACCGGGGCCCGGCGTGAGCGCGGGGCCGCTCCACGCCCGCGTCGTCACCCTCAACCTGTGGGGCACCGAGCCGCCGCTCGAGCGGCGCCTCGCCCTCGCGCGCCGCCAGCTCCTCGCCCTCGCGCCCGACGTGGTGTGCCTGCAGGAGGTGCGGCCGCTCGACGGCCGGTCCGGCCGCACCACCGCCGACCTCCTGGCCGAGGCCCTGGGCATGACCGCGACCTACGCCGTGGCGCTGGCCTGGCCCGACGACGCCTTCGGCCCCGGGCGGCCCGGCGGCGAGGAGGGCCTGGCGATCCTCGCCCGCTGGCCGGTGATCGAGCGGCGAGCGCGGCGCCTGCCCGAGGCCCGCCCCACCGAGGCCCGCGTCCTCCTGTCGGCGCGCCTGGACACGCCGGCGGGGCCGGTCTGGGTCCACACCACGCACCTGCACTACCGCCTCGACGACGGGGCGGCGCGCGAGGCCCAGGTGGTCGCGGTCGACGAGGCGATCCGTGCCTGCGGCCGCGGCAACGACGATCCGCCCCAGATCCTGACCGGCGATCTCAACGCCACCGCCGACAGCGACGAGGTGCGGTTCCTGCGCGGGCTCACCACCCTGGCCGGCCGCCGCACCCACTTCCAGGACGCGTGGCTGCGGCTCCTCCGCGAGCCCGGCCCCGGCGACGGCCCGGCCCAGGGCATCACCTGGTCGAGCGAGAACGCCCACACCCGGCCGCTGCGCTCGCTCGATCTCGATCGCCGCATCGACTACGTCCTGGTCACCACCCGCAAGAAGGACGGGCGGGGCACGGTGCGCGGCTCGGCGGTGGTGCTGACCGAGCGCGAGGGCGAGGGCGCGGACGCGATCTGCGCCAGCGATCACTACGGCGTCCTGGCCGACGTCCAGCTCGCGCCGGGCTGACCGCGCGCGCTCGTCACCCGCGCGCGCCGCGGGGTGGGGGTATCGGACCCGCGAGGGCCGCGCGCCGCGGTCAGTTCTGCTCGCCGGCGTCGGCGCGGGGGGCCGGGTTGGGCCGGCTCTGCTCGCGCAGGGTCTGATCGACGAAGTTGGCCAGCGAGCGATCGGAGACGCCGTCGAGGAGCACTGGCACCGACGGCGGCACCGGCATCGAGATCGGGTTGGTGGGCTCCTCCTCGACCTCGTCGAGGGGGATGGGCGGGGCGGTGGCGGCGGGGCGGGTGACGACCTCGATCATGACGCCGGTGATGTTGTCGTGGCCGCCGGCCTGCCGCGCCTGATCGATCATGCGGGCCAGCGCCGCCTCGGGGTCGCCGGCGGCGACGTGGAGCGCCAGCTCGTCGCGGGTGAAGTAGTCGTGGAGGCCATCGCTGCACACCAGCAGGCGATCGCCCGGGCGCAGCTCGACCCGCAGCAGGTCGACCGACACCGTGGGGGTGACCCCGACGGCGTTGGACAGGACGCTGCGCATGGGCGAGGCCTCGGCGTCCTCGGCCGACAGCGTGCCCGCCCGGCGCATGGTCTCGGCCACGGTGTGGTCGCTCGTGAGCTGGGCGGCGCGCGCGCCGCGCACCAGGTAGGTCCGGCTGTCGCCGACGTGGGCGATGAACGCCTCGTGGCCGCACAGCACCACCAGCTCGAGGGTCGACCCCATCTGGTGCTTGTCGGCCTCGCGCTCGCTGCGCTCGTAGACGAGCTGGTTGGCGCGCTCGACGGCGCGGCGCATCTGGTTGGCGAGCAGCGTCCGGCCGGCCACCGACGGATCGGCCGCGTAGGCGGCCAGCATGGCCTCCTCGGCCTCCAGGCACGCCCGCACGATCTCCACCGCCATCGCGCTGGCCACGTCGCCGGCGCCGTGGCCGCCCATGCCGTCGGCGACGATGACGAAGCGCCCGCACTCGTCGACGTGGGCCGCGTCCTCGTTGCGCTCGCGCACCACGCCGACGTCGCTCCGCATCACCGCTCGCGGGATGAGCGCCATCACCACGAGTCTGTGTCAGATCGCGCCGGGGCGGTCGCACGAAGTGCGGGTTTTTCTCGCCAACGGTAACCAGGCTCACCCCCGCGGCATGAGGGGCACGCTGTCGGACGCGCGCGCACATCGCCCGCACGGCGCCGCGCCGGCGGTATCCTGGGCGTCGCCATGAGTGGACGGACGGCGCAGCAGCTCCTCGACGCGGTGCACAGCCTGGCCCAGCTCGAGGCCCTCGATCTCGACGAGCACGAGCGGCGGCTGGGCGCCGAGCTGGCGCCTCACGGCGAGCCCTCGCTGGCCGGGCTCGAGCAGGTCGACGCCGCGCTGCGGGCGGCGCTGGTCGCGATCGACGGGTTCGCGAGCCGGGCCATGCGCATCCGGCTCGATCACCGGCTGGCCGGCGACACCTCGGTCGCGACGCCCCTGCGCAAGGTCCTGGCCGGGACCATCACCTCGTACGAGGGTCAGCTCGAGCTGCTCCACGAGCGCGTGGCCGGCGCCGCGGCGCGCGTCGATCCGGGGCGCGCGCCCGAGACCGCGACCGCCGTGGTCGAGGTCGCGCGCGAGGTGCTGGCGATCCGGGAGCTCCTGCGGAGCGGCGTGCTGGTCGTCGCCCGCGAGCTGGCGGCGGCGCACCTGCCCGCGGCGCGCCAGGCCGCGCGCGACCGGACGCTCGACGAGGCGCTGCGGCGGCGCTGGCTGGCGGCGCGCCGGGATCTCGAGCAGGTCGCGGACGCGCCGGCGGCGATCGTGGCGGCGCCGATGGCCGAACGTCTGAAGGCGCTGGTCGAGCCCGACGAGCCGCTGGAGGCCACGCCCGAGCCGACGCGCGGCGAGCTGATCGAGCTCGACTGATCGTCCGGATCGCGGACCGCGGCGGCTCAGGCCGTGCGGACCGGGATGCGGATCCCGGGGTTCGGCGCGGGCGCGGCGCGCGGACGGTAGGTCCCGACCACGACCCGCGCCGGCCGCAGCACCCGGGCCTGGGCGCGGTAGCCGGGCTCCCACTGCTCGACCACCACGCCGTCGTCGGCAGGATCGGCGACCTCGCGGGTCGCGACCGCGTCGTGATCGCGCGGATCGAAGCGCGCGCCCACCGCGTCGAAGCGCTCGAGGCCGTAGCCGCGGAGCACGGCGGCGAGCTGGGCGCGCACCATGCGCACGCCCTCGACGAGCGGGTCGTCGCCGGCGGGCTGGCCAACCTCGCCGGCGCCGGTGGTGCCTGCGCCGGCGCCCGCGGCGATCGATCGGTCGAGGTTGTCGAGGACCGGCAGGAGCTGGGCCACGAGCCGCTCGCGCTCGTCCTCCAGGGCGCGGGCGTGGTCGCGCTCGAGGCGAGCCCGGGTCCGCTCCAGCTCGGCGAGCGCCTGCCGGACGGCCTGGCGATCGCCGGCCGAGGTCACCTCGGCGGGCGCGAGGGGGGCGGTGGGCTCGGCGGAGGACATGGTCCCGGCCAACGTAAGGCCGCTCACGACCCTGGCAACCCCGGCCGAGCTCGGGAGGTGGCGGAGCAGGGCCAGGCGCCGGTCAGGGCTGGCCGCGCGCCGCCCGCCCACGGCGGGCGCGGGACGTCGGGGAGAGGGCCTTGGCGAGGGCGGTGCGCTCCTTGCCCTGGCTGACCTTGGCGCGGTTCTTCGACTTGCGCGTCGACTTGCGCGACGGCCGGGTCAGGGAGTCCTCGAGCGTCACCGTCATGCCGGTGCGCGACTTGCGCGCGTTGCGGCGGGCCGAGTGCCCACCGCCGGCGACGCGATCGCTCGCCGACACGCCGGGCTGGGCGGTGTCGACGATCGCGTCGCGCCGGGCCTTGTCGGGCCGGTCGCGCGCGAGCTGCTCGTTCGCGGCCCCGCGTCCCTCGCGCCGGCCGATGAGGCTGGGCGAGGGCTCGGTCGGCCGCGGTCCGGGCCGGGTCGAGACGCTGGCCCGGCCGGCGGCGCGCTCGCGCTTCTCGAGCAGCTTGCGCACCGCGCGCTCGAACTTCGGCGCCACCGCCGCGAACGCGCGGCCGCGGTCGGCGCCGACCAGCTCGACCTGCAGCGGCGCGAGGCCCGAGATCGCGACGTGGATCGCGCAGCGGGTGTCGAGCCCGCCCTTGGGCCCGTTGACGTCCTCGAAGCGGAGGGTCATGCGCTCGATGAGCGAGCCCCAGTGGCCGACCGCGCGGGTCAGCCGTTCCCGGACCGTGCGCTGGAGCTCGGCGGTGGCCGCCGGGCGAGCGCGGATTTCGATGCGTAGCTTGGCCATCGCGCGCATTGAAGCACATCGCGCGCGCGCTGTCGGGGTCACCGGGTGCGGTCGATGAGCCCGGCGGGGGTGCGTCGTCAGCGCGACACGCCGGGGCGGGTGGGGCGCGGCCCCGCGTCCTTGACCACGCAGCGCGCCTGCTCGCAGGCCGCCGCGTACCGGCCCTGGTTGGCCAGGAGCAGCTCCTGGTACTGCGGGCCGCCCATCGCACACTCGATGCGGCGCACCGGGTAGGCGGCGCGCACCGCCGCCGGGTCGTGCTTGTTGACCGCGATCGGGTCCTGCGCGATGCAGGCGCTGGTGCGGAAGTGGATCGTGCAGTCGGCGTCGACGGTGCAGCGGTGGAGGTCGGGCGCGGTCGTGACCGGCGGCCGGGCAGGCGGAGGCGACGGAGAAGGAGGAGGTGGTGGTGGAGGTGCCGGGATCGTCGGCGGGGTCGGCCGGGCAGGCGGCGCGACGGCGCGCGGCTGGCGGTTGACCCGCGCCGTCACCCACGCCGACCCCGGGCGGCCGGGCGCCACGGCGAGGCGACCTCGGAGCGCGGCGGCGGCGCAGCGGTTGAAGGCGGCGGAGCCGCCGCCGACGTTGACCGCGCGGATCGCGCCGGCGGCGGTCCACCGCAGGCTGACCCGCATCGTGCGGACCACGCGGGCGCGGCCGCGGTCGAGGCACGCGGCGATGGCGACGTCGTGGCGGCGGACGTGGTCGGTCGCGAGCGCGGGTCCGGTGACCAGCTCGAGCGGCGGCATCGGGACGAGGTCGAGCTCGAGCGGCGGCGGCGGCGGCCCGGCGCCGGGCTGGGCGGCGGCGAGGCCGGCCGCGCCGAGGGCCGCGAGCGCCACGGCGGCGGCGGCGGCGGCGGCGGCGAGGGGGCGGGCGGGGCGAAGCGGGCGGGACATGGCGGTGGGACGGCGGCTGGCGGCGCCGATTCAGGCCACCGCCAGGATAGACCCATTTCGCGGGCCGCGCGTACCGGCGCGTCGCCGCCGCCGCGAGCCGCCGGTTGCGCGGCGCGCGCGGCCGCGGTACCGACGGGCCATGAAGCTCCCGGGAAGCCTGGTGCTGGCCGCGCTGGTGGCGCTGGCCGGCTGCGAGAAGGATGGAATGCCGGAGCGGTCGTCGGGGGCGCTGCGTCCGCCCGAGGCGGCCCTGCTCGCGCACCTGCCGGCGGGCAACGCGCTCCTGTTCGGCGGCAACTACCTCCGCCTGCAGGACTTCCTGCGCAGCTCGCCGTTCGCGCGCCTCATGGGCAGCGTCGAGCAGCTCTCGCCCGGCATGACCGAGTGGTCGCGCTGCTTCCTCGACACCAGCCCCGACCTCGACATGATGGGCGCCGTCGCCTACGGCCGCGACGGCCTGGTCATGCGCTACGTCATGAAGGGCTTCGACGTGGCCCAGCTCGAGCGCTGCGCGGCCCGGGCCGGGTTCACGGTCCGCGTCGACCCCGATCGCGCGTACGCGGCGATCGACATGACCGGCCCGCTCGGGACCATCACCGCCGGCTACCTGGCGCTGGCCGACGGCGCGCTGCTCACCCGGACGGTGACCCAGCTCCCGCCGACGACGCTGGTGCCGCCGCCGACCACGCGGGCCGACCTCGAGGCCGACGTCGCCGCCGCGGCGCGCGAGAACGCGACCGCGGACGCCACGCTGGTCGCCGAGCTGGGTCGGGTCGATCGCCGCCACGCCATGTGGTACGTCGGCGACGCCACCGGCACGCCGCTCGCGGACAAGGTCGGGCGGGTCCGCGGGTGGGTGGACCTCGACCGGGGCCTCGCCTTCGAGCTCTCGGTCGAGATCGTCGACCGCGCCATGGCCGACGAGATCGCGCGCGGGATCCCCGAGCTCAAGCGGCAGGCCGGGGCCCTCGGCAAGGAGGTGGGCGACGTCGTGCGCGGCCTGCGCTTCGAGCGCAAGGGCGATCGCCTCCGCTTCGGCCTCACCATCAGCGATCGCCAGCTCGAGGCGCTCCTGGATCAGATGGCGCCGTTCATGGGCGGCGCCGGCGGCATGCCGTAGGCGGCCGGCGGGGTCGCGTCGGCGGCCGGCGGGGGCGCGTCGACGGGCGGCGGGGTCGCGTCGGCGGGGCCCGGGGCCGCGTCCGGGCCGGCGCTCGACGGCGTCGCGACCGGGTCGGGGGTGAGGCCGGGCTCGGCCGCGGGGGCGCAGTCGACCAGCCGGAGGCCGTCCACGCACAGCGCGAGCTGCTGGCGGAGGCCCGCGTCGTAGGCGAGGAACGCGGCGCGCCGCTCGCGGGCCTCGGTCCAGCCCTGGTGGGTGGCGCCGAGGGTCCCGACCAGCGCGCCGCCCAGGCCGACGGCGACGCCGAGCTTGATCATGCCGTCGCCGGGGTCGGTGTCGTCGAAGGCGTGCTCGTGGTTCTGGTCGAAGCCGCGCCAGACCAGGAACGTGCCGGCCGCGACCGCGACCGCGCCGCCGATCATCCAGGCCACCTTGTTGCGGCGCGCGGAGCCGCTGCGGCGGGCGGCGGCGGCGGCCACGCTGTCGTCGGCCACCACCGGCAGCAGGTCGTCCGCGTGGTGGACGATCGAGCCGTCCGCGAGCACCAGCTCGTGGGTGTGCTCGAGGCGCGCGCTGTGGGTGCCGGTGGCGACGGCGCGGAAGGTGTGGAGCTCGCCGGCCGGGCGCAGGCGCTCGTAGGCCGTCATCCGCTCGGCGGCGGGGGCGGTGCGGGGCGGCGGGGCGCCGAGGTTGACGTGGAAGCAGCCGGCGAGGGGCAGGGTCGCGGCGACGAGGGCCGCCAGGACGGAGCGGGGACCGGGTGGGCAGCGGTGGAGCATGGCTCCTTGAACCACACCGGCGGCCGCGCGGCCGTGGCAGGCGGTGGCAGCGTGCGGCCAAGGCTGTCCCGGTGGCAAACTGCGGTGAGCCCGCCGCCGCCTGGGGCTATCATTCGAGGCGTGGTGGCGCCCGGTCCTCGCGACGCGCGATCGCCGGCGGCGGAGGAGACCCGCCCGGCGCGCGACAGCGGCGATCCCGCGGGCTCGGCCGGACCGGCCGAGGCGGTCGACTCGCCGGACGCGGTCGCCGCGACCGCCGCCACCGCCGCCACCGCCGGGGCCCGCGGCGCCCGCGCGCCCGCGCGCCCGGCGCCGGCCGACGCCCCCGACCTCGGGGATCGCTACCAGCTCCTCGAGGAGCTCGGTCGCGGCGCGATGGGCGTGGTGTGGCGGGCGCGGGATCGGTCGCTCGACCGCGAGGTGGCGATCAAGGTGCTGGCGGACCGCTACGCCCCGGGCGAGCCCCAGGAGCGCCTGCTCGACGAGGCGCGCGCGATGGCGCGCCTGACGCACCCCAACGTCATCGCCGTCCACGACGTCGGCGTGCGCCACGGTCGCATCTTCCTGGCGATGGAGCTGGTGCGCGGCGTGCCGCTGTCGACGTGGCTGGCCACGCCGCGGCCGTGGCCCGAGGTCGTGGCCCTGTTCCGCCAGCTCGGCGCCGGCCTCGTCGCCGCCCACGACGCCGGCCTGGTCCACCGCGACATCAAGCCCGGCAACATCATGGTCGGCGACGACGGCCGGCCCCGGCTGGCCGACTTCGGCGTCGCCCACGCCCGCCACGAGGTCGCGCCGGCGGTGACCGCCACCACGACCGCGGGGCCGATCGGCACGCCGGCGTACATGCCGCCCGAGCGGCTGATCGGCGAGGCCGGCGCGGCGCGCGGCGATCAGTTCAGCTTCTGCGCCACCCTGTACGAGGCGCTGCACGGGCGGCGGCCGTTCCCGGGCAGGACCACGGCGGCGATCGCCTCGGCGATCGCGCTCGGCGTCCCGCCGCCGCTGCGCCCGGTCCCGGCGTGGCTGCACGCGATCGTCGCGCGCGGGCTCCATCGCGATCCCGAGGCGCGCTTCCCGTCGATGGCCGCGCTGGTGCGCGCGCTCGACGAGGGGCCGCGCCGCGGCCGCCGGGGGCGGCTGGTGGGGGCGGGGGCCGCGCTGGCGGTGGCCCTCGCCATCGTCCTGTGGTGGGTGACCCGGCCCGAGCGGGCGGCGCCCGGCGCGCCGGTGACCTCGCCGGTGGCGAGGCACGACGCGGGCGCGGTGGCGACCGCGGTGCTGGCGCCGCCGCCGCCGCCGGCGAACGTCGCGCCCGAGGCCGCCGCGCTCGAGGTC
>CAADGB010000529.1 GCA_900696455.1 uncultured delta proteobacterium
AACGGCGAGCTGCATCTCTCCGGTCGGCCTGAGCCGCCCGAGCGCCAGCGAGGGCGTGTCGAAGGCCGACAAGCCGCGGTCGTCGCGCGAATGATGTCGGGCGCTTGCCGACGCCGTTCGTTAGGAGATCGCGGGAAACGAACGGCGAGCTGCATCTCTCCGGTCGGCCTGAGCCGCCCGAGCGCCAGCGAGGGCGTGTCGAAGGCCGACAAGCCGCGGCCGTCGCGCGAATGATGTCGGGCGCTTGCCGACGCCGTTCGTTAGGAGCGGGCCGCGCCCGCGCGCGGTCAGTAGCGGAGCTCGAGCAGCGGCGCCGGGCGGTGGAAGCCGTTGTGCACGTCGTAGCAGAACGGCTGGTAGTGGATGGGCCAGGGCACGGCGCGCGCGCCGTCGGGGCGGTGGTGGATCGTGAGCGCCATCGGCGTGACCTTGCGGTACGAGCAGTCGGCGGGGAGGTCGGGGTTGTCGAAGCCGCCGGCCGAGAACAGGTTGAGGAGCAGGCGGTCGCCGAGGTCGTAGACCACGTCGAAGCCGCGCTCGATCTTCTCGTGGCCGCGGACCATGGTGTGGCAGCCGACGCGCTCCATGAAGGCGCGAAACTGCTGGCGGCCGAAGCTGAAGCGCGGGTTCTGCCGCTGCAGCTCGACCGGGACCTGCTCGGTCTGCTCCGGGTCGCTCCACATCATCTGGAAGCGCAGCTCGGGGTCGTTCAGGCTGCCCAGGTCGCGGTAGCGCTCGGCGAAGGTGTCTTCGCGAGGCACGCCGCCGTGGACGAACAGCGTGCGATCGACCAGGCACGCGGTCGGCATCTCCTCGAACAGCCGGCGGTAGCCCTCGAGGACCTCGAACGGGACGTGGCCGATGATCGAGGTCAGGGCCTCGGCCGGGTAGACCACGCTGTACATGTGGCCCTGGTTGGCCCGGAAGTGCTCGTGGTTGCCGCGCAGCACGATGACCTGATCGGGCATCGTGACCAGGAGCCGCAGGACCGCGCGCAGGACGCCGTCGAAGCTGAAGCGGCCGCGATCGATGTAGTCGCCGAGCAGGATCAGCTTGACGTCGGGGTAGCGCGCCGGATCCCACTGGTGGGCCCACGCCCGGTTGATGAAGTCGGTCTGCAGGAGCGCCGCCTTGAGGCAGCCGTAGCAGCCGTGGAGATCGCCGAGGACGATCAGCTCGGTCGCGCCGGCGGGGCGCACGACGTGGACGTGGCGATCGAGGAAGCGGGTGCCGGCGGGGAATCGCGCGAGGTCGGTGACGCCGGCGAGCAGGCCGTTGCCCTGCGCCCGCTGCCGGCTCCACACCTCCATGGCCTGGCCGACGAGCTGGTGGTCGAGCGCGACCTGGGCCTGGCGCTCGACGGGGTGGGGCGAGTAGCTCTGCTCGAGCGGATCGAGCAGCGGGTGGCCGACGCCCTGCAGGTCGAGCCAGGCCGCCGGCGCGAGCACGAGCGGCCGGCCGGCGACGGCCGCGGGCGCGCGCAGGTCGGTGGCGGTGACGGCGCCGGCCTGCGGCGGCGGCGGCCCGGTGAAGTAGGCGAGCAGCTCCTCGTACAGCCGGTGCTCGGGCTGGCTGATGAGGCCGTCGGCGTGCATCAGGCCGCGCACCAGCTCGAGCACCGTGGCCTGCTCCGCGGCGGGGAAGCTGCGGAACAGGCTGACCGCGCGCACCTTGAGCCGGGTCGGCACGTAGCCGGCGTCGTCGCGGGCCTGGACCTCGTCGCCGAGCGCCGCGACCTCGCCGCCGAGCCGGGCGAGGGTGGCGTCGACGTGCTCGAGGAAGCCCTGGCGCCGCCGGACCTGTTCGTCGAGCGACGCCGCGCCGCGCTCGACCACCGCCAGCACGGACTCGACGTAGCGCCGGATGTAGGCCTGCTCCTTGTGGTGGAACAGCCCGTCGACGTAACCGACCGTGAGCAGGAGGTCCATGATCTCGCCGGTGCGGGCGACCCCCGGCCACGGCGTCCCGGCTCCGGGCGCGGCGCTGCCGGCCGCGGCAGGGGGCGCGCCGGCGGCGCGCGGCGTACTCGGCGGTGCGGACGACAACGTTGCTGGCCAGTGTCGCCGGCCCGGCCGTGACCGTGCAAGGTCCGCCGGGCGCGATCGGGTTGGGCCGCGCCCGGCGGGCGAACGCCGGGCGGGGGGCGGGCGTCACATCCGCCGGCGACGGGCTCTCTCTGGGGGAAGCAACTCGTCGCCGTTCACGTAGGAGGAGACATGGGGGACCAAGCTCTGCCGGTCCGTGGCCCGGACGTCCGCTCCGAGGCCCCGGTCCACGGCCCCGACCTCGCGGGGATCACGGCTCCGGCGTCCGAGCCCCCGGCGGTGGCCGAGGCCCGCCGGGCGCTCGAGGGCGGCGCCCATCCGGAGCGGCTGGCCGAGCTCTTGCGGTCGCACCCGGGCGAGCGCGAGGCGATCGTCGCGGTGATCCAGAGTCATCCCGCCGGGGGCAACGCCGTCTGCGGTCAGGTCCTCGACGCCATGGCGGTGCCGAAGGGGCCGCAGCCGCTCCTGCGGATCGGGTCGCGCGGCGAGCCGGTGCGGCGGCTGCAGCAGGGGCTGATCAAGCACGGCGCGGACCTCGCCGCCGACGGCGCCTTCGGGCCCAAGACCGCCGCCGCGGTGATGGCGTTCCAGCTCCAGAGCAACCTGGTCGCCGACGGCATCGTCGGGCCCAGGACGTGGGGGGCGCTCGACGGCGCGCCGCTGGAGGAGAAGGCCGAGCCCGAGGCCGAGCGGCCGGGCGAGCCGGTGCAGGACGACAAGCCGGTCCAGCCAGCCGCGCCGCCGGCTCCGACCAGCACGACCGGCACCGGCGAGGGCGGGGCCAAGACGCCGGGCGATCGCTACCGCGAGCAGTACGTCGAGCAGCTCCTCTACTTCGAGGGCGCGATCGAGGGCGACAAGAAGTTCGAGTCGATCATGTCCCACGAGGGGCTGGAGGCGCAGCGCAAGGCCCACGACGGCAAGACCTTCACGACCTGCAACTCCTTCTCCGGGATCATGCAGACGATGGCGGAGCAGAAGTCCGGGGTGAAGCTCAAGACCAAGATCAACCTGTACGTGATGGACCCCAAGTGGCGCGAGAAGAACCTCCCCGAGGGCTGCTTCCACGAGGGCGGCGGCGCCGATCGCCCGCGCCCGGGCGACATCGTCATCTTCTCCCAGCTCGACGGCCGGACCTTCGCCCACATGGGCAACTTCATCGAGGGGCCCACGCCGCTGGCGGACGGCATGGAGCAGTGGCAGTGCATCGACGGCGGGCAGGGTCAGGCCGGCAAGTACGTCGACGGCGTCTGCGTCCAGCAGGGCTGCGAGCAGATCGCGCGGGTCACGCTCACGTACAACCCGGCCACGGGGACGACCACCCGGGGCAACCGCGAGCGGAAGGTCTACGGCTGGGTCGACATCGCCGCCCTCGCCAACGCCGCGGGCTGACGCCGCGGGCCGACGTACCGGGCCACCGCCTCGGCGGACGATGACGAGGCCGGGCGCGTGCGTGATCCAGCGGCGCGGTAGGGGCGCGCGGTCCTGGCGCCGGGCCCGCCCTTGCGGCTACTGTCGAGGCGAGCGCGCGGGGACGCGCTCGCCGTGGCATGTCGCGCCAGTCCGTCAGCCTGAACCCTGGTCGTCGATCCGCGCCGGGCGGTCTCCTCCACCGCCTGGCCAGCGGGGTCGCCCGCGATCTCGAGACCGAGCGCTTCGTCACGCTGGTCCGCAACACCGTCATCGTGGCGTTCGTGCTCGTCGTCGCGTCCGAGGTGGCGGCGCTGGTCTCGCCCGCGTTCCCCCGTGACGTCGCCGCCACCGCGGTCATGGCCGGCACCTTCGTGGTGGTCGGCGCCGCCTGCGTGCTGGGCGCGCCGCGGTCGGTGGTGGCGGCGCTCAGCGTGCTCATGTTCGGCGTCCTCGGCTGGTACGTGGCGCGCGCCATCGGCCAGAGCGGCGGCCTCGGCTCGCCCCACCGCGACGCCATCTACCCGGTGCTGGCCGGCGCCTCGGCGCTGCTCCTGTTCTCGGCCGTCGAGTTCACCGCGGTCACGCTCCTGTTCGTGGGGACGGCGGCGGCGACGACCCAGCTCCGCGGCGACGCCGAGCTGTCCGAGCTGGGGCTGACCGGCTTCTACATCCTCTCCTTCTACTGCCTGGCCATGGTCGGCATCGTCGCCCGCGCGCGCCTCAAGCGCTCGGAGCGTCAGGCCCGCGACCAGCTCGAGCGCCTCAACCACAACCTGCGGGCCGAGGTCGACGCCCAGGTCGAGCGCATCCGCCGCGCCGAGACCCTGAGCCGCTACCTGCCACCCGAGCTGAGCGAGCAGGTCCTGGCCGGCGAGGCCGGCGACGAGCTCGCCCACGGCCACCGCCAGGTCGCGGTCCTGTGCGCGTCGCCGGTGGGGTTCCTCGAGACCCTGACCACGCTCGAGACCGACGAGGTCGCGACGCTGGTCAACTCGTTCGTGTCGACGATGTCGCGCACCGCGTTCGAGCACGGCGGCGTCATCGAGCGCTTCGTCGGTCCCCGCCTGACGGTGCTGTTCGGCAGCCTGGCCGAGCAGGCCCCGGCCGAGTCGGTGCGGCGCGCGGTCGCGATGGCGCGCGACATGCAGCGGGCGTGCAACGTCCTCCTGCGGCAGTGGGAGCACGAGGGCCTGCCGATCCGCCTGCGCATGGCCATCGGCATCGCCGCCGGGCCCTCGGTGGTCGGCACCTTCGGCTCCGAGCGCCGCTTCGAGTACTCGGCGCTCGGCGAGGCGATGGTGCGCGCACACCGCCTCACCGCGACGGCGATCCCGGGCGAGGTCCGCCTCGACGGGTCGGCCGCGGCGTGGGTCGACGACCAGGAGATCGGGCCGGGCGAGCAGGTGGAGTTCGTGCCCGGCCGACCCGAGCCGACCTTCGTCGTCGATCCCCACCGCGTCGAGCGCGCGGCCGGCGAGCCCGAGGCCGGCGACGAGGCGGCGGCGCTGCAAGCGGCGCTGCTCGCCACCAACATCGCCCCCGGTGGCCCCGGTGGCCCCGTCGGGCCGGGTGGCGCGGCGGCGTCCGCCGCGGCCGCGGCGGTCGGGCTCGACGCGACGCTCTCGCCGGGCGAGCTGCCGGCTCCGCGCGGCGCGGCGCCGCGCCTCGAGCCGGGGCAGCTCTTCGACGGTCGCTACCGGATCGACGGCCGGATCGGGCAGGGCGCGACCGCGACGGTCTACCGCGCGCACCACGTCGCGCTCGATCAGCCGCGCGCGCTCAAGCTGTTGCACCCCGGGCAGCTCGCGGCGCCGGGCGCGGTCGAACAGCTCCGGCGCGAGGTCGAGGCCACGGCGCGCATCCACCACCCCAACGTGGTCCAGCTCCACGACTTCGGCCGCAGCCTCGAGGGCCACTACTACCTCACCCTCGACCACGTGGACGGCGAGTCGCTCGCGGCGGTGCTCGACCGCGAGGGCCGCCTGCCGCTCGCGCGGGCCCTGGGCCTGGCCCGCGGCATGCTCCTCGCCCTGCAGGCCGCGCACGAGCTCCGCCTCGTCCACCGCGACCTCAAGCCGGGCAACGTGCTGGTCGACGGCCGCGGCCAGGCCCGGGTCACCGACTTCGGCATGGCCCAGCCGCTCCACGTCGCGCGGCTCCACCAGGAGCTGATCGCCGGGACGCCGGCGTACATGTCGCCCGAGCAGTGCGAGGGCCGGCCGCTCGATGGCCGCACCGATCTCTACAGCTTCGGCGTCACCCTGTACCACCTGCTGTCGGGGGCGCTGCCGTATCGCGATCTCTCGGGCGATCCGTTCCGCCTCGCGCTCTCCGCCGACCGGGTCCCGCTCGCGGAGCGCGTGCCGACGATCCCGCCCGCCATCGCCGAGCTCGTCGCCGGCTGCCTCGCCCGCGAGCCCGCCGATCGCCCGCCGTCGGCGCTGGCGGTGCTCCGCGCGCTCGAGCGCGCGGTCGCCGATCTGCCTGGTCATCACGACCAGGCGACGCCGCGCTGATCGGGCCGCGTCGCCCGCCGCGCGCCGTGATCGGGCGAGGTCGGCAGCCGCGCGCGTGGCCTGTCCGTTGCACGGGGGGGTGGCCGACGCTCTCGATCCTCGAGCGGAGGTCCCCATGCGACACATGTCCTTCCTGATCCCGGTGGTGCTGGTGTGCGGGCTGACGGCGTTCCTGATCCCGCGCGCCTTCGACACCTCGTCGAGCGCGTCGCCGGAGCGCGCCAGCGATCGCGCCGGCGCCGTGGCCGCGCGGGCGGTCGTGCCGTTGCCACTCCCCGCGCCCCCGGGCCCGAGCGCCGGTGACGCGCCGACCATGGCGTCGCCGCCGACCGCATCCGCGCCGCGCGCGCCGGTGCCGGCGGCCGACGTCCGCCACGAGCTCGAGCGTCGGCTCCGCGACTCGGGGCCGGCGCCCGAGGCCTGGGCGGGCGAGCTGGGCGGCGCCGTCCACGACGTGCTGCGCGCGCCCGAGCTCGTGGCCGCGCTGCGCAACGCGCCCGAGGTCGAGTGCTTCGCCGAGGGCTGCATGGCCACGCTGGTCTTCGCCAGTGACACCGACTTCGATCTCCACCAGCCGGCGATCGGCGAGGCCGCCGCGCTCGAGCGCTGGTCGCGCGTGGTCACCGGGCCCGAGCGCCAGGCCGACGGCACCGTGCGCAACGCGCTGGTCGTGTTCCGCCCGCACACCCGCGACGAGCTCGCGGCGATCGAGGCCCGCCGCGCCGAGCTGCACGCCACGGCGCCGTGACGGCGCCCTCCAGGTTCGGGGGGCGGCGCGGTGCCGTCCGCCCGTGATGACGCAACCGGAAAGGTCCATCCTCATGATCAAGTCTCTCGGCATCTCCCTCCCCGCCCTCGCCCTCCTCGCGGGCGTCGCCGCCGCGCCCGAGCCGGCGCGCGCCGCGGAGTCGCACCTCTACTCGGCGCAGTCGTGCACCGGCTACGCCGCCGCCGATCGCACGTCGTCGTCGCTCCTCTACTACGCCGTCGGGGTGCGCAACACCGGCACCGCGACCCGCGAGCTGAGCTGTCCGATGAACCTCGACGCGAACGACCCGATCACCCAGCCGCCGATCGACTACCGGTGGATGTGGGCGTGGGTCAACGATCGCAGCACCTCGGCCGGGTTCAACTGCCAGCCGGCGGTCAAGGACAACAGCGGTGCGTTCTGGTACGGCCTGGCCCAGACCACCGGCGCCGGGACGACCAGCGGAACGGATCAGGCCCTGGTGTGGCTCGACCCGTTCAACGGCGGCAACCCGTTCCCGAACATGGTGATCATGTCGACGATGCGCTGCTACCTGCCGGGCAGCAGCTCCGACCTCATCTCGATCAACTCGACCCTGCAGTAGCCCGCGCGGCGTGTGGTGCGCGCGGGGCGCCGCCCCGCGCGACGCTACCGGCGCTTCTCGCCCAGATCGGGCTGCAGCTCGCGGCGGAAGGCGTCGACGGTGGTGGGGTGGTAGAGCGCGACGTGGAGCACGCGCATGGTCTCGGGGTTGACGTAGAGCGTGATGCCGCGGCCGGCGTGGACGTGCTCGCCCCGCGGCATGGCCACGTCGCGGAAGACGTAGTCGGCGACCTCGTCGGCGGCGCCCAGGCTGGCCAGCAGGTCGGCGACGTCGCCGGCGAGCGCCGGGTTGCCGCCCTCGAACAGCACGACCCGGCCGTCGCGGACGCGCGCCAGCGGCCGGTAGTAGCCGGGCAGCTCCAGCAGCCGCGAGCGGGTCGGCAGGTGGGCGGCGCCGAGCGGGAGCTGGCCCCAGGTGTCGTCGAGGGCGACACCGAAGAGCGCGTCGGGGGTGCAGTCGGGCGGCAGGCCGCGCCAGCCGTCGAAGCGGCGGTGCTCGATGGCGGCGCGGGCGTCGGCGCAGGTGACGGGGGGCATCGGAGCAGCTCCTGGCTCGGTCGGTCGGTCGGTCGGTCGGTCGGTCGGTCGGTCGGTCGGTCGGTCGGTCGGTCGGTCGGGCGCGCGGTCGGAGGCGGAGTCGGACGCGGGCATGGAGTCGTCACCCGGCGACCGCGTCCGGGGCGGGGCGCGGTCGGCCTGCGCGCAGGCCGTCGCCAGCACGGCGAGCGCCGCGCAGGCCGCGCCCGGCGCGAACGGCCGGCTCAGGGGCCACCCATGGCGGACACCTGGCCGCGGAAGTAGGCCGCCTGGGCGTTGCGGATGCCGACGATCGACACCACCTGCTCGGCCTGGGCGTGCGACGCGTAGACCCCGGGCGTCAGCGCCGGCGGCGGGTTGCCGTTGGCGTACGGGCCCTCGATGTCGGCGATCATCGCCGGCGTGAGCGCCAGCGCCGAGCGGACGTTGAGGGTGAAGAAGTCGCAGAAGCCCTCCATCAGCGTGTGCGAGCGCGAGCGATCGAGGCCGTTGGCCCAGGTCCGGTACCGGGGGTGGGCGAGCAGGTGGAGGTACTCGTGGATCGACGTGTGGAAGAGCCGCCACAGCCGGACCCGGTTCTCCTCCTGGGCCGCGGTCGGATCCGCGTTCTGGCTGCGCAGCCGCTGCAGCGAGATCTGGCCGCCGCGCTGGGTGCCGGGCCAGCCGATGTCGATCTCGCTGAGGATCTGGACCTTGGCCGGCGTGTCGACGAAGGAGTCGATGACCGGGGTCAGGTCGGCGCGCTCGGCGGCGGCCGACGGCACCGCGCTGTGCTCGCGGTTGATCGCCGTGCACTGGGCGTCGATCAGGTACTCCACCAGGTGGATGGCGTGGGTCCGGAGCTGGGCCGGGTTCATCGCCGCCTGGGTCGCCGTCTCGTCCTCCCAGCGATCGAGCAGGTTGCCGCCGGCGTGGGTGAGCGGCGGGACCGCGGCCGCGCCGCCGTAGTTGCTGGCGTAGACGTTGTCGGTGGCCAGCTTGGCGGCGCGCGCCGGCCCCTCGATCGTCGACCAGCTATCGACGTTGGCGGGGTTGGCGCGGGCCGCCGCCCGGGTCGCGTAGAACCGGCTGTGCAGGTCGGGGATGATCGTGCTCAGGCGGGCCTGGATGCGCGTGGCGTAGCTGTCGGGGTTGCCGGGGATCGTCGGCTGGTAGGTCGCGCTGGCCCCGCGCGGCGGCAGCATCGCGTCGAGGGCGGCCCGCCGGTCGTCGCGCGACAGGGTGCGGGTGCCCGGGTTGGCCGGATCGTGGGTCGCGGCGGCGACGTAGGGCTGGCGGGTGTCGTAGCGGGCGTGCAGCGCGTCGATCGTGGCCTGGTCGAGCTCGCCGGTCTGGGGCACGGGCACGTCGGCCTGGAAGCGGAGCAGGGCGGCCTGGGTCTCGCCCTCGAAGATGCCGTCGACGCCGAAGCGCGGCAGCAGGTAGCCCAGGTCGATCAGCGCCTGCTGCAGCTTGGTGACCGACAGCCCGCGCTGGCCGCGGGTCACGGTCGAGCCGCCGCCGCGGACCGACGCCAGGCTGGCGTCGTTCTCGAAGCGCGCCGAGCGGTCGGGCTCGCCGCCGCGGGGGGCGTCCGGATCGTCGCGGTGCTCCTCGTCGGCCTCGTGCCGGCGGACGACCGGCGTGCCGGCGGCGGTCGCGCCCGGCGCGAGCAGGTCGGCGGCCGACCGGCCCTCGACCACGCGCTGGGCGACCGCGTCGGCGTGGGCCTCGTGGGCGTCGCCGCCGCCGGCGCCGCGGCCGCCGAAGGCCTGGACCGTCGCCGCGTCCTGCAGCGTGTGCGCCGCCTCGTGGGCGGCGACGAACAGGCTGGGCTCGTCGCCGGCGAAGGCGACGTGGCTGCCGAAGGCGTAGGCGTCGGCGCCGAGGTCGCGGCTCGCCGCCTTCGCCGCCGCGTCGGTGTGGGCGGTCGCGGTCACCGGCCGGCCGAACGACGACTCGATCGCGGCGAGGTACGGGAACGGCGCCCCGGCGCCGGCGGTGCCGGCGGCGGCGACGTCCTCGTCGCTCGCGCCCTCGGCCCGCGCCGGGAGCTGCTGCGTGCGCGCCGCCTTGCCGGCGGCGGACTGCTCGGGGCCGCCCCGCTCTCCACCACCCCCTGTCGAACCTCTCGACCGGCGAACTCGCGACATCCGGGCCTCCCACGGTGGAAGCTACCACGGCTCGATTCCGGAGCGCGCTCAGGCCGTGGCGGCCGCGGGCGCGGGGCCGTCCGCGCCGGCCAGGACCTCCCGGGTCGCGGCCCGGGTGGGCGCCGCCAGCAGCCGGGCGCGGAGGCGGGCGGCGAGCGGGCCGAGGAGCGGCAGGTGGCGGCGGGTGACCTGCACCCCCCAGCGCTCGCCGCGGGCGGCGACGTTGGCGTCGAGCAGGGCGGCGTAGACGCGCGCGCGCTCGCTGTCGTCGGGCGGCGGCGGCGGCGGCGCGCCGGCGAGGCGGGCGCGGGCCTCGGCGAAGATCCACGGGTGCTGGATCGCGGCGCGCCCGATCATGACGCCGGCGCAGCCGGTCTCGGCCAGGGCGCGGACGGCGTCGTCGGCGTCGCGCACGTCGCCGTTGACGACGACCGGGATCGCGACGACCTCGCGCGCGCGCCGGGCCCAGCCCCAGTCGGCGGCGCCGTCGTGGCCGGCATGCGCGGTCCGGCAGTGGATCGTGAGCGCCGCGGCGCCGGCGTCCTCGAGGCGCCGCGCCAGGTCGACGATCGGCATCGCCGACTCGGGCCCGACGCCGATGCGGGTCTTGACCGTGACCGGCAGGTCGACCGCGGCGACCACGCGGCGCACCATCGCGACCATCGCCGCGGGATCGCGCAGCCAGCCGGCGCCGGCGCCGCCGCGCGCCACCCGCGGCAGCCAGCACCCGCAGTTGAGGTCGAGGAACGATGGCCGCGCCCGGGCGGCGATCACCGCCGCCTCCATCAGGAGGCCGGCGTCGGCGCCGTAGATCTGGATCGCGGTCGGCCGGTCGTCGGTGGCCAGCGCCGCCTTCCGCCGCGCCAGCGCGGCGCCGGCGATCACCTGCTCGGCGCGGATGAACTCGGTCACGCACAGCGCGGCGCCGAGGCCGCGCGCCACCCGGCGGAACGCGGCGTCGGTCACGTCCTCCATCGGCGCGAGGACGACCGGCGCCTCGGCGAGGATCGCGGCGATCGGGTTCATGGCGTGACCGGACGCCCTAGCCGCCCGACAGGGCCTGGAGGATGAAGACGCGGTCGCCGGGCGCGACCCGATCGGCGAGGGCGTCGCGGTCGCAGATCGGCTCGTCGCGGACGAAGACGTTGACGTGGCGACGGAGGCGGCCGGTCTCGTCGACGAGGTAGGCGGCGAGGCCGGGGTAGCGGCGGTCGAGCTCGTCGACGACCTCGCGCACGGTGGCGCCCGGCACCTCGCCCTCGGTCAGCGTGGGGAAGAAGCGCAGGAGGTGGCGGGTGAAGGCGACGTGCGGCATCAGGCGAAGCGCACCGAGTGGACGGGCGGCAGGTGGTGGCCCACCGCGGACCAGGTCTCGCCCCGGTCCTCGGAGACGTAGACGTTGCCGGTGGTGCTGCCGAAGCAGACCCGGTCGCCGCGGGCGTCGAGCGCGTGCCGGTAGACCACGTCGTAGCAGTGCTCCTGCGGCAGGCCGTCGGTGAAGGTCTGCCAGCTCGCGCCGCCGTCACGGGTGCGCGCGACGAACATGCCGCCGCCGATCGTCATCCGCTCCTGATCGCTGCGCAGCGGCACCACCCACGCGGTCTGGCCGTCCTGGTCGTCGGCGGCGATGGGGAAGCCGAAGTGCACGGCCACGCTCTCCTGGCTCACCCGGCTCCAGCTCGCGGCGCCGTCGGCGCTGGTGAAGACGCCGGTGTGGTTCTGCTGCCAGAGCCGGTCGGGCTGGCCCGGGCACAGGGTGACGAAGTGCGGGTCGTGGCCCCACTCGGCGGCGGGATCCGGCAGGTAGTCGTTGAGCATGCCGCGGTTGCGGCCGGCCCACGACCGGCCGCCGTCGCGGGTCTCGAGCACGCCGGCGCAGCTCACCGCGACGTAGACGTGGTTCGAGTCGCGGGGGTCGACGACCACCGAGTGGATCCCCGGCACGAACTCGCCGTAGGCCATGGCCGCCGGCGTGCCGCCCCACTGGTTCTTGCTGGTGGCCTCGCCGGCGAACAGGTCGCCGCCGCGGCTCTCGTGGTTCCACAGCGGCAGGTTGAGCTCCCACGACTCGCCGCCGTCGCGGGTCGTGAACAGCCCGCCGGGCAGGGTGCCGGCGTGGATCACGCCGGGCTGATCGGCGCCGGCGAAGGCGAGCACCCACACCTTCATGAGCGTCGCCGGCTTGTACCCGATCGGCTTGTCGGCCTCCTCCATCGCCTTGGGGTCGGGGATGAGCTGCTCGATGAAGCGCGCGCCCTTCGGGTAGGCGATGCGACTCGCGTCCTCCCAGCTCGCGCCGTCGTCGCGCGAGCGCATGAGCGCCGGCCCCCAGTGCGCGTTGTCCATGCACGCCCACAGCGTCCCGTCGCGCGGATCGCATGCGGCGTAGCTGACCGCGAGGCCGGCGTGGGCGATGGGGCGCGGCGTCCACCGCCCGCCCCGACGGTCGAGGATGAGCGTGCCCTTCTTGGTGGCGAGGAGGATGCGATCCGACATGGCGCGCAGCGTAGCGGACGCACCCGGCGCCCGGAACGGCGCGGCGGCGATCTCCCGGAGCGATCGCGGCGACCTCGGCGCGCGACCGTGTTCCGGCGCGCCGGGCGATCCGGGCTGGGCGGTCGAGGGTGCCTAATATACAGCTTGCATTATATAACCGATGTGATAGATAGGGTCCGTGCAGGCGTCGCAGCGCGAGCTCGACACGACCCTGGCGGCGCTGGCCGACCCGACCCGGCGGGCGATGCTCGCGCGCCTCGCGTCGGGGGAGGCCACGGTCAACGAGCTGGCCGCGCCGTTCGCGATCTCGCAGCCCGCGATCTCGCGCCACGTCAAGGTGCTGGTCGAGGCCGGCCTGATCGTCCAGCGGGTGGACGGCACGCGGCGGCCGTGTCGGCTGGCGCCGGGCGGGCTCGACGCGCTCGACGCCTACCTGGCGATGCTGCGGAACGCGCTCGAGCACAACTACCGGCGACTCGATCGCCTCCTGGCCGCACAACGAGACCGAAAGGACCGCGACCCATGAACGAGCTCTCCCTGCGAACCGAGGGCGACCGGTACGTCGTCATCGAGCGCCGCTTCGACGCGCCGCCCGCGGCGGTGTGGCGCGCCCACACCGAGCCCGAGCTCATCCGCGCGTGGATGCTCGGCCCCGAGGGCTGGTCGATGCCGGTGTGCCAGATCGATGCGCGGCCGGGCGGCCAGATCCGCTACGAGTGGTCGAACGGCGAGGGCGGCGGCTTCTACCTGACCGGCGAGATCCTCGAGCTCGAGCCACCGCACCGCATCGTCCACGTCGAGCGCATGCACCTCCCGGAGCCCACGCCGGACAACCAGATCGAGACCACGTTCACCGCCGACGGCGACGGGACGCGCATGGTCATGCGGATGACCCTGCCCGACGCCGAGACCCTCCGCGCGATGCTGGCGACCGGCATGGCCGACGGCATGGAGGCGTCGTACGCGCGGCTCGAGCGGGTCTCGGGGTGGAGCGCCTGATGACGTCGCCCGCGTCACCCGCGTCGCCCACATCACCCGCGCCCGGCGACGGCGACGGCCGCGCCCACGGCGTCACCGTCCACGTCAGCGTCGACGTCCCCGACCTCGACGCGGGCCTCCGCTTCTACGCGGCGGTGCTCGGCTGCGTCGAGCGCGCCCGGCCGTTCCCGACGATGGCCATCGTCGACGCCGGCAACGTGACCATGTGCCTGCACCAGCGCGCTGCCGGCACCGCCAGCTCCGCGGCCAGCGCCGAGGTCCGGCGCTACGAGCGCCACTGGACGCCGGTCCACCGCGATCTCCACGTCCCCGACCTCGACGCCACCCTGGCGCGGGTGCGCGCCGCCGGCGGCGCCGTCGAGCGCGAGTTCCGTACCGAGGGCCCGCGCCCCGTCGCGTTCTGCAGCGACCCGTTCGGCAACGGCTTCTGCGTCATCGGCGCGGCCTCGGGCCCGGGGCCTCTCCGGTCGGCGTGATGGCGAGCCCAGCTCTCCGGTCGGCCTGAGCCGCCCGAGCGCCAGCGAGGGCGTGTCGAAGGCCGACACGCCGCGGCCCCGCGCGCGTGAGGTCGGGCGCTTGCCGGCGCCGTTCGTCAGGAGCCCTTCCCCGACCGCGGTCGGCGCTCGCGGGAACCGAACGGCGAGCCCAGCTCTCCGGTCGGCCTGAGCCGCCCGAGCGCCAGCGAGGGCGTGTCGAAGGCCGACACGCCGCGGCCCCGCGCGAGCGAGGTCGGCGCTTGCCGGCGCCGTTCGTCAGGAGCCGCCCGAGCGTCCGCGAGGGCGTGTCGCTCAGTTGAGGAACGGCGTCGCCGACGCCCAGGTCGGCACGGTGCTGCCGTTGTCGTCGAGGCCGATCCGGAGCTGGCCGGGGCTCATGCCGCGGGCGTCGGTCACGGTCGCGCCGTCGCCGTCGTCGAAGTGGTAGAGCGCGGCGGTGTCGGCGTCGACCTCGAACGGGACGATCGCGGGGGTGAAGGCCTCGGTGTAGCGCACGGTCGTCGACAGCCGGAGCTCGTCGACCCAGCCGGCGAAGGCCGGGTGCTCGCCGCCGAGGTCGAACTTCTCGGCGCCGATGACCAGGAACGGATCCTTGGGGTCGCCCTGGGCGCCGTTGGCGAAGCTGACGTCGCCCACCGGGCCGGTCGCGGTGCCGTCGACCTCGCCCTTCAGGTACATCGCGATCGCGCCGGTCGAGCCGTCGCGGGTGACGGCGACGTGGTTCCAGCCGCTGGCCACGGTCGCGGCGCCGCACAGGCCCACCGCCTGACCGCCGCGGGTGAGGCCGAAGGCGAGCCGGCCGCCGACCAGCGACAGGCCGAACTCGCCGTTCATGGCGGTGCCGCGCACGTCGCGGTCGAGGATCACGTTGCCCGCGATCCAGCCGTCGCCGGTCGGGCTGCACGGGCCCGGGACCAGCTCGGCCAGCGGGTCGCGGCGGATCCACAGCTCGATCGTGAAGCTGCCCGCGCCGATGTCGGCCGGGACGTGGGGGTCGAGCTGGATGTCGGCGCGGTCGATGCCGTTCTTGCCGAGGCCGTAGAACCGGATCGAGCCGGGCTTCATCGTCCCGGCGTCGGTCGTCATGCGGGCGTCCTGGGGGGCGTCGATCCCGTCGGCGTCTCCGCCGCCGCCGTCGCCGTCGCCGCCATCGCCGTTGCCCCCGCAGGCCGCGGTGGCTACCAGGAACGTCATCACGAGGAGCGACCGCATCGGCGGCGAGGATACCAGGGCGCGGGCCCGGGGCGGGCCCGGAAGCGGTGCTCGGAAGCGGCGCGGCCGGTCGCCCGCGACGGCGGATCCCGCGCACGGCGTGGCGTGGCGTGGCGTGGCGCACGGTGCCTTGACGCGGCCGGCTCGACCGCGCCGGGCCGTGGCCCGGACTGCCCACCGCTACCCCATCCGCGCGGGCGCCGGCGCCGCCGGCGGCGGTAGGATCGACGCCTTGCGCACGTTCCCGGTCGTGTTCGTCGCCCTGCT
Organism: uncultured delta proteobacterium; assembly: GCA_900696455.1. Classification (GTDB taxonomy): domain Bacteria; phylum Myxococcota_A; class Polyangia; order Haliangiales; family Haliangiaceae; genus UBA2376. The sequence continues at coordinate 15,466 of CAADGB010000529.1, forward strand.
GTCCGCCTGCGCCGCGCCTCAGCGGCGAGGCGCGAGCCACGTCGAGCGCGCGGACGCGCTGCTCGCGGCGGGCGACCTCGCGGGCGCGGCGCGCGCGTACCAGGAGGCGAACCGGGAGCTCGACGATCCGCACGTCGAGCTCGCGGTGCGGCGCGGCGCGGCGGCGATCGAGCGCGAGGCCCTCCGCCGGACGGTGCCCGAGCTCGCCGGCGACCTGCGGCCGCACGGCGAGGTGCTGGCCGCGATCCACGACGCCCGCGTCCGCCTGCGCGCCCTCGGCGGTGACGACGCGATCGACCGCGAGCTGATCGCGGCCCAGGACCGGCGCGCGCGCCAGCTCGTCCACGACGCCGCCGCGCTCGCCGACGGCGGCCAGCCGTTCGCCGCGGTCGCGCTGGCGCGCACGATCGCCGGCTACGCCGACCTCGACGCCGGCGTGCGCGGGCAGCTCGCGAGCCTCGAGGCGCGGGCCGGGCGCGCGCACTGGGAGCGCGCCGAGGCCGCGGTCCGTCACCCGCTCACCCGCCGCGCCCACCAGGGCCTGGCGGCGTCGTACGTCGGCGGTCAGCTCGACGACGCCGGCGGCTTGCTCGCGCCGTTCCAGGCCGGCGTCGAGGTCACGATCGTCGGCGCCGCCTGCGACCAGGTGACCGCGGCGATGGCCTCCGCCCTCGCGCGGCCGGGCACGAGCCGCCGCGTGACCGTCGAGCTGACCCTCGACGCCTGCCGCAGCGACGAGCAGCGGACCGCGGCGACGCAGACCCTCGACTACACCGTGCAGGTCCCCGAGACCACGCTGGTGTCCCGGCAGGAGATGGTCTGTGTCGACGTGCCGGTCGCGGAGGCGGTCCAGCGCTGCTCGCTGGTCTACGCGGCCGGCGGCGCCAAACGCTACGAGTGCCGCACCGAGCAGGTCGCGACCGCCACCAAGGTGCCGCAGTGCCGGGCGGAGACCGTCACCCGCGAGGCGGTGACCTACCGCACCGAGGGGCGCCGCGGCGAGCGCACGGTGACGACACGGACGGTCACCGGCGAGGTCCGCGGCCGCTTCGTCATCCGCCGCGACGGCCAGGAGCTCCGCGGCGAGCTCGACGGCACGACGCGACGCGAGGAGCGCTCCTACCCGGCGCTCGGCTCCGAGCCCGGCCAGCCGCCCGATCCGTCGCTCACCACCGCGACCGCGCTCGCGGCCGCCGTCGCCGCGGCGACGCACCAGGTCGAGCGCGCGGTCGTCGGCGTCTTCGCCGCCGACATCGAGCAGGCGCTCGCCGAGGCCAGCCGCGCCGCCGCCGCCGGCCAGCGCGACGACGAGGAGGACGCGCTCCTGCGCGCGGTGCTGCTCGGCCACGGCGACGCGGGCGCGCTCGCGGCGCGCTACCAGGTGACCGCCGCGGGGCTGCGCGCGGCGTTCGCCAGCCAGTTCGCCGCGCCGGCGGTCGAGGTCCTGGCCCTGCCGGCGCCGACCCGGTTCGACCTCGATCGCGCCGAGGTCGCGCGGTTCGAGGCGCGGCGACGCAGCCGGTGGGCGCCGCCGATGCGGACGATCTGGGTGCAGGGCGACTTCGCGGTGGCCGCGTTCGAGACCCGGGCGCCCGCGGTCGGGCCGGGCGAGCTGGCCGGGGACGCCGGGCCGCTGCTCGCCGTGCGCTACGGGCTGCCGCTCGTCGGCGCCCTCCGTCGCGAGGCGCTCGGGTTCGGGCTGATCGACGACGCCTCGTTCACCCTCGGCCTCGGGCTTCGCTTCAAGGGGGGCTTCAGCGGCGCCGGCCTCGCCACCGTGCAGTACGCGATCGCCGCCGGCTACCGCGCCGCGCCCGGCGGCCTGTTCGTGGGCGTGCGTCCATCGGCGGGCGCGATCCAGCTCGGCGGCACCACCGGCACGTGGACGTCGGCGCCGCTGTTCGCCCGGCTCGAGCGCGTGATCGGGCGTGGCGTCATCTCTCTCGATCTGCACGCGCTGTCGCTCGCCGGCCGCGACCAGTGGGGCGCGGCCGTGCTCCTGTCGGGCGAGCGCCGCAAGGGCCGTTCGCACAGGTTCACGAGCTTCCGCATCGAGCGCACCGCGACCTCGGGCTGCGCCGACAGCGTCACCTGCATCGACGTCGACGACCTGGGCCTGACCTACGTCGCGTTCACCGTGGGCGGGAGCAGGTAGCCAACCTCGAGCGCGGCGCGCGGCGGTCCGCGCCCTCGCGCCGACCCGGCCAGGCGCCGCGCGCTACGGGTTGGGGGCGGCGGGCGGCGCCGCGGGCACCAGCGGCGTCACGTTGACGCTCTGGAGCTGGAGTCTGAGGAGGTCTAGCTGCTCCTTCAGCTTGATCTGCTCCTTCTGACCGGCGAGCTCGCGTTCCTTGGCACCAGCCTTCTGGTCGTCGAGGATCGACTCGGCGATCTTGGTGGCGTCGGCGCGCGACCGCTCCCAGGCCGCGAGCGCGCCGTTGCAACTGCGTGCCATCTGGTCGTCGTCGCCGGGGCTGTCCGAGATCGCCTGGGTCGTGGCCGCGGCCAGGTGGCTGGCGGCGTCGCTGCGGTGGAAGAACGCGCGCGCGATGGCGAGGAACGCCACCGTGCTCGCGGTGAGCGACGCGGCGACGATCTTCTCGTTCTTCGACAGGCCGCCCTCCATCTCGGCGCCGTCGCCGACCAGCGGGATGGCCGCGGCCGCCGCCGCCGCTCCGAACCCGGCGACCCCGAAGGTCCAGCCCCACCCGCTGGCGCGCGTCGCGCGCACACGGGCGCTGCCGGCGAGCGCCGAGCACTGCTCGATGATCGTCACCTCCTTCTGCCCGTTCAGCTTGCCCTTGTAGATCGGCGAGCCGAGCCCACCGCAGGCGACCGCACCCGCGGCCAGTAACGCGCATGTCAGCTTCATGTGTCCCCCTGGTCTCCATGGTCCCGCCCGGCGACCGCGCTGACAATGACCGCTCCAGGGTGACGACCGCCCTGGCGCGCCACCGCCACCGGCACCCCACCACGCCGGCGTCGGCGCCCGGCGGCCCGCGACCGTGGTGAAGGCGGCGTCGGGGCGAGAGTCGCGCCGGCGGCTTGTCGAGCTCGGGACGATCGGCGATCGTCGGGCATGGGTCACGAGCTGCTCTGCGACCTCGCCCAGTCGCTCGCGCTCGGCGGCGGTGACGCCGCCGAGCTCCGCGCCGGCCTGGTCGGGGCGCTCGATCGCCTCGGCCTCGCGCTCCCCGGCGTGGCGCCGATGGACGGCGCGGCCCTCGCCGCCGGGGACGGCCACACCCTGGTCGTGTTCGTCGACGACTTCAACGGTCTGGCGTCGTTCCGGGTCTACGCGGACGCGGCGCTGCCCGACGTCGTCGTGGCGGCGCTCGACCGCGTCAACGGCGTGTGCGCCGCCGGTAGCACCGATCTCGGCGGTGGCGAGCTGCTCCACGCCTTCGTGAGAGTCCTCTGTCTCGCCGGCGTCGCGCCCGAGCTCTCCGCCTGGCTCCGCGACGAGGACCGCGCCGATCCAGCGTGTCCGACCCAGGAGGAGGCCGACGCGCTGGACCGGATCCCCACGATCGCCGCCGTCGTCGTCCACGACGACGGAGCCCTCCCGAAGCACGGCCCGCGGCCGCCCGTCGACTTCCTCGCCCGCCGCTTCACCCGCGTCGTCGCCCTGCGACTCGCGATGTAGCGGGCACGCCGCGGCGGCTCGACCGGCCGCGGGGTCGTGCAGGCAGGCGCGGCCGCGGCTGGCTCACTCCTCGAAGAAGATCGGCGCGCCGTTGAGGACGGCGGCCACGCCGCCCACCACGACGAACTCCACCTGGTGCACGGCGAGCGACTCGAGCGCGTCCCGGAACCCAGGTGCTGGACCGCGCATCCCTCAGCTCCGCGACGCTGTCGGTGAAGCCCTGGAGCACGGCGAGCCGCTCCTCGGGAGAGAGGCCGAGCATCCAGCGGATGAGCGAGAGGTCGACGCCCTCGGGCTCGTCCGGGCCGGGTGGGGCCGGGGTGACGACGGGAGGGGCGGAGCGAGTCGACACGGCGATCATACCGCCGGCCGCGCCCCGGGCGCGCGCGCTCAGGCCCGGGACCACAGCAGCATCCGCACGGTGTCGTGCCCGTCGTCGATCGCGATCGCGGCGGCGAACGCGGCCGAGACCTCGTCGCGATCGGGGCAGACGTCGGGCACGGCGTCGGCGGCGTCGTCGTCGCCGCGGCGCTCGGCGCCGTCCAGCACGTAGGCGCGAAACTCGCAGACCACCAGCGTGAGGTCGTCGTCGGCGGCGGTGAAGGTGGCGAAGCCGCGCAGCGCCGCCAGGATGTCGGCGCGCAGGCGGTGGACGTTGGTGGTCGACGCCGGTGTGTGGTCGCGGAGGAGGCGCCGCAGGCGGCGCTCGCCGAAGCGCTGGCCGTCGTCGCCGGCGCGATCGGCGAGGCCGTCGGTCGTGACGAGGAGGAGGTCGCCGGGCTGGAGCTCGGTGCGCGCCAGGCCCATCGCCGAGCCGGCGCTGCCCAGCGGCGCGCCGCGCGCGACGACCACGTCGAGCGTGCCGCGGGCGCGGCGCACGAACGGGAACGGGTGCCCCGCGCTGGCGAGGTCGAGCCGGCCGAGCATGGGGTCGACGACCAGGATCGCGCAGGTCATCTCGCGGCCGAGCTCCCCGAGCGACGCCAGCGCCGCGTCGAGCGTGGCCATGACCCGGGCCGGCGTGGCCGCGGCGCCGAGCACGCGGACCGCGCCGTCGACCACGCCGCGGGCCGTGACCGCCATGAAGGCCGCGGCCAGATCGTGGCCGGTGACGTCACCGACCGCGACGAGCACGCGCCCGTCGGGCAGCGCGCTGGCCAGCCACCAGTCGCCGCCGACCGGCCCGACGGCCTGGGAGTGGCCGGTGATCGCGACCCCCGGCACGCGCAGCGCCGCGCCGGCGGTCAGCCGCTGATGCGCGAGGTGCGCCGCGTCGCGTTCGCGGAGGTCGTCGTCGCGCAGCGTGGAGGGGCGGCTCATGCCCTCGATGGGCAGCAAGCGACGTGCCCGCGCGCGCCGCGACACCCCGCGCGCTCGCCGACGCTGGCGCCGGTACGACACCCCACGCCGCCGCGCCGCGCGGAGCCGTATCCGCTCGGGACCGCAGCCGCGCGCGCGGGCCCGCGCATGCGAAGCGCGCGCACGCCGCGCGGCCCGGCGACGACCGCTGTGGCTCGCGGCCCCCAGGAATCGCGCCCGGGTGGAGGGACCGCCCCCAGGAGGACAGGCTCCCACACGAGCGCAACCGCCTGGACCTGGGTGCGCGAGGGCCGGCAACTGTCACGGCCGTCACAGCTCCACGGTCCGGCACGCGCGGTGCGTATGCCGTTCGTCGATGGAACCGAACGGCGCTGACGTCTACGTGCTGCTCAACCCCTTCCGCTACAACGTGCGCGAGTTCCGGATCCTCACCCGCGTGCTCGCGGATCTGGGCGGCGACGACCTCGAGGCGGCGGAGGGCTTCTACGCGCCGGACATCGACGCCGCGCTGATCGGCGCGTGCTTCACCGCGGCTGCCCGCGCGCGCCTGGGCGTCGAGGGCATGCAGGCGCGCGTCGCCCGCTGTGGCCTGCCGCTGGTCGTGCCCGCGCGCCTCGACCCCGCCGCGGTTCGCCGGTTCTTCGACGAGCACCTCCTGCGGTACGACACCTACGTCCAGCTCTACCCGTCCGCGGTGGAGCCCCTGGGGCTGCTCGAGCGCATCGTCCAGCGGCTCGGCGAGCAGGTCGTGCTGCGGCCCCGGGCCGGCACCGAGAGCGACTACAACTTCGACCTGCGTCAGGAGGTCCCGCTGCTCGGCGTCTCCCGGCCCACCGGATCGAGCGCCCGGCGCGCGCGCGCCGAGTCGGCGTGGTGACGCCGGACGCGCCGCGCAAGGGGGGAACGCATGCGATCGGCGTCGCGGCCGAGGGGGAGGCCGCCGGCGTCGTCGACCAGCCTCGTCGGCGTGCGGGCGCTGCACCACCCGCTGGCCGCGCTGCCGGGCGGTGGAGGCGAGGCGCGGGTGCATGGAGGGCGGCCTAGCCTCGGTCGCCGACCTCGTCGAGGAGGTCGGCGAACGTGCGCAGGTCCGGTCGATCGGCGGGGTCCGGGCGCAGGGCCGTGGACAGGAGGTCGGCGAGGGCGGGCCGAACCAGGAGCGGGAGGTGGCGGCCGGCGCGCAGCGCGCTGATGCCCCAGGCGCCCTCGGAGAGCCGGAAGGGATAGGTGCCGGTCGCCCACTCGGCGACCATCGCCGCGACGGTGAAGACCGAGGCGCGGCCGTCCACCGGCTGGCGCCCCAGGATCTCGGGCGCCAGGTACTGGTGGGTGAACAGCGGGATCCCGTTCACGTCGCGACGGCGCCGCGCCGAGGCGAAGAAGGCGTGGTTGCGACCGCCGACGCCGGTGACCCGGGGCCGCGGGCCGTCGGCC
>CAADGB010000530.1 GCA_900696455.1 uncultured delta proteobacterium
AGCGCGGCCACCGGCGCGTCCCCGGCGTAGGCCGGCGCCAGCTCGGGGGCGACGCGGGCCAGGCGCGCCCGCGCCTCCTCGCGGCGGCGGGGATCGGTGTGGGCGAGCTCGGCGACGATCGCGCGCAGCGCCGCGCGGCGCGTCCACCCGCCGTCGTCGCGGGCCCCGAGCGCGAGCGCGCGCCGCAGATCGGGCTCGGCGGCGGGGCTGTCGCGAAGGACGCGGGCGACGGCGCGGGCGCGGAGCAGGCGGGCGAGGCGCGCGCGCGGCGCCGGTCCCAGCCCGGCGCGGAACGGCCGGCCCAGGCGCGCGGCGGCCTCCAGCGCGTCCAGGGCCGCCCCCGGTCGCCCGCGCTCCTCCTCGATCTCGGCCAGCGCCTCGTACAGCGCGCGATCGCGGGGGTGACGGGCCAGGCGGAAGCGCAGCTCGTCGGCGGCGCAGTCGAGCCCGCAGCGCGCCACCAGGCCCCGGGCATCGAGGCCGGCGCCGCCGCAGCCGGCGAGCCCTCCGGCCACGGCGGCGGTGGCGACGGCGACGACCGCCGCGAGCGCGAGGCGGGAGGCGGCGGCGCGACGCACGACGCCGGCATCATGGCACGCGCGGGGCACGCGCGGGCGCGGGCGGACGCGGGCACGCGGGCGCGCTGCTGCGCCTCGCCTCGCCTCGGATCAGGTCACGGGCGGCGGCGCCACGGTGGCGGCCAGGCCGTCGCGGAGCGCGGTGGCGGCGCGGAACCCCAGGAGCGCGGCGGCGCGCTCGACCCGCGCCACCGAGCGCACGATCTCGCCCGCCCGCGCCGGGGCGTGGACGATCGCGCTGCCGCCGCCGCCGAGGCCGACCAGGATCTCGGCCAGGGCCCGCACCGTGGTCTCGCGGCCGGTGCCGACGTTGGCCACCGCGTGGCCGGGGGCGTCGCCCAGCGCGGCGTCGACCACCGCCCGCACCACGTCGCCGACGTAGACGAAGTCGCGGGTCTGCTCGCCGTCGCCGAAGATCGTGAGGTCGCGGCCGGCGGCGGCGCGATCGGCGAAGATCGAGATGACCCCCGAGTACGGGCTCGACGGATCCTGGCGCGGCCCGTAGACGTTGAAGAAGCGCAGCGCCACCGACGGCACGCCGTGGACCGCGGCGTAGCAGTGGAGCGCGTGCTCCGACGCCAGCTTGTGGACGCCGTACGGCGACAGCGGCCGGCACGGCGCGTCCTCGTCGACCGGCAGCGTGGCGACGTCGCCGTAGACCGCCGCCGACGACGCGAACACGACCTTCTTCACGCCGGCGGCGCGGGCGTACTCGAGCACCTGCACCGTCCCGCCGTAGTTGACGCGGGCGTCGGTGAGCGGGTTGGCGAGGGAGTGGACGACCGAGACCTGGGCGGCGAGGTGGACGATGCGCTCGACCGGCCCGTGGGCGGCGGTGATCGGCGCCAGCGCGGCGAACAGGCCGTGGCTGACGTCGACGGTGAGCACCTCGACCGCCGGCTCGCGACCGCCCAGGCCATGACGATCGTGGTCGGCCCAGCGCGCGAGGTTGGCGCGCTTGCCGGTGGAGAAGTCGTCGAGCACGACCACGCGGCAGCCGCGGGCGACCAGCAGATCGACGGTGTGCGAGCCGATGAAGCCGGCGCCGCCGGTGACCGCGACCAGGGGACGAGGCGAGGACGTCACCGCGCGGTCGTAGCACGCGGGCGCGGCTCGCGTCGCCGGGCCGGCGGTGGCACGATGCCCGCCATGGCCGACCCCGACTCCCGCGCCGGCAGCCGCTACGCCACCGGCCCCATCCTCGACTGGTGCGCGCGCCTGCACGTGCATCACGACGACGCCCTCACCCGCGCCTTCGCGACGCCCGAGGGCGTGCCCGCGATCATGGTGGGACCGTCGGAGGGCCAGCTCCTGGGCCTCCTGTGCCGCCTGGGGCGGGTGGCGCGCGCGGTCGAGATCGGCACGCTGGTCGGCTACTCGGCGATCCACATCGGGCGCGCGCTGGCGCCAGGCGGCCACCTGTGGTCGATCGAGTTCGACGCCGGCCACGCCGCCTTCGCCCGCGACAACCTGGCGGCGGCGGGGCTGGGGGAGCGGGTGACCGTGGTCGAGGGCGCCGGGGTCGACGTCCTGCCCACCCTCGAGGGTCACGGCCCGTTCGACGCGGTCTTCATCGACGCCGACAAGCTCAACTACGACCGCTACGGGGCGTGGGCGGTGACGCACCTGCGGCCGGGCGGCCTGGTCCTGGGGGACAACGCCTTCCTGTTCGGCGAGCTCCTGGACGACACCGAGCGCGGTCGCGCGATGCGGGGCTTCCACGAGCTGGTCGCGAAGTCCTGTGATTCCGTGTGCATCCCCACCCCGGACGGCCTCGTCCTGGGGATCAAACGCTAGCGCGCACAGGCGCCGCCAGGACCTTGAAATCGGCCGGGGCCTGTGCCATACGTCGGGACCCCTTTTTCAGGTACTGCGCCATGGCGAAGAAAAGCAAAGGCGGCCGCGAGCTCATCCGTCTGGTGTCCACCGCCGACACCGGGTACTTCTACACGACGTCGAAGAACCGCAAGCGGACTCCGGACAAGCTGGTGTTCAAGAAGTACGACCCGGTCGTGCGCAAGCACGTCGAGTTCAAGGAGTCCAAGATCTGACCGCCTCGCGGCCAGGTCTTGCGCAGCGCAGCTCCGCCTCAGCACTGTCGAGGAAGCCATGTCGAAGGTCTGTGACGTCACCGGGAAGCGGCCGCTGGTCGGCCACAACGTCAGCCACTCGAACCGCCACACCAAGCGCCGGTTCGAGATCAACCTGATCAGCAAGCGGTTCTGGCTCGAGGACGAGAAGCGCTGGGTCACCCTCAAGGTGTCGGCGCGCGGCCTGCGCATCATCGACAAGCGCGGCCTGGCCTCGGTGGTCAAGGACCTGCGAGCCCAGGGCAAGAAGGTCTGAGCTCGCCTCACGCAGGCAACGGCTCGATCGCGCGGCTGCGCCCGGTGGGCGTGGCCGTCGTGCGTTTCGGGCTCCTCGCGGCGTTCGTGGGCGGCAGCGGCTGCCCGCGCGGCGGTGGCGGCGGGCCCCGGCCCCCGGCGGCCGAGGGCTGGGCGCTGGGCGCCGACGTGCTGGGCGCGGACCCGCTCGGCGGCGTGGCCGCGGTCGGCGCCGACGCCGCCGCCGTCATCGTCACCGATGGCGCCCGCGCGCGCCGCCTCGGCCGTGACGGCGCGGTGGGCTGGGAGCGTCCCCTCGGCGCCGACCTGGCCGCGGGCGCGGTGGCAGTGGCGGGCGACCTGGCGCTGGTCGCGGTGGGTGGCACCGGCGGCGCGGTGGGTGGCACCGCCGGCGCGGTGGGTGGTGGCACCGGCGGCGCGGTGGGTGGCACCGGCGGCGCGGTGGGTGGCACCGGCGGCGCGGTCCTGCGCGGCGCGCCCGGGGCCGCGCTGGTGGCGCTCGGCGTCGCCGACGGCGGGGTGCGCTGGACGGTCGGCGCCGGCAGCACGCGCTGGACCCTGATCGCGCAGGTGGTCGCGGACGGCGACGGCTTCCTCGTCGCCGGCAGCTTCGCCGGCACGCTGCGCCTGGGCGACCGCACGGTGACCGCGGCCGGCGGCAGCGACGGCTTCGTGGCCGCGCTCGACGCCGGCGGCGGCGTGCGCTGGCTGCGCCGCATGGGCGGCGACGGCGGTGACGGCGTGCGCGGCGTGGCGGCGCTCGGCGCGGGGCGAGTGGCCATCGCCGGCACGTTCACCGGCCCCGCCGAGCTGGCCGACGGCGAGCTGGTGGCGCTGGCCGACCGCACGCTCGCCGCCGACGGCTTCGTCGCCGTGCTCGAGGCCGACGGCCGGCTGGCGTGGAGCCGGACGTTCGGCGGCGCCCGCGAGGACACCTGCGCCGGCGTGGCGGTGCTGGCCGACGGCGCGATCGCGGTCGCCGGCACCGTGCGCGGTGAGGTCGACGTCGCCGGCCGGCGCCTCGAGGCGCGCGGCGGCGCCGACGGCCTGGTCGCGGTCTTCGCGCCCGACGCCACCGTGCGCGCGGCCTGGCTCGTGGGCGGCGACGACTTCGACGGCCTGACCGCCATCGGCGCGGTGGGCGCCGAGCTGGTCGTGACCGGCTGGTGGACCGGCGCCCTGCCCTCCGGCGAGCGCGCCGACGGCGTCGACGACCTGCTGGTGGCGGTCGCGCCGCCGGCGGGGCCGCCGCGCCTGTCGCCGGTGCGCTCGTCGGGCGCGGCGTCCGCCACCGCGTTCGCGACCACCGCCGCCGGCTGGCTGCTCGCGACCCACGGCGCCGCGCCCGTCCGCAACGACGGCGTCGAGCGCCCCGCCGGCGCCGCGCTGTGGTTCCGCGGTCCCTGACCCGTGACGTCGTGACGCCGATCGCGCCCGCGACCGCGAAGCGCGCGCGGGGGTAGACCACGGCGCGGCGCCGTGCGTCACATCCTCCCATGAGCACGACGCGCGCGTTGATCCAGGTGATGGGCTGTCTCCTCGCGGTGGCGGCGGCCTCGGCGTGTACCCGCACGGCCCCGGCGCCGCCGCCGACCGCCGGCGCGTCCGCCGGACCGAGCGGCAACCCGGGCGACCCCGGCGTCGCCGTGGTGACCCACGCCCAGGCCGGGCTGATGAAGCTCGACGGGGTGGCCGCGCTGCCCGCGGGCCACGGCGTCCAGCCGCACGCCGGCTACCCGGGCAAGGGCTACCACTACGGCGTCTTCCGCAACCCCGACGAGCTGGCCGCCTTCCTGCGAGTGGCCGACGTCGCGACGCTGCCCGAGGTCGACTGGATCCGCGAGGTCGTCGCCTACGTCGTCCTCGACGCCCAGACCAACGCCCTCGACGCGCCCCGGCTCACCGCCGGCGCCGATCGCGCCACCCTCACCGTCACCGTCGACGGCATCGAGCCCTTCTACGCCGATCGCACGCCGTTCGCGCTCGCCGTCATCCGCCTCGGGACGATCGAGCAGCTCACCTTCCAGCTCGACGGCGGCCGCGAGCTCGGCACCATCCCCGTCTCCTCCGAGTGACCGGCGCCGGGTCCGTCCCGGCGCCCGTCCGGCTCGGAGCGCGGGAAGGGATCACCCGCGCTGGTCGAGCGGTCGGTGCCGGCGAGGACGTCGGCGCCGACCCGCGTCGGAGGAGATGCCTCGGCCCCCTCGGCTCACGGCGGCTCAGGCCTCGAGCAGGAGGCGCTCGGGCGCCTCGAGGCGGTCCTTGACGGCCACCAGGAACGACACGGCCTCGCGGCCGTCGACCACGCGGTGGTCGTAGGTGAGGGCGACGTACATCATGGGCCGCACCTGGACCTGATCGTCGACGACCACGGCGCGCTTGACGATGTTGTGCATGCCGAGGATGCCGGTCTGCGGGTAGTTGAGGAGCGGCGTCGACATCATCGAGCCGTAGATGCCGCCGTTGGTGATGCTGAAGGTGCCGCCCAGGAGATCGTCGAGGGCGAGCTTGCCGGTGCGGGCCTTCTCGGCGAGGGCCAGGATGCCGGCCTCGATGCCGCCGAACGACAGCGCGTCGACCTCGCGCAGGACCGGCACCACCAGGCCGCGCGGCGTCGACACCGCGATGCCGAAGTCGTAGTGCTTCTTGTAGACGATGCTGTCGCCGACCACCTCGGCGTTGAGGCCGGGGAACAGGCGGGCGGCGGCGCCGCACGCCTTCACGAAGAACGACATGAAGCCCAGCTTCACGCCGTGCTGCTTCTCGAAGCTGTCCTTGTAGCGGGCGCGCAGCGCCATGATCGCGCTCATGTCGACCTCGTTGAAGGTCGTGAGCGAGGCCGACTCGTGCTGGGCCTGGACCAGGCGCTCGGCGATGCGCCGGCGCAGGGTCGACATCGGCACGACCTCGTCGCGCGGGTCGAGGGCCGCCGGCGCCGCCGCCGGCCGCGCCGCCCCGCCCGACGCCGCCGCGACCGGCGCCGGCAGGGC
>CAADGB010000531.1 GCA_900696455.1 uncultured delta proteobacterium
AGACGGCCCTTCGACACGCCCTCGCTATCGCTCGGGCGGCTCAGGGCGACCGGGGGAAATGGGTCCGTCCTTGCTCGATGCGAGCCCGACGCCGACTCCGATCCCGAGCCCGACGCCGAGCCCGAGCCCGACGCCGAGCCCGACGCCGAATCCGACTCCGAGCCCGAGCCCCTTCGACAAGCCGCGGCTGCTTCCCGTTCGGTTCCCGCGAGCTCCGACCGCGGGCGGTGAAGGGCTCCTAACGAACGGCGCCGGCAAGCGCCCGACATCCCTCGCGCGGCCCCATCTTTCCGGTCGGCCTGAGCCGCCCGAGCGCCAGCGAGGGCGTGTCGAAGGCCGACAAGCCGCGGCTGCTTCCCGTTCGGTTCCCGCGAGCTCCGACCGCGGGCGGTGAAGGGCTCCTGCGCATCTGGCGCTTGGAGTAGCGGCGGACCTCGTAACGAACGGCGCCGGCAAGCGCCCGACATCCCTCGCGCGGCCCCATCTTCCCGGTCGGCCTGAGCCGCCCGAGCGCCAGCGAGGGCGTGTCGAAGGCCGACAAGCCGCGGCTGCTTCCCGTTCGGTTCCCGCGAGCTCCGACCGCGGGCGGTGGAGGGCTCAGGGTGAGCGGGTCTACTTCGAGCCCGAGTCCGAACCCACTCCGATCCCGAGCCCGACGCCGAGCCCGAGCCCGACGCCGACTCCGATCCCGAGCCCGACGCCGCGGCCGGCTCGGAAGCGCGCGCGGCGCCTGGACCCGACACGGCGGAGGCGGACTCATGCGGGCGCGGTTGCTTCGCGCTATGCCGCGCCGCGTCACCACACTATAGTCGGGGCGATGTCGCACGTGCTGACCGACGCCCAGGGCCACGCCGTCAAGGACGAGCCGTGGATCTTCCGCACCTACGCCGGCCACTCCAGCCCGCGCGCCTCCAACGCGCTCTACCGCGCCAACCTCGAGCGCGGGCAGACCGGGCTGTCGATCGCCTTCGCCCTGCCGACCCAGTGCGGCTACTCGTCGGACGCGCCCATCGCGCGGCCCGAGGTCGGCAAGGTCGGCGTGCCCGTCAACTCCCTCGACGACTTCCACGTGCTGTTCGACGGCATCCCGCTCGAGCGCATGAACACGTCGATGACGATCAACGGCACCGCGATGTGGCTGCTCGCCCTCTACGTCGCGCTGGCCCGCGAGCGCGGCGTGGCCGAGGCCAAGCTGCGCGGCACCACCCAGAACGACATCGTCAAGGAGTACCTGGCCCGCGGCACGTACATCTTCCCGCCCGAGCACTCGCTGCGCCTGGTCGCCGAGACCTACGAGTACTGCGTCGATCGCATCCCCGAGTGGAACCCGTCCAACGTCTGCAGCTACCACCTGCAGGAGGCCGGCGCCCGGCCGGTGCAGGAGATCGCGTTCGCCCTCGCCAACGCCATCGGCATCCTCGACCTCATCCGCGAGCGCGGGAAGCTCGACGCCCCGGCGCTCGGCCGCTGCGTCGGCCGGCTGTCGTTCTTCGTCAACGCCGGCATCCGCTTCGTCGAGGAAATGTGCAAGATGCGGGCGTTCGCCGAGCTGTGGGACGAGATCGCCCGCCAGCGCTACGGCGTCACCGACGAGCGTCTGCGCCGCTTCCGCTACGGCGTCCAGGTCAACTCGCTGGGCCTGACCGAGGCCCAGCCCGAGAACAACGCCTGGCGCATCCTGCTCGAGGCCCTGGGCGTGACCCTGTCGCGCAACGCCCGCTGCCGCGCGCTGCAGCTCCCGACCTGGAACGAGGCCATGAGCCTGCCGCGGCCGTGGGACCAGCAGTGGTCGCTGCGCCTGCAGCAGATCCTGGCCTTCGAGACCGACCTCCTCGAGTACCCCGACCTCTTCGACGGCAGCCCGGTGGTGGCCAGCAAGACCGCCGAGATCGCGACCGGCGCCCGCGCCGAGGTCGAGCGGATCCTGGCCATGGGCGGCGTCCGCGCCGCGATCGACTCCGGCTACATGAAGGGCGCGCTGGTGCAGTCGATGGCCGAGCGCATGACCCGCATCGGCTCCGGCCAGCAGGTGGTGGTCGGCGTCAACCGCTGGACCGACGCCCTGCCCTCGCCGCTGGTCGGCGGCGACGACGGCGGCGTGTTCAAGGTCGACCCGGCCGCGGTCGACGACGCCCTGCGCGCCCTCGACGAGACCCGTCGCCGCCGCGACCCGGGCCGGGTGCGCGAGGCGCTGGCCCGGCTGAGCGCGGCCGCGCGCTCGGGCGAGGCGCTGATGGAGCCGTCGATCGAGTGCGCGCTGGCCCGGGTCACCACCGGCGAGTGGGCCGACGCCCTGCGCGTGGTCTTCGGCGAGTACCGGGCCCAGACCGGGGTCGACGGCCAGCGCCTCGACCTCGACGAGGCCCGCGCCGCCCGCCTGCGCGCCCGCATCGAGGCCTTCGCCGCCGCCCGCGGTCACCGCCCGCGGCTGGTGGTGGGCAAGCCCGGCCTCGACGGCCACTCCAACGGCGCCGAGGTGATCGCGGTCGCCGCCCGCCACGCCGGCTTCGACGTCGTCTACTCCGGCATCCGCCTCACCCCCGAGGAGATCGCGCAGAGCGCGGTCGAGGAGGACGCCGATCTGATCGGCGCCTCGATCCTGAGCGGCTCGCACGTCGAGCTCACCCGCCAGCTCGTCGCCGCGCTCGGCGCCGCCGGCGGCGCCGACATCCCGGTGGTGGTCGGCGGCATCATCCCCCGCGCCGACATCCCCACCCTCGAGGGCCTGGGCGTGCGCCGGGTGTTCACGCCGTCGGACTACGAGCTGGGCGAGGTCATGGAGCGGATCATGGACGTGATCGAGGGCGCGGCCGGCGGCGCGACCAGCAGCGCGGCCGGCGGCGAGGGTCGCCCGGGGTGACCGCGCTGGTCGACGCCGCGCTCGCCGGCGACAAGCGCGCGATCGCCCGGCTGGTGACCCGCTTCGAGGACGACCGACCGGCCGCGGTCACCGCCCGCCGCGCCGCCCTGGCCGCGCTCGCCGCCGCCGGCGCCAGCACCGGCAGCGTCGTCGGCGTCACCGGCGCACCCGGCGTCGGCAAGTCGACGCTGGTGGGGGCGATCGCCACCCGCCTGATCGCCGACGATCCGGCGGCGCGGGTGGCGGTGGTCGCGGTCGACCCGTCGAGCCCGCTCACCGGCGGCGCGCTGCTCGGCAATCGCACCCGCGTCCGCTTCCCGCCCGACGAGCCCCGCCTCTACTTCCGCAGCCAGGCCTCCGCCGCCGAGCTCGGCGGCGTCGCCCGCGCCACCCACCAGGCCGTGCGCGTGCTGGCGCGCCTGTTCACGACCGTCCTGGTCGAGACCGTCGGCGTCGGCCAGGGCGAGATCGAGATCGTGCGCCTCGCCGATCACACCTACCTCGTGCTCCAGCCCCACGGCGGCGACCACGTCCAGTTCATGAAGGCCGGCATCATGGAGGTGCCCGACGCCTTCGTCGTCAGCAAGGGCGACCTCGACGCCGCCGCCACCGCCACCTACCACGCCCTGGCCGCCAGCCTGCGCCTGGCCGCGCCCGGCGCCGGCGACCGTCCCATCTACCGCACCAGCGCCCGCACCGGCGCCGGGGTCGCCGAGCTGGCCGCCGCCGTCGCCGCCGCCCCGCGCGGCGGCCTGGTCGCCCGCGCCCCCTACTTCTTCGAGCGCTGGGTCGCCACCGAGTACGGCCGCGCCGGCCTGCGCCGCCTCGCCGCGCTCGCCCCGTCGACCGCGGCCTACCTCGCCGCCCACGGCGGCCTCGACGGCGGCCAGGAGGCCTTCGTCGCGGCCGAGGCCGGCCGCTGACCTCCAGGCGCCCGGTGTCAGCGGTCGCCGGTCGTCGGCGGTCGGCGGCGCTTGTCGGCGGGCGGGCGGTCTCATAGATTCGCGCTCTTCCGTGGGGCCGCGGCTCCACCTGGCTGGAGACACCCATGGGCTTCGTCGATCTCTTCCGTCCCAAGTACCGCCACAGCGACGTGCGCGTGCGCCTCGAGGCCGTGCGCGCCCTGACCTCCGACGAGGCGGACATCCTCGCCACGGTGGCGCGCACCGACAAGGACCCCGGCGTGCGTCGGGTCGCGATCGAGAAGCTCGACGAGGCCGAGGTGCTGGCCGAGATCGCGCGCCGCGACGCCGACAACGCCCTGCGCGGGCTGGCCAGCTCGCGCGCCGCCGGCATGTGGGTGTCGAGCGCGTGCCAGGACGACGACGAGCAGCTCGCCGAGGCGGCGCTGCAGGGGCTGCTGTCGCTGGGGGATCAGCGGGCGCTGGCCGAGGTCGCGAACCGGGCGGCGATCCGGGCCATCCGCCAGCAGGCCACCGACGAGCTGAAGGACCCGCGCGCGCTGGCCGAGCTCGCGCGCGCCACCAGCTCGCCCGAGGTGCGGCAGGCCGCGGTCGCGCGCATCGAGGATCTCGAGGTGCTGCGCGCCGTCGCCGTCGACTCGTCGGCCAAGGAGCTCGGCCTGCTCGCGGTCGAGCGCCTGGGCGGGCGCGAGGTGCTCGAGCAGGTGGCGCAGAAGGCCAAGACCAAGGCGGTCCGCCAGCGCGCCCGCAAGAAGCTCGACGACCTGCTCGCGGCCGAGGAGGCGAAGCGGCCGCGCGAGCCCGACGAGGTCCGCCGCCGCCGCGCCGAGAAGTCCCAGCTCGTGCGCGAAGTCGAGGCCCTGGCCGAGGTCTTCGAGTGGCGGGACTCGCTGATCGCGATCGAGAAGGCCGAGGCGGCGTGGGCGCCGCTCGGCGACACCGGCGACGCCGCCCTCGACGAGCGCTTCACGCGGGCGGTCGCCCGCTACCACGCCCGCCGCCGCACCGCCGAGCAGGTGCAGCAGGGCCAGGCCGGCGGTGGCGCCGCCGCGCCCGCGGCCGCGCCCCGCGAGACCGCCGCGCCCCGCCGCCGCGAGCGCGACGAGCGCGCCGGGCGCGACGACGACGACGGCGACGTCATCAACGAGGCGGCGATGGCGGCGATGCGCGCCCAGGCCGAGGATCCGCGGCGCGCCGCCCGCGAGCGCGAGGCCCAGGCCCGCCGCGAGGCCCGCGCCGCCCAGGGCGCCGAGGCCGCCCCGGCCCCCGAGGCCGCGCCGGCGCCGCCGGTGTCGAAGGAGGAGACCGCCGAGCGCGCCCGCCAGATCGCGCAGAGCCTCGAGGCTCTGGTCGACGAGATGGCCAGCCTGGTCACCGCCGACGACCTGCGCGCCATCGATCGCCTGCTCGAGCAGGCCCGCGCCGCGTTCGCCCAGGTCGGCCGCGCCGCCCCCGAGCTGCGCGCCCGCCTCGAGGCCCGCTACGACGAGGTCCGCGGCAAGCTGGTGGTCCGCGCCAGCGAGCTGCGCGAGGCCGAGGACTGGAAGCGCTTCGCCAACGTGCCGCGCGCCGAGTCGCTCGTCGCCCTGGCCAAGGAGCTGGCCGAGCTCGAGGTGCCGCGCCTCGAGGTCCTCAAGGAGCTGCAGAAGGCGTGGAAGGAGATCGGCCCCATCCCGGGCAAGAAGTCCAAGGAGCTGTGGGAGCAGTTCAAGGCCCACACCGATCACGCCTACGCCCGCATCAAGGCCGGGCGCGAGGCCGACGCCGCCAAGCACGCCGAGGCCGCGGCGGTGAAGGAGGCGCTGTGCGCCGAGGCCGAGGCCCTGGCCGAGTCGAGCGACTGGGAGGCGACGGCGCAGGCGCTCAAGGCCCTGCAGCAGCGGTGGAAGGAGTCGGGGCACGTGCCGCGCAAGCAGGGCGACGCCCTGTGGAAGCGCTTCCGCGCCGCCTGCGATCGCTTCTTCGAGCGGCGCCAGCCGGTGCTCGACGAGCAGCTCACCGAGCTCAAGGACAACGCCGCCAAGAAGGAGGCGCTCATCGCCCGCGCCGAGACGGTCGTGGCCGCGGCCCCCGGCGAGGGCGGCTGGGGCAAGGCCATCGCCGAGATCAAGGCCCTGGGCGCGGCGTGGAAGGATGTCGGTCGCGTGCCGCGGGCCGAGGTCGAGCCGCTGTGGCAGCGCTTCCGCGCCGCCTGCGACGGCCTGTTCGCCAAGCGCGACGCCGCCCGCGACGCCGAGGCCCTGGCCCGACAGGCCGAGGTCGACGCCCTGCGCGGCGAGATCGAGGGCGTGCTGGCCGGCGGCGACGACGTCGCCGACCGCGCCCTGGCGGTGCGCCGGCGAGTGACCGAGCTGACCGAGCACGGCGACGCGCCCGGCGGCGAGCTCGGCGAGCTCTACCAGACGATGCTGCGCCGGGTGATCGTCGAGCACGGCGACGCCCTGCGCGGCACCGAGCTCGATCCGGTGGCGATGGCCAGCCGGCGGAGCAAGCTGATCGCCCGCCTCGAGGGCCTCCTGCCGCAGGCAGCGCCGGCGGTGTCGGCCGACGCTTCGCCGGCGGAGATCGCGGCGCGGCTCAAGGACGCGATGCAGCAGAACGCCCTGTTCAAGGGCGACGGCCGCGACCCGTTCGACGTCGTCGAGGAGCTGCGGGCGGAGTGGGCCGCCGTCGGCCCGGTGGTCGGCGACGAGGCCGAGGCCGCCGCCGCGCGCTTCGCCGAGCTGGCCACGCGGGTCGCCGGCCCCGAGCGCGAGCGCCCGGCGCGCGGCGACCGCGACCGCGGCGAGCGCCGCGACCGTGGCGACCGCGACCGTGGCGACCGTGACCGTGGCGAGCGTCGCGAGCGCCGCGACCGCCGCGACCGCGGCCCGCGCGCCGACGCCGCCCCCTCCGCTCACCCCGAGCAAGGCGCCGAAGGCGCCGCGTCGAAGGCCCCCGCCCCCGCACCCGCAGCGGTCGCGCCCGCTCTCTCCGTTCGCCCCGAGCAAGGCGCCGAAGGCGCCGCGTCGAAGGGCCCCGCACCCGCACCCGCACCCGCCGCGGTCGCGGTCGCGCCCGCTCTCTCCGTTCGCCCCGAGCGAGGCGCCGAAGGCGCCGCGTCGAAGGGCCCCGCACCCACACCCGCACCCGCCGCGCCCGCACCCGCCGCGGTCGCGGTCGCGCCCGCTCTCTCCGTTCGCCCTGAGCGAGGCGCCGAAGGCGCCGCGTCGAAGGGCCCCGCACCCACACCCGCACCCGCTGCGCCCGCACCCGCCGCGGTCGCGGCCGCTCTCTCCGTTCGCCCCGAGCGAGGCGCCGAAGGCGCCGCGTCGAAGGGCCCCGCACCCGCCGCGCCCGCACCCGCACCCGAGCCCGCCGTGCCCGAGCCCGTCGAGCCCGCCGTGGCCGGCCCGATCGACACCACCGAGTCGATCCCGCACGCCGTGGCTCGCCCCGAGACCACCACCTCGCGCGTGCCGGTGGTCGCCGCGCCCGACGCGGTCACCACCCGGGTCGAGGTGCCTCCCGACCTCCAGCCGGCGGCGCCGCCGCCAGCAGCCGCCGCCACCAGCGAGCCCGCGGCAGCCGCCGCCAGCGAGCCCGCGCCGCCCGCCGCCGCCGAGCCCGCGCCGCCCCCACCCGACGCGGTCGACGACGGCTGGGACTGATCCGGCGCGGCCGTCCCGACGTCCCCCTTGTCGATCCGCACGACCTGGGGGACGCTCGGGGCATGGACTCTCCGGCCGCGATGCTGCTCCTGGTCGCGTTCCTGGCCCCGGCCGCGGCGGTGTTCGTCGTCGCCTACCGCCACGCCCTCCGGAGCTGGCTGGCCGCGCCCGCGATCGAGCTGCCGGTCGCCGTCGTCGCCAGTCACCGCGACGTGCCGCGCCGCCGCGACCTCGGTCGCCGCTTCCACGCCGCGGCCATCGCCACCGCCTTCGCCTCGGTGTTCGTGATGGGCCTCATCGCCGTCGCCATGGTGGTGACCGCGCTGGTCGCCGCCGCCTGACCACGGTCGCGCGCGCCGCGCCGACGGCGATCGCGCCGACGGCGATGATAGAGTGCGCGCCATGCGCACCACGATCACGCTCATCGCGCTGGCCTCCGGCCTCGCCGTCGCCGGCTGCAAGGGCAAGGACAAGGACAAGGACACGCCGGCCGGAGGCGGCGCGGCGACCGCCAGCGGCGCCGGCACCGCCACGGGCTCGAGCGCCGGCACCGCCAGCGGCCCGGGCGCGGGCGGCGACGCGCCGCTGGCCCCGGCGGCCGCCGTCGACGAGGCCGGCGCCCGCGCGCTGGTCGAGGCCTGGCTGGCCGCCCAGAACGGCGGCGACTTCGCCGCCTACGAGGCCCTCTACGCCGACAAGCTCGAGGGCATCAAGCGGGTGGGCGCCCGCACCTGGCGGTTCGATCGCGCCGGCTGGCTGGCCGATCGCGAGCGCATGTTCAAGAACCCGATGACCGTCACCGCTCGCGACCTCGTCATCCGCGGCGGCGGCGTCGCCGCCACCGTCGAGCTGATCCAGGCCTTCAAGCAGGGCAAGTTCGCCGACGAAGGCCCCAAGCGCCTCGTGCTGGTGAAGGGCAAGGACGGCTTCCAGATCGCCCGCGAGGAGATGCTGCGCTCCGACGTCGCCGGCGCCGCGCCGGCGGTCGCCGCCGGCAGCGCCTACCTCGTCGTCACGATCGACCAGAAGCCGCACGTGGTGATCTCCGCCGACGCCAACCCGGCGTGGGGCACCGGCCGGGTGCGCGGCCCGTTCGAGGACGTGCACAAGCTGGCCACCATGGACGCGCCGAAGGCGCCGGCGGCCGCCACCTGGGGCAGCCGCGTGCTCGCGGTGCACGACGCCGCCGGCAAGACGTGCGACGCCACCGTCGGCGCCCTCAAGCTGGCGGCGGGCGGCACGCCGCACTTCGGCGAGGTCCAGATGTGGGACGGCGACGAGGCCATGAGCGAGGACGGCCGGGTGTGGACGCCGGCCGAGCGCGCCGGCGCGGTGTGGCACATGTCGAGCCCGTACCTCGTCGCCGAGCTCACGGTGAACGGCGGCTGCGTGCCGGTGATGGCCACCGATCCGGCGACCCCCGTCGCCGCCTACGGCCAGGCCGGCGCCCCGACCGACGCCGCGACCGCGATCGACGCCTTCCGCAAGCTGCCCGCCTACCGCGACCTGCAGCGCGACTTCACCAGCAACTACGACGGCAAGGGGGAGTGGGCGCCCTCGCCGCAGGTCACCGCGTTCATCGGCACCGCCGGCCGCTACCTCGTGGTCTCGGCCGCCGAGGGCTCCGGCTGCGGCGATTTCCTCGGCCAGCTCGCGGTCGTGTTCGAGGACCGCGGCGGCGCGCTGGTCCCGCTGCCGCTGCCCGACGGCTTCCTCCGCGTCGCGCTCCTCGCCGACACCGACGGCGACGGCGCGGTCGAGGCCTTCGGCACCCTCGAGGACTACCGGCAGGTCGCGGGCCAGTTCGAGGTCGGGGCCGCGGGCTGGACCCAGCTCGCCGAGGTCTCGTTCCCCAACAACGACTGCGGCTGCTGACCGCGCGGCCGACGCGACGCGCAGATCGTTCGCGTCCCCGTGCGCAAACGGACCGCACGGGGACGGGCTTCCGCGAGCGACCGCGCGCCCCCAAACTGCCGGGGCCCTCTCACCCCGGAGTCTCCATGCGCCGCAGTCCGTTCCTCGTCGCCGCCGTCCTCGTCGCCGCCCCCGTCGCGCTCGCCGCGTGCGGCGACGACCACGACGACCACGATCACGACCACGTCGACGCCGCGCCGGCGATCGACGCCCCGGCCACCCAGCCGGTGACCCTGGCCTTCGCCGCCGAGGTCGGCGGCGCCGCCTTCGCCTGCGGCCAGAGCTACACCGGGATCGGGACCACCAGCGCCACCTACGTCGGCACCGACTTCCGCTTCTACGTCCACGACGTCCGCCTCACCGGCCCCGGCGGCGAGGTCCCGGTCACCCTCGACGTGAACGAGTGGCAGACCGCCGAGGGCCTCGCGCTCCTCGACTTCGAGGACGCCGCCACCGGCTGCCAGACCGGCACCGCCGCCACCCACACCGCCCTCACCGGCACGGTCCCGAGCGGCACCTACACCGGCATCGCGTTCAAGGTCGGCGTGCCGTTCGCGCAGAACCACCTCGACGCCACCACCGCGCAGGCGCCGCTCAACATCCCGGCGATGTTCTGGGCGTGGAGCTCGGGCTACAAGTTCCTCAAGGCCGACGGCACCGTCGACGGCGACGGCTTCAACCTCCACCTGGGCTCGACGGGGTGCGGCACGACCGGCGCCACGCCGCCGTCGGCGCCGTGCGCCAACCCCAACGTCATCGAGGTGGCGCTCACCGGCTACACCCCGGGGACCAGCACGGTCGTCGCCGACGTGGCGCGGGTGCTCGCCGGCGTCGACGTCACCGTCAACACCCCGCAGACCGCGCCCGGCTGCATGTCGTTCCCGGGCGACCCAGAGTGCGAGACGATCCTGCCCCGCCTCGGCCTGCCCTACGCCAGCAACCCGGCCCTGCCCCAGGCCCTCTTCACCGTCGAGTGAGCGTGCGCCCCGCCACGCTCGTCCCGACCCGGGCCCCCGCGGCGTGGCTCGCCGCGCTCGCGCTGGCGCTCGCCGCGGCCTGCGGCAGCGACCACGGCGGCGAGGCCGACGCGGCGGGCGGCGACGGCGGGCTGGACGCCGCGACCGACGCCGGCGTCACGCCGTGGCCGTTCGAGCTGCCGCCCGGGTTCCCCACGCCGCGCCTGCCGCCGGGCCAGCGGCTGACGCCCGAGCTGGCCGAGCTCGGCCGCCACCTCTTCTACGATGTGCGGCTGTCCGGCAACGGGACCCAGGCCTGCGCGTCGTGCCACGCCCAGGCCCTGGCCTTCACCGACGGGCTGGTGGTGCCGTCGGGATCGACCGGCGAGGTCCTGCGCCGCAACTCGATGAGCCTCACCAACGTCGCCTACAACCCGACCCAGACCTGGGCCAACCACCTGCTGGTCCACCTCGAGCAGCAGGCGCCGGTGCCGATGTTCGGCGAGAACCCGGTCGAGCTCGGCATCACCGGCCACGAGGAGGAGGTGCTGGCCCGCCTGCGCGCCGATCCGCGCTACCAGGAGCTGCACGCCCGGGCCTTCCCCGGGGCCACCGGGCCGCTCGAGCTGGGCGAGATCGTGCAGGCGCTGGCCGCCTTCCAGCGCCGGCTGATCTCCGGCCGCTCGCCGTACGACCGCGAGCACACCGGCGAGCCGGGCGCGATGTCGGCGGCGGCGCTGCGCGGCGAGGCGATGTTCTTCTCCGAGACCCTCGAGTGCCACCACTGCCACGGCAGCTTCAACCTCACGATCGCCGTCGACCACGCGGGCCTGGCCGCGCCCAACCCGGCGTTCTTCAACACCGGGCTCTACAACGTCGGCGGCACCAGCGCCTACCCGCCCCACGACGAGGGGCTGTTCGAGCTGACCCAGGTCGCCACCGATCGCGGCCGCTTCCGGCCACCCACCCTGCGCAACGTCGCGGTCACGGCGCCGTACATGCACGACGGCAGCATCGCGACGCTCGACGAGGTGATCCGCACCTACGAGCGCGGCGGCCGCTTCGTCGCCGACGGCCCGTTCGCCGGCGACGGCCGCGAGAACCTCTACAAGAGCCCGTTCGTCGCCGGCTTCACCCTGACCGACGACGAGCGCGCCGACCTGCGGGCGTTCCTCGAGGCGCTGACCGACGACGCCTTCCTCACCGACCCGACCCTGGCCGATCCGTTCGCGCCGTGAGCCGGCACGGCACGGCGGCGGGGCGGCGGCGGCGCGCCACGAGGGCCGCGCGGCGAGGCGGCGGTGTACGATCGCCCCATGGCGCGCCCCCACCGGCTCCTCGCCCTCGCTCTCCCGCTCGTCCTCGGGGCGACCGCCTGCGGCGCCGGCGGCGGCGGTGACCCGGACGGCGGCGACGGCGACGGCGGCGGCGGCCGCCGGCCGCACCCGCTCTACCCCGCGCTCGATCTCGACACCCTGCCCGGCGGCGGCGGCGGCGCGATCGGCCCCTACCAGCCGCCGGCGCCGCCGACCACCAGCCGCAGCGTCACGATCACCAGCGCCGGCGCCCAGGCCGGCCGCGACCTGCTCGCCGCCTGCCAGGTCGCCGGCACCGCCGTCACCGTGCCCGACGCCGCCGGGCGCCTCGGCGTGGTCAACCTCGGCGACGTCACCGACTGCGACGTCGCGCTCGGCCCCGAGGTGGTGATCGACCTCCTGGTCGTCGGCAGCCTGCCCGGCCCGATGGAGGCGCCGGCCCATCGCCTGCGCCTCCGCGGCGGCCAGCTCGGCAGCGTCATGGTGGCGCCCCGCAGCCGCGACCTGATCTTCGACGGCGTGGCCATCAACAACGCGGTGCGGCCTCCCGCCGACCGCAGCGGCACCGGGATCTACCTCATCGACGACCCCGCCGACCCCGACGCCGGCTTCGTCGACCGGGTTGCGGTGGTCGGCTCGTTCGTGCGCATGGTCGCCACCGCCCCCACCGGCGGCGGCGACACCGACGGCTGCGCCTACCTGGCCGGTCGCGCCCGCAACGTGCTGTTCGCCGGCAACAACGTCGTCACCGCCGGCAACCGCAACTCGTGGGGCTTCCGCATCGGCGGCGGCGACAACACGCTCCTGGTCGACAACAGCGTGCGGGTCTCGTTCCACAAGCTGGTGCGCATGAACGATGCCCCGGTCGACTACGTCTACATCAAGGGCGGGACCTGGATGCGCGAGGCCGGGGTCACCGCCGGCGGGCTCGAGCTCAACGACGCGTTCGCCCAGCTCGGCGACCTCGGCACCGACCGCGTCTTCATCCACGATCCGGCGGTCTACCTGCGCTCGGCCGAGCCGGTGTCGTTCGGCGCCTCGACCGGCCCCGGCCAGGCCGACCGCTCGTGGCAGGCGCGGCGCATCGCCTGGCACGCGCGCAGCCCGGCGGTGATCAGCGACGCCCGCCTCCAGGACCTCGCCGCCGGCTGCGTCGCCAGCGCCACCTGCGACTACGGCGCGGGCACCCACAGCTACGTCCACGACGACGGCGTGGACTTCCCGCCCAGCCCGTGGCGCGACCTGCCGGCCTTCGCCGACGACGATCCCGACCACCTGCCGATCGCGCCCTGACCCGCGCCGGGGCACGGCCTCGTCGATCGCGGCGCGAGGTCCGGGGCCACCGTGGCGGCCGCCGACGTAGTACCCTGGCGGTGACGACGTGAGCCGCTTCACCGACGACGATCTCCACCTCTTCAACGAGGGCACCCACTACCGGCTGTACCGGAAGCTGGGGGCCCACCCCGCCGCCGGCGGCGGCGTCGACTTCGCGGTGTGGGCGCCCAACGCCACCCACGTCGACGTCATCGGCGACTGGAACGGCTGGCTGGGCGGCACGCCGCTGGCCCCGCGCGGCAGCTCGGGGATCTGGGAGGGCCACGCGCCGCGCGCCGCCGCCGACCACCGCTACAAGCTGCGCCTCACGACCGCCGACGGCCAGCGCCTCGACAAGGCCGACCCGTACGCGGTCTTCGCCGAGGTGCCGCCGGCCACCGGCTCGATCGTGTGGGCCGGCGAGCACGCCTGGGGCGACGGGGCGTGGATGGCCGAGCGCGCCCACCGCGCCCGCCTCGACCAGCCGTGGTCGATCTACGAGGTCCACCTCGGCTCGTGGATGCGCGAGCACGGCCACCACGGCCGCGCCCTGGGCTACGTCGAGCTCGGCCACCGCCTGGCCGAGCACGCCGGCCGCCTCGGCTTCACCCACGTCGAGCTGATGCCGGTGATGGAGCACCCGTTCTACGGCTCGTGGGGCTACCAGGTCACCGGCTACTTCGCGGCGACCAGCCGCTACGGCCGGCCCGAGGAGCTGATGGCGCTGGTCGACACCCTGCACCAGGCCGGGCTGGGCGTGATCCTCGACTGGGTGCCGGCCCACTTCCCCACCGACGGCCACGGCCTGGGCTGGTTCGATGGCACCCACCTGTTCGAGCACGCCGACCCGCGGCGCGGCTTCCACCCCGACTGGACCAGCTTCATCTTCAACTTCGCGCGCCACGAGGTGCGCAGCTTCCTCATCTCGAGCGCCTTCTCCTGGCTCGATCGCTTCCACGTCGACGGCCTGCGCGTCGACGGCGTGGCCTCGATGCTCTACCGCGACTACTCGCGGCAACCCGGCGAGTGGGTGGCCGACGTCGACGGCTCCAACCACGACCGCGACGCGATCCGCTTCCTGCAGCAGCTCAACACCGCGGTCTACGGCGCGTTCCCCGACGTGCAGATGATCGCCGAGGAGTCGACGGCGTGGGGCGGGGTGTCGCGC
This sequence comes from uncultured delta proteobacterium, assembly GCA_900696455.1. Classification (GTDB taxonomy): domain Bacteria; phylum Myxococcota_A; class Polyangia; order Haliangiales; family Haliangiaceae; genus UBA2376. Next base: position 14,102 of record CAADGB010000531.1, read on the forward strand.
CCGCCCGAGCACGGCGGCCTCGGCTTCGGCATGAAGTGGGACATGGGCTGGATGCACGACACCCTCGAGTACCTGCGACGCGAGCCGGTCCACCGCCGCTGGCACCACGAGCAGCTCACGTTCCGCGCCATCTACGCCGAGCACGAGAACTTCGTCCTGCCGCTGTCCCACGACGAGGTCGTCCACGGCAAGGGCTCGCTCCTGGCCAAGCTGCCCGGCGACGCCTGGCAGCGCCACGCCAACCTGCGCCTGCTCTACGGCTACCAGTGGTCGCTGCCGGGCAAGAAGCTCCTGTTCATGGGCGGCGAGCTGGCCTGCCCCGGCGAGTGGAACCACGACGACGTCCTCGACTGGGGCGGCGCCAGCGAGCCCCTGCGCGCCGGCGTCCTGGCCTGGGTCCGCGACGTCAACGCGATCTACCGCCGTCACCCCGCGCTCCACCGCCGCGACTGCCAGCCCGGCGCGCTCGAGTGGCTGGTCGCCGACGATCGCGACAACTCGATCCTGGTCTACCTGCGCCACGGCGACGGTGACGACCCGCCGGTGATCGTCGCCTGCAACTTCACGCCGGTCCCGCGCCACGGCTACCGCGTCGGCGTGCCGCGGGCCGGCACCTGGCGCGAGATCCTCAACTCCGACGCCCCGCTCTACGGCGGCTCCGGCGTCGGCAACCTGGGCGCGGTCACCGCCAGCGCCGAGCCCTGGCACGGCCGCCCGGCCGCGCTCGCGCTCACCGTACCGCCGCTGGGCTGCGTCTACCTGGCGTGGGAGCCGGCGGCGAGCGCGGACCGCGCGGCGGACGGCGGCGCCGGCGGAGCCGCGCGGTGAGCGCCGGCGATCAACGCTGGGTCTGCGTCCACGGCCACTTCTACCAGCCGCCGCGCGAGAACCCGTGGCTCGACGCCATCGAGCCCCAGCCCAGCGCCGCGCCCTACCCCGACTGGAACCAGCGCATCACCGCCGAGTGCTACCGGCCCAACGCCAGCGCCCGCATCGTCGACGCCCACGGCCAGATCCTGGGCATCGTCGACAACTACGCCCACATGAGCTTCAACGTCGGCCCCACGCTCCTGGCCTGGCTCGAGCGGGAGGCGCCCGACGTCCACGACGCGCTGATCGAGTCCGACCGCGCCAGCCGCGCCCGCTTCGGCGGCCACGGCGCGGCCATGGCCCAGGCCTACAACCACCTCATCATGCCGCTGGCGACGCGGCGCGATCAGGTCACGCAGGTGCGGTGGGGCGTGCGCGACTTCCGCCACCGCTTCGGCCGCAAGCCGCTCGGCATGTGGCTCCCCGAGTGCGCGGTCTCGACCGAGACCCTCGAGGTGCTGGCCGCCGAGGGCATCGCCTTCACCGTGCTCGCGCCGTACCAGGCGGCGCGGGTGCGGCCGCCGGGCGGCACCTGGCACGAGGTCAGCGCCGCCGAGCCGGGGCGGGTCTACCGCTGCCCGCTGCCGTCGGGGCGCGCCATCGACCTGTTCTTCTACGACGGCGAGCTGTCGCGGGCGGTCGCCTTCGACAAGCTGCTCGCCGACGGCGCCCAGCTCGCGGCCCGACTGGCCAGCGCCGGCGGCAAGGGCGCGGCCGTGCTCTCGCACATCGCCACCGACGGCGAGACCTACGGCCACCACCACCGCTACGGCGACATGGCGCTGGCCTGGGCGCTGGTGTCGATCGAGAAGGGCGACCACGCCGGCGCGCGGCTGACCGTCTACGAACAGTACCGCGCCCGCTTCCCCGCCACCTGGGAGGTCGAGATCCGCGACGAGACGGCGTGGAGCTGCGCCCACGGCATCGATCGCTGGCGCGAGGACTGCGGCTGCAACGGCGGCGGTCACCCCGGCTGGAACCAGGCCTGGCGCCGCCCCCTGCGTGACGCCCTCGACTGGCTGCGCGATCGCGCCGCCGACGTGCTCGAGGCCGCGAGCAAGGGCCTGTTCGCCGATCCGTGGCAGGCCCGCGACGACTACGTCGAGGTCGTGCTCGAGCGCGACCGCGCCGACGACTTCCTGCGCCGCCACGCCGGCCGGCCGCTGCACGGCGACGAGCGGGTGCGCGCGCTCGAGCTGATGGAGCTGGCCCGCCACGCGATGCTCATGTACACGAGCTGCGGCTGGTTCTTCGACGACCTGTCGGGGATCGAGACCGTCCAGATCCTGCAGTACGCGGCGCGGGTGTGCGAGCTGTGCGAGCGGCTCGAGCCCGAGCGGCGGGTCGAGGACGCCTTCGTCGACCGCCTGGCCGGTGCCCGCTCCAACCTGGTCGGCGCCGGCGACGGGCGCCAGGTCTGGCGCGAGCGGGTGGTGTCGGCGCGGGTCGACCTGCCCAAGGTCGTCGCCCACTGGGCCACCCTGCAGGTGCTGGCCGACGGCGAGGCCGCCGCCGAGGACGTCTACTGCTACCGGGTGACGCCGCGCGCGCTGACCCGGCGGCGCACCGGCAAGGCCCGCCTCATCGCCGGCATCGCCCGGGTGGCGTCGCAGGTCACCGGCGAGACCACCGAGCTGGCGTTCGCGGTGGTCCACGCCGGCGAGCACCACCTGGTGGGCGGCGTGCGCCGCGCCGACGACGCCGCGGCCTGGGACGCCCTCGCCGCCGAGCTGGTCGACGCCTTCCTCGGCGCCGACCTCCTCGCCACCCAGCGCGTGCTCGATCGCGGCTTCGGCGGCGCCACCTTCTCGCTCGGCTCCCTGTTCGCCCGCGAGCGCGGCGCCGTGCTCGAGCGGATCCTGGCCGCCGAGCTGCGCGACGCCGATCAGGTCTACCAGCGCCTCTACGACGAGCACGGCCCGCTCCTGCGCTACCTGGTGCGCCACGACCTGCCGGTGCCCGGCCCGTTCGCCAACGCCGCCGAGCAGGTGCTGCGCCGCCGCATCCTGGCCGCGCTCGAGCGCCCGGTGCCGAGCTTCGACGAGGTGCGGGCAACGATCGCCGAGGCGGCGCAGGTCCGGGTCGATCTCGACACCCCGGCCATCGCCTACGCCGCCGGCCTGGCCCTGCGCCGGATGATCGATCACCTGGCGGCCGCGCCCGAGGATCCGGTGCCGCTCGCGCGCCTGGCCCGCCTGGCCGGGGTCGCCGCCGGCATGCGGTCCCCCGTCGACCTGTGGGACGCGCAGAACGCGGCCTGGCGCCTCCGCCGCGAGCGGCTGCCGGCGTGGCGGGCGCGGGCCGCGGGTGGCGACGCCACCGCCGAGCAGATGGTGCGCGCGTTCACCCTGCTGGCCCAGGCGCTCCGCGTCGCCGTCGAGTAGAGTCCGGCCGTGGTCATCATCCACGTGCTGTCCTCGTTCGGCGTCGGCGGTCAGGAGCGGGTGGCGCTCGACCTGGCGGCGTCGCAGGTGCGGCGCGGCCACCGCGTGACCGCGGTGTCGCTGGCGCCGGCGCCCGACGGCCCGCTCGCCGCCGAGTTCCGCGCCGCCGGCGCCGAGGTGCTGCGGGTGGCCAAGGGCCCGGGCACCGACGCCAGCCTGGTGCCGCGCCTCGCCCTCGCCTTCCGCTGGCGCAAGGCCGACGTCGTCCACACCCACAACCCGCTGCCGCTCATCTACGGGGCGCCGGCCGCCCGCGTCGCCGGCGCCGCCGCCATCCACACCAAGCACGGCATCAACCCCGGCTCGCGCGCCCAGCGCTTCGTGCGCCGGCAGGCGGCCAAGCTGGTCAGCTCGTTCGTCGCGGTGTCACCGGTGACGGCGCAGCAGGCGCGCACCCTGGGCGACGTGTCGGAGCACCGGCTGGTGGTCATCCCCAACGGCATCCGCCTCGATCAGTTCGGCCCCGATCCGGCGGCGCGGGCCGCGATCCGCGCCGAGCTCGGCATCGCCGACGACGCGATCGTGGTCGGCACCGTCGGCCGCCTCGACGAGTTCAAGAACCAGACCCTGCTCCTGGCCGCGATCGCGCCGCTGCTCGGGCCGCGGGTCCAGGTCGTCTTCGTCGGCGACGGCCCGACCCGGACCGAGCTCGAGCGCGCGGTCGCCGCGCTGCCCGACCCGTCGCGGGCCCACGTCCTCGGACGGCGCATGGACGTGCCGCGGCTCCTGCCCGCGTTCGACGTGTTCTGCCTGTCGTCGAAGAGCGAGGGCCTGCCGCTGGTCGTGCCCGAGGCCATGGCCAGCGGCCTGCCGGTGGTGTCGACCGCGGTCGGCGGCATCCCGGGCGTGGTCGACGACGGCGCGACCGGCCGCCTCACCGCCGTCGACGAGGGCGAGCTGCGGGCCGCCCTGCGCGCGCTGATCGACGATCCGGCGCGCGCGCGGGCGATGGGCGAGCGGGCCCGCGCGGTCGCGCTCGAGCGCTACTCGGCGGAGCGCATGACCGACGACTACCTGCTCCTGTACGAGCGCGCCGTGAAGCACCAGCGGCGCTGACCGCCGCCGGGCGGCGGCGGCGCGGGCGCTCGACGTTCAGCAGCCGTCCTGGGGACCGATCGTCGCCGCCGCCGGCGGCGCGGCGCGGCAGGCGCCGGCGAGCGTGCCGGTGACCTCGGGGACGTGAACGCCGGCCCCGGCCTCGGGCGCGCCGACGCAGGCCGCGGTGATCGGCGCCTGCGGATCGTCGGGGAGGTGGCCGTAGCCCGACGCCTGGCCGACGACGCCGCCGGTCTCGGTCACCGGCAGGGACGGCGTCGAGCTGCCGCCGTCGCTCGCGTACCAGAGGTTGTGCGAGAACGTGAACGAGGCGGCGTCGGTGCCGCCGCCGACGTTGACCGCGGTCGAGAGCGACGCCGCCGCGAAGACGAAGGTGTTGGCGAGGACGCGGCCGTTCGCCGCCGGCTCGAAGGTGTAGCCGCCGCCGCTCGCGGTCTCCTGCAAGATGCGCACGTTCCAGCGCTGGCGACCGCGGACCAGGTTGTGGGCGGCCAGGCAGTCGATGCAGCCCACGAAGGCGAACGGCGTGGCGGTGTCCCCGAGGCCGGTGATGACGTTGGCGAAGACCCGGATCCGGCGGGCCTCGGCGTTGGGCGCGGAGGTCGACAGCGGCGGCCGGAACAGGTCGAGATCGGTCGAGCCGCCGAGGTTGACGGCGCGCGGCCCGGTGATCGCGATGCGATTCTGCCGGACGTCGACGTCGGTGGAGCCGCCCTTGGCCTGGACCGCGGTGCTCATGGCGCCGGCGAAGGCGTTGCGCGCGACGACGCTGCGGTGGCAGCCGACGTGGTCGATCCCCGAGCCGCCGGCGCCGCAGCGCTCGATGCGGCTGTCGAGGACGTGGAGGTCGTTGACCCCCGAGACCTTGATGCAGTCGTTGTTGCCGCCGGTGCCGACGTCGTGGACGTGGAGGTCGCGCAGGACGACGTGGTGCGCGGCGGTGTCGTCGGCGAAGTCGCCGCCATCGTCGACGTTGAGGCCGTTGGCGGTCTGCCCGGTGACCTCGAGGTCGTGGACCACGACGTAGGCCGGGCGCACCAGGTGCAGCGCCTGGCCCGCGCCGCGCAGCACCGGCCGGGGCTGACCGGGCTCGCCGCCGATCCAGATCGGGGCGGTCGCGGTCCCGCGCAGGCCGGCGACGTACTGGCCGCTGGTGTGCTCGCCGGGGCCGAGGCGGATCGCGGTGCCCGGCGTCGCCGCCGCCGCCGCCTGCTGGATCGTCGCGAACGGCCGGCCGACCGAGCCGTCGCCGCCGCCGCCGGCGCCCGCCGCGACGTGCAGCAGCCGGGTCGGCGCGAGGCCGTCGGCGAAGCTCGCCGGGGCGTCGCACGCCGGCGTGCCGTCGGGGGCGTCGATCGCGCCGCCGTCGCCGCCGCCGCCGCCGTCGCCGCCCCCGCCGTCACCGTCACCCGGCGACGGCTCACCGCCACAGCCGAACGCGAGCGACAGCACGAGCACGAGCGCGACCGGGAGCGCGACGGTCGGGGGCCACCTCATGGGACGACTGTACCGGCGCGGCGCCGCCGGCGGGGGGTCATCCGGCGTCGGCGGGGCCGGGGCCGGCCGACGGGTGGCCCAGCGCACACAGCGGCACCGCGGCCGGCACGGTGGCGAGGACGGCGGCGAGCTCGGGATCCCGGTCGGGCGGCGCGCCCTCGGTGACGGCGTAGAACTCGCGCAGGAAGGCGGCGACGATCGCGCCGTCGAGGGTCGGCGGCGCAGGCTCGTCGACGAACGCGATCAGGACCAGGCCGCGATCGCGGGGCTCGCCGCCGACCAGGCGCGGCTGGACGTAGGGGTGGTCGACGACGCGCGCGCCCCACCGCTGGAAGCGCCCGAGCCGCGCCCACGCCTCGTCGGCCTCGGCCGGCGGGCAGCGCCGCGGATCGATGACCTCGGCGAACAGCGCGCGCGCGCCCGCCAGCTCGGCGCGGGCGCCGTCGAGGAGGCCGCGGGCGAGGCCCCGCCGGCGCGCCGCCGGCGCGACCACCAGATAGGTGAGGATCGCGCACCCGCTGGCCGGGTAGCGCTCGCAGACGATGCCGCCGTCGAGGCGGGCGCCGGCCGCGTCGTCGAGCTCGGCGCCGGCGAGCACGATCGCGAGCTGGTAGGGCGGCGCCGGCGCGAACAGCCGCGCGTGCCAGGTCGCCAGCGCCTCGCGCTGCCGCGGCGCGAACGCCGGCACGTAGAGCTCGTCGTGGAAGCGCTGGAGGAGCGGCGCCTGCGCCGGATCGCGGATCGTGACGCGCTCGCTCACGGCGCCACGACCGCGTCGGCGGGGCCGCGCAGGCCGAGGTCGGCGACCCGCGCCCGCACCAGGCCCATGAACCGGGGCCCCGGATCGGGCTTGCGGTTGCGGTAGCCGGGGTCGAGCTCGACGAACCACGGCGTGCCCTCGAGGGCGCGCACCTCGTGGTGACCGACCAGGAGCTCGATCGGGTGGCGGGCGGCGAGGTCGCGGACGAGCGCGGCGTTGGCCTCGACCTGGGCCGGGGTCAGCTTCCACCGATCCTCGTCGCCGACGTTCTCGACGCCGATCGAGACGTGGTTGACGCCGATGGCGTGGCGGGCCATGCGGGTCTCGGGCATGAGGCGGTAGATCGTGCCGTCGCGATCGACGAGGAAGTGGGCCGAGACGTTGACGTCGCCGCCGCCGCGCAGCGTGCGGCGGCTGGCCTCGAGGCGGGGGCGGTCGAAGTAGGACTTGGTGCCGCGCGCCGAGCCGCCGGCGGTGTAGTGGAGGACGATCATGCGCGGCGTGATCGAGGTGTCGACCGCGGCCGGATCGCTGTGGGCGCGGCGGTAGGCGAGCATGGCGGCGTCGCGCGCGGGCGGCCAGGCGATCGGCCAGTCGACGATCGTGGCGTGGGCGACGGGCGCGGCGTCGACCGCGGGGCCGGCGTCGACGGTGGAGCCCGGGGCGCCGGCGTCGACGGGCGGCGCGGTGCCCAGCGCGACATCCGCGGGCGCGGGCGCGGGCGCGGGCGCGGCCGAGCCG
>CAADGB010000532.1 GCA_900696455.1 uncultured delta proteobacterium
AGTTGGTCGAGTCCCGTCGGTCCGCCGGGACCGCGGCGGATCAAACCGATCACTTCGCCGCTCCCTCCGGCGCGCGACCCCAACTCCCGTGAACTCCTCCTCGTCGAGGAATTCCGATCACTTGCTGAGCTGCGGTGAGAACTCTGGTGCCCGAGCCGAACCGCCGCCTCGCGACCGACCTCACCACCGTCTGGACGCGCCGCGACGGCGTCGTCGCGCTCGTGCCCACCATCGACTGCGGCGACCGCACCGCCGTCGTCGTCGTCACCAAGGACCAGCATGGCCCCGCCGTCCTGGCTTCGGTGGAGGCGAAGCTGACCGCCGCGTTCGGGTCGCCCGCGCTCGTGCCCGACGCCGTCGAGCTGCGCACCGATCACGGCCCGCAGTACACCGGCGCCGACTGCGAGGCGCTCTGTGACCGCTGGCACCTGCTCCACACCTTCGCCCCCGTCGGCCGCCCCACCGGCAACGCCGTCGTCGAGAGATTCATCCGCACGCTCAAGGAGGAGCTCATCTGGCTCCGCGACTGGGAGAGCGCTGCCGAGCTGCAGACCGCGGTTGCGTCGTGGCTCGAGCACTACCACTCCCACCGCCCCCATCAGGCACTCAACTGGCAGACCCCGGCCGAGCGCCGCACCGAGCGCTTGGTCGCCCCCATCCTCGTCGCCGCATGACCTGCAACTCGCGTGCTCACACAACCCGAATCACGAGCGCGCGAGTGTCTTGATTCTGAGGGGACATTACAACACTTCCCCCGTTCGCGGGCCTGCCTCGCGGGAGGTTGCGTGAGCGTCCTCTCGTGTTGGAGTAAGTCCTCGCCGTGCCGTCGGGTGCCAGCGATCGTCCTGGCTGGAACGCCACCGGAAGGCACGAAGCTGGTAACCCGCGCGCAGCTCCGTGACGCCACGCGCCCTCGCGATGGTCCTGTTGGCCTGCTGCTCGAAAGGGTCTCAACCGCCCTCCAGCGGCTCCTCCTCCGCCAGTGCGACAACACAGGATGCAGCCAGGGCAGAACCGCCGGAAGCAGCCGAGATGCTCGCGGCGGAGCTCTCAGCGGCGGACGTGAAGATCTCCCTTCCTGTTGTGCCGGCGTTCGAGCTTCCGGCAATGCCTCCAGGTAGGCGCTCGGTCAAGGAGCTACGCGTGCGAGGGAGGCCGTTGATTGGCAGCGAGGTCGTTGTCGAGGGCTACATTACCTGGATCTACGACTGCGCGCGGCACCGCCTTGCACGACACGAAAGTCACGCGATCAGATCCCGGGTACGTTTGTTCCACCTTGTGATCGCTCGCGCCGTTTGGTAGCTGATCGTCTTCTCGCGCGCGTCGATCATGTCGGCGCCCGCGATCGCTGGGTGAACGCGTCGGCTGCCGGATTCGCAGCGCGCGCCGCCCGACGAGGTCGTTTCGCCGTTTCGATCGAGGACCGCCATGCCCAGACCCAGCGACTGCATCTACTGCGCTCTGCCCGCCGGATCGCGCGAGCACATCTTCCCGGCCGCGCTTGGCGGCCGCCGTATGAACCGGGGCATCCTCTGCGCCTCCTGCAATCAGGGCTTCTCGGCTCTCGACGGCCACCTTGCCGGGCAGCTCCAAGTCCTGCGCGGGCTCCTCGGCGTCGTTCCCGATCGCAAGAAGACGCCGCACCCGGCCGCAGTCCCGCACGACGGGCAGACGCTGCTCATCGACGGCGCCGGACGCCCGTCGTTCAAGGATCCCGTCACGCTCTCGGACACGCCGCTCAAGAACGGCAACCGTAGCGTGACGACCGCGTTCGCGAACGAGCAGCAGATCGCGGCGTGGCGGGCCGAGCAGATGCGCCTCGGGAGAACCGTGATCGAGGTCAGCAAGCGCCGCGTCGGCCGCGTCATGACCGGGCAGGTCGCGATCGAGCTTGAGCTTGGAGGCCCGGAGACGTTCCGCGAGGCGGCGCGCATCGCCCTCAACTTCCTGGCGCACCGCTTCCCCGACGCGGCGCGAGATGCGGGCCTCGGTCCGCGCAAGGCATACGTCCTCGGCACGCGCACCCTGGCGAAGGGCGATCCGCGGCCGGTCTGGTTCCTCGGCGACGAGCTTGCGGTGCCGGACTCGCTCCTCGACTGTGGCCACCAGGTCTTCCTCCGCCTCGATCGCGAGGCGCGCTCCGGCTACGCCGTGGTGCGCTTTTTCGATGCGGTCGAGCTCGTTGTCGACCTCGGAACCGTCTCGCCGAGCGAGACCGTCGTCGCGCTCTTCGACATCGACCCATTCGCGGAACACGAGCCGCACGATCTCTTTGAGCGCGTCGTGGTGCCGGAGTCCTTCCCGCCGTCGGTCGCCCTCCTCAAGGTCGGCGACGAGGCGAGCGCGCGCACGGGCGACGCCGAGCGGCTCATGCGCCTGTTCGATCGCATCAGCGAGCGCCAGTCGCGCGCTCGGGCGCGCGCGCTGTCCGAAGCGCTCGAGCGGGTCCGTTTGAGCGGCACCGGCGACGTGCCCGAGGCGGTCGCCGAGGTGCTCCGCGGCCACGAAGGCACGATCTATCGCCTGATCGAGCGGATCGCGGCGGACTTCTCGCATCGCTTCGCGGCGCAGCCCGCGATGCAGGCGCATGCGGCGTGCCTCAAGGCGCTCGCGGCGCCGGACCCTGCGCATGAGACAGGCCTCTCGCGCGAGGCGCGCGAGGCCGTGGAGTTCGCGCGCCTTGAACTCGCCGACGAGATCGCGGTCGAGCTTGCATCGGGCCCCGTTCCTTTCGATCGTCTCGCTGCGCTCCTTGAGGGCGGCGAGGGCGCGGCGATCGTCGCGCGCTTCCTCCTCGCCCAGATCAACGACGTCATCGACCGCGTCGCCGCCGCATCCGCGCACGCCAACGCCAACCCGTAGACGGAGCTCCCGCGATGCCGACCTTCGAGCACCTTCTCGCGAACCAGATCGAGCGCGCGTCGCGTCGCATCGTGTGGCAGACGCCGATGGAGAAGCGCAACTCCGTCGCGGGCCTCTACGAGAACCTCGGCGACTACACGCGTCCGGGCGGCGTGGTCTTCCACGGCTTGGGCCTCGCCCGGGGCAAGAGCGGCGGCCTGATCGTCGAGGCGTATGCGCAGTGCGCTCCGTCTGATCGTGTCCGTGCGCGCCGAAGCGTGGCGGCGCTCCTCGGCATCCCGGCGGGCGCGGTCTCGGTCGTGCCTTGCTGGGGATTCCATCCATCCGTTGGCATGGGCGAACCCGGCGCCCATTACGCACTCGCGAATCAGGACCGCTTCGGCACGATCGGCGGGTTCGCAGCCGACCTCGAGAGCAGCCTGATCCTCGCCGTCTCGAACAACCACGTCTTCGCGGACAACAACCGCGGCCGTCTCCACGATCCGCTCCTCGACGCCACCGGCCAGTTCGGCGGGCTGGTTCGATTCCCGCCTCTTCTTCAACCGCCGGCCGTGAACGTGCTCGACGGCGCGGTCGGCTGGATCGGCGACGGACATGTCATCGCGGCACCGGTTTCCGCGAGCGGCACGCGCCCGGCGACGCGCGGTCTCCGCGTGAAGAAATTCGGCGCGGCGAGCGGACACACGACCGGCGTCGTCGTCGCGACGGTGGCCACTGCGACCGTTCCGTACGACGGTCTCGGAAGCGTCAACTTCCGGCGCTGCCTGCGTATCGAGGGCGACGGCGGGCCGTTCTCCGTCCCTGGCGATTCGGGCAGCCTTGTGCTCGACTCGCGGAACGCCGTCGTCGGCATCATCTTCGCCGGCGACGAGACAGGCGGCTACTCCCTTGCGAATCCGGTCGACGCCCTGACCGGCCTCCTCAACATCGCATTCTAAGCCGACCGCCATGCCCGACGTTCCCGACATCGCCGCTGCCATCGACGAGCTCGCCGGCCGGTTCCTCGGCCGCCACGGGATCGTCGCGATCAGCGACGGCGAAGCGAACGGGCAGGAGGTGATCGAGGTGTTCGTTTCGGGCGACGAGGCCGAGGCCCGCGCCGCGCTGCCGCCGCAGGTCTCCGGATTCCCGATCAAGGTGAGGAGAGGCGGCCGCCTCGCGCCCCAGGTGGGACCTTGACGCTTCCTTTCTCGCGCACTGCCCAGGTGATGTACTGACCTCTGTCCTCATCCTCACTCATCGTCGCGGCCCGCGGCGGGTTGGTCACCTCCCCATGAGCTACCCCTACATCTCCCGGATCGAGATCGAGCACTTCCGCAACCTGCATGGCCTCCAAGCTGACATCGCGCCGTCCGCGGTCATCGTCGGGGAGAACCGGAGCGGCAAGAGCAACCTGCTACACGCGCTGCGGCTCGTCCTCGACCCGTCGCTGCCCGACTCGTCGCGCGAACTCCGGCCGGAGGACTTCTGGGACGGTCTCGCTGCGCCCTACGGCGGCGAGTCGATCTCCGTGCGGGTCTTCCTCTCCGGCTTCGAGGGCGACGCCGACGCCGAGTGCGTGCTCGCCGACTGCCTGGTCTCGAACGATCCGATGGTCGCGTCCCTCACGTACCTGTACCGCCCGAAGGCGTCGCGAGGGGAGTCCGACGAAGGGGCGTTGACCGAGGACGACTACGAGTTCGTGGTGTACGGCGGTGACGACGAGGCGCACGCCGTGGGCCGCGACGTGCGGCGCTGGCTCGCCCTCACGGTCCTGCCCGCCATGCGAGACGCCGAGAGCCAGCTTGCCGGAGCACGGCGCCCGCTCCTCCGGCCGCTCCTCGATCGCGTTCGCCCCGCGCTCGATCCAAAGACCCTCGAGGAGGTCGGCGGGGACCTGGAAGCCGCGGCCGAGAAGCTGCTCGAGGAGAAGCCGTTCAGGGAGCTCCAGGACCGCATCAACGACCGCGTTCGCGAGGTCGTCGGTCCGCACCTGTCGGTCTCGACGCAGTTCGGCTTCGCGGCGAGCGCGCCCGAACAGCTCCTCCGCAGCCTCCGCCTCTATCTGGTCGACGGCAAGCTACGCGCGATCGCCGATGCCAGCCTCGGCACGGCGAACGTCCTCTACCTTTGCCTGCTCCTCCAGGACCTCGACGAGCGGCGCGAGCGCAAGGACTCGGCCGGCACGGTCCTCGCCATCGAGGAGCCGGAGGCTCACCTGCATCCCCACCTGCAGCGGCTCCTCTTCCGCTACGCGTTGCGGCGGGACCACTCGGTCCTGGTGACGACGCACTCGCCGCACATCGCGAGCGTCGCGCCGCTTGCGTCGCTCGCGGTGCTCCGCGTGACCGGTGAGACGGGCAAGCCCGAGGCCCGTCTCTTCTCGGTCAGCGGTCTCGAACTCTCCGAGCACGAGGTCTCCGACCTCGAGCGCTACCTCGACGTGACCCGCGCCGAGATGCTCTTCGCGCGCGGCATCATCTTCGTCGAAGGCATCGCGGAGGAGTTCCTCATCCCGGCCTTCGCGGCCGCCGAGATGGAACGCCGCGGGCTCGGCTCGTCGCTCGACGAGCTCGGCATCACGGTGTGCAGCGTCGCCGGCACCGACTTTGCTCCGTACTGGCGCGTGACCTCCGAGGACGGGTGGAGCATTCCGCGAGTCGTCGTGACCGATGGCGACCCCGACGCCGAGGGCGTCCTCGCCGGGCTCGCCCGCGGCGCGCGGCTCCTCGGCGACGCCGACCTGATCGAAAAGACCAAGTCGGACGAGGCGGACGACGCCGCGTTCGCGGCGAAGGCGCTGCGCGGGGCGGGGATCTATGTCGGCGCGCGCACCCTCGAGCTCGACCTCGTGGCCGGGCTCGCGGAGGAGATGAAGGAGGCGTTCGTCGAGCTGGTGGGCGCGAACCGGAAGAAGACCGTCGGGCGCTTCAACGACGCGGTCGACGACTTCGCGGCCGACGCCGACGACGGTGCGGCGATCGTGGAGGCCATCGAACGGGCCGTCGGCAAAGGGCGCTTCGCCCAGCGCCTCGCGTCGAAGATCACGAAGGACCACGAGCCGCCGGAGCACATCAAGAAGGCGCTCGCGCGCATCTTCGCCCGCGTCCCCCATGCGTGACCTCGCCGCAGAGTTCGCGCGCCTCAATCCCGAGCAGCAGGAAGCGGTGACGCGCGACGCGAACACCGTCGTCCTGGCCGGCCCAGGCAGCGGCAAGACCGCGACGCTCGTCGTCAAGGTCGCGCACCTGCTCGGCAGCATCGTGGAGCCTCCGCGCGGCGTCGCGTGCATCACCTTCAACAACGATGCGGTCGACGAGTTCCGCGGGCGCCTCGCCGAGCACGGCCTGCACGCCGGGCGGCGCCTCTACCTCGGCTCCGTCCACAGCTTCTGCCTGAACTGCATCATCCGCCCGTACGCGCCGCTCGTCGACCGCTCGTTCGGACGAGAGGTCCGGGTCATCAGCGACCGCGCGGCCGGCGTCTTGCTCGAGCGGATCGCGAACGCCTCGATCGCGAACGTCTACATGCCGTCCTTCAAGCCGACCTCGACGAAGATCCGCCGAGCCCTCGCATGCGGCGAGCCGGTCTCTGGATTCGACGACCGCGAGGTCGCGGTCGTGAAACAGTACGAGGCGAAGCTCGTCGCGCAGGGCGCGGTTGACTTCGAGGCGATGGTCCTCCGGTCCGTCGACCTCGTGCAGCGCCACGCGTGGATCCGGCAACTCCTCGCGTCGCGGTTCCCCTGGCTTGTCGTCGACGAGTACCAGGACCTCGGAGGCCCCCTGCACAAGATCGTCACGAGTCTTGTCGACCTTGCCGCGGTCAAGGTGTTCGCCGTCGGGGATCCCGACCAGACGGTCTACGACTTCACGGGCGCGCACCCGAAGTACCTCGACGAACTCGCGAACCGGGTCGACTTCCGCGCCATCCGCCTGCGTTTCAACTACCGGAGCGGCGGCGACCTCATCGTCGCCGGCCAGGCTGCGCTCGCGCCCGAAGGCGGGCCGCGCCCGTATCTGCCCGACCCGAAGCGAGTCGCCCCCGGGAAGGTGGTCTTCAAGAAGGCGAAGGACCACCTCGAGGGCCACGCCGCGGCCGCGCTCGAAGCCGTCCAGGAGGCCATCGCCGAGGGAGTTCCTCCGCATGAGATCGCTGTGCTCTATCGCGGCAAGGATGCGGTGCTACCGCAGATTCGAGAGTCCTTCGACCGAGCGAGCCTGCCGTACTTGGCCGAGAGAGTCTCGCTCTACGCGAAGAGCCCGCTGGTCAGGTGGTTGCAGCGGGCCGCCGGCTGGGCGATCTCGCTCGCCGAGGAGCGGGAAACCCGGTTCTCCGACGTCCTGCGCGTGTACGAGGAGCTGCTCTCCGAGGTCGGGCGCGCGCGCGACGGCCTCAACCTCGAGCACCGCGCGGCGCTCTACGCTACGCTGCGGGATACCAGCCCCGACGTACTGCTCGGCGCGTGGCTCAAGAAGGTGGACGATCACCTCGGCCTCCGCGCCGCGCTCAAGGCTTCGCGCCGGCGCTCCGAGGACGACCTCGAGGACCTCGCGTCGCTTCTCAAGGAGGCGCAGGACGGCGAGTACAAGGACCACTACGTGCAGGACTTCGCGGAGGACGGTCGCGCGCGCGGCAAGGTCGTCGTGACGACGCTCCACGGCAGCAAGGGTCGCCAGTTCGACGTGGTCGTGATCCCGGGGCTCGTGGAGGTCCTCATGCCGAGGCACACATGGAACTGGTCGCGTCGCGGGTGGGACCCGCCATCGCCAGTGGTCCTTCGCGAGGACCGCCGGCTCTTCTACGTCGGCTTTACCCGCGCCCGGCACACGGTCCACCTCATCTACTCGAACGGCTACGTAAGGAAGGGCCACCAGACGAACCTTGGCGTCTCACGCTTCGCGCGCGAGATCTCGGACCGCCTGAAGCAGGGCAAGTAGGCGACGGCACCGCCTACTTGTTCGTGAGCAGGTAGAAGATGAGGGCGCCGACGCCGAGGGCGATGAGCCCTCCCACGATCGCGCGCTCTCGCTCGTCGTCCTTGACCTTCAGCGCGACGTTGTGGAGGGCGCGCAGTACCTCCTCTTGAAGGCCCGTCGGCGGGTTGTCGCCCTTCTCCCAGCGGTGGACCGTGTTCGGGGCGACGTTCATCGCCTTGGCGAGGTCCTTCGCCGAGAGGTTGAAGACCTCGCAGACGAAGCGCAGTTGCTCGGGCGTCATGCCGAGGCGCCGGCCATCGAGCACCGACCGCAGAGAGGCTCCGCCGCGGCGTCGATCAACGCGCCCACGGCGAGGCCGATGAGCCCGGCGGCGATCGCGGGCCCGGCCTTCTTGGTCGCCGCTCCGCCGGCGAGGCCGAGGGTGCCGAGCGCCCAGGTCGTGGTCCACCGCTTGGCCAGGGGAACGCCGACACCGCAGGCCGCACAGACGAGACGGTCACGAGTGTGCTGACTCATGGCCCCATCCATATCACGCACGGATGACATCTATCGAATAGATCTTCGCTGCACGTACGTTTGATGTCGATCCCACCCACGTATCGGTGCTCTTTCTATAGATTCCGACGGCATGAGCATCGCGTGGTTCTCCGCGCATATTTTTGCGCATATTTTCTTGCAGACCGATCGGCATGTCCTGTATGTGCTGATCATGAGCTGGAAAAGCCGGGGGCGGAAGTCGCGCATCTTTTCTGAACGCGACGTCCTGGCGCGTCTCGCGCCCCACCTCCCGTTCCTGACGACCTTGCCGCACGCCGCGGTCGAGCAGTACGTGAAGCGCGTCGCTCCGGCGTTCTCCACCCGGTGGCCCCGGCAGCGGGCGAGCGCGATCCACGCGCTCATGATCGAGGCGATGACCGCCCGGTTCGGCGCAGACATGATCTACGTCGGCGGCCGGTGGCTGTGGCGGGCGACGAACGACCTGCTCGTCCAGTTCAAGATGCTCGGCGAGTCCGGGTTGCCCCGCAACTACCCGACGCCGCGGGCGCTCCGGTTCGACGCCCAGGTCGAGCTCATCGATCTCCCCGCCGCCATGCGCGTGACCCTTGGCTACGTCCTCGACGAGGAGACCGCCGAGGTGGTGTCCGTTCGCGTGGTCGGCCAGGACGGCCCCCGCGTCCTGTTCTCGTCCGAGCTGGTGGCGGCGCAGCCCATCCTGCCGCTCTTCGCCCCGGCCGCGCCGGCCGCGCCGACGGCACCCCCGCGCCGCCTGCGCGCCAAACGGGATGCGAACGCTTCCTCGTCGAAGAAGCAGACAGGCGGTGGCGAAAGCGGTGAGCCGTGACGCCCACGGTCGCCGTCAACCCGCGGATGCTCATGCTCGCGCGCGACTCGCGCCGCATGACGCAGAAGGGGCTCGCGGAGGCGAGCAACACGTCGCAGTCCTCCGTCTCGAGGGCGGAGGCCGGACTTGACCGGCCCTCCCGCTCGACCGTCGACGCCTGGGCGGCCGTCTTGCGGTACGAGCCGGCCCTCTTCGAGCAGGCCGACTCGACGGTCCTGCCGCGCACACCGCTCTTCCGCAAGCGCGCCGCGCTCAAGAAGGCCGACACCGACGCGACCGCCGCGCTCCTCCGCATTCGCTGCCGTCAGGTCGACGCGATGGCCCGCGCGGTCGAGATCCCCGAGGAGAGCGTCCCGAAGGTCAACCTCGACAAGGAGGGATGGACCCCGTCGCAGGCCGCGCAGTGGGTGCGCGCGAAGTGGCGGCTCCCGCCCGGACCGGTCGAGAACATGGCCCGCCTCGTCGAGGATCACGGCATCGTGGTCGCGCGCCTCGGCGGCGTCGGCGACGCCTTCATGGGCGTCAGCATCGTCGAGGCCGGACACCACCCCATCATGCTCGTCTCGAGCGACGCGCCGGGCTGCCGCGACCGCTGGACGCTCGCGCACGAGCTCGGCCACATCGTGCTCCACCACCGCGACAACGACGTGCTCGAGGACTGCGAGCCCGAGGCCGACGAGTTCGCCTCCGAGTTCCTCATGCCGGCGCACGAGATCCGCCACCAGTTCGGCCCCCGGCTCGGCCTCGCCGCGCTGGCCCAACTGAAGCGCCACTGGCGCACCTCGATGCAGGCGCTCCTCATGCGGGCGCGGCAGGTGCGCCGGATCTCCGACGCCCAAGAAGACCGGCTGTGGCGGCTCATCAGTGCCCGCGGGTACCGGCGGCAGGAACCCGTCGATATCGGCGTCGACCAGGTCGAGATCATCGACGAGATGGTGCGCGTGCACCTCGAGGAACTCGGCTTCTCGGTTGCCGACCTGGCGAAGGCGCTCTGGCTTCGCGAGGAGGAGTTCCGGCAGGTCTTCTTGCGCGGACGCGCGCCCGACCCGTCGGGGACCGACGACGCCTCCGTCGACCCGGGACCGAAGCCGAGACTGCGTCTGGTCGAGTAGCTGGGCTCGGGAACCGGCGAGTTCTCGTCACGTCACGGCTACCACTGGACCTTCCACATCCCTCCGCCAGTGCACGTACCGCAATGATGGAGGTTCTTCCACTCACGATGCTCGCCCAAGGTAGCCGCTGCACGAGCCCCGTCTTCCGCGGCGTGCGGCGTGATGGCAGCTTGAGTGCGTGACCGAAGCGATCCGCTCAGCGCGAGGCCGGCTGCTCCGACGAGGGCGCCGGGTCCGGCACGGTGAGTGGGCCCAGCTCGGGCTCGAGCTGGGTGGGGTCGAGGCGGGCGCGGGTGGCGGTCCAGTAGCGAGGGGCGAGCAGCGCGCGGTGGTCGAGGTGTTGAACGCCATCTACGAGGAAAACTTCGTCGGGTTCTCGTACGGGTTCCGGCCTGGGCGTGGCCAGCACGATGCGCTGGACGCGCTCGCGGTCGGGATCGGGCCTCGGGACGAGGAAGGTGAACTGGGTGCTCGACGCGGACATCCGTGGGTTCTTCGACGCCATCGACCACGGGTGGCTGGTGAAGTTCGTCGAGCACCGGATCGGAGACCGGCGTGTGGTTCGCCTCATCCAGAAGTGGCTGAGCGCCGGGGTCATGGAAGACGGTCGATGGACGGCGAGCGAGGTGGGATCTCCGCAAGGGGCGACGGTGTCGCCGCTCCTGGCGAACCGCTACTTGCACTACGTCCTCGACCGCTGGGCCCATCAGTGGCGGCGGCGGCACGCACGAGGCGACATCGTGTTCCTCGCCATGGAGGGACCGCCCCGCGACTCGCTCGACCCCGAGTTCCTGGCGGCGACCACGCGGCTGCGCCGGTGGTTGTGGCCGCACACGTTCCAGAACCCGCTGGACGCCGCCGGGTTCGAGGACGAGATCGGGCTCTCCGCGCCGTGAGCCGATCGCGAGCCTGGCGAGCCGCGTGAGGTCGTCACGCGATGGCTGCCTCGAAGGCAGGGCGAAGCACGCGCACGCGCACGCGCACCCAACTCCGCGCGCGAACCCGGGCGTGGCTCGCGCCGTCGCCCCACCGGTGCGGTACGCTCACGCCCATGACGCCCGAAGCGAAGGCCGCGATCCGGTTGACCCAGTACGCGCGCGGCGGTGGTTGAGCCGCCAAGCTCCGGCTGCCGGACCTGGTCCAGGTCCTCGACGGTGTCGGGTCGGTCGCCATCTGCGACCGCGACGGGAGGGGTGCGTCCGCGCTCCCCGGCGTCATCGTCGATCACGAGCACAAGGACGACGCGGCGGTGGTCGCCGGGCCGGCGCCGGGGATGGGGCTGGTGCTCACCGCCGACGTCATCGCGCCCCTGGTCGACGACGCCGCCACCTTCGGCGCCATCGCCGCCGCCAACTCGCTGTCCGACGTCTACGCCATGGGCGGGGTGCCGCGCTTCGCCCTCAACCTGGCGTTCTTCTCCGACGAGGTGCTGCCGCTCGAGCTCCTGGCCGACATCCAGCGCGGCGCCGCCCGCGTCTGCGCCGAGGCCGGCGTGGCGGTCGTCGGCGGCCACACCGTGCGCGATCCCGAGCTCAAGTTCGGGCTGTCGGTCACCGGCGAGGTCCGCCTCGACGAGGTCTGGTCCAACCGCGCCGCCCGCGCCGGGCAGGCGCTGGTCCTCAGCAAGGCCCTGGGCACCGGCGTCCTCGGCCAGGCCATCAAGAAGGACGCCGCCTCCGCCGCCGAGGCCGCCGCCGCCATCGCGTCGATGACCACGCTCAACCGCGGCGCCATGGAGGTCGGGCGCCGCCACGGCGCCACCGCCGCCACCGACGTCACCGGCTTCGGGCTCGCCGGACACCTCCGCAACATCCTGCGCGGCTCCGGCCTCGCGGCCACCCTCGATCACGCGGCCCTGCCGGTCCTGCCCGGCGTCGCCGCCCACCTCGCCGCCGGCCTGGTGCCCGGCGGCTCCGCCGCCAACCTGCGCTTCCTCGGCCCGTCGCTCCTGTGGCACGGCCCCGAGGCCGCGCGCGCGCTCACGCTGGCGCTCCTCACCGACGCCCAGACCAGCGGCGGGCTGCTGCTCTGCCTGCCCGCCGCGCGCGCCGCCGACGCCGTCGCCGAGCTGCGCGGCCTCGGCCTGCCCGCCGCCGAGCTCGGTCGCCTGCGCGCGCCGGCCGCCGACGAGCCCGAGGCGGCGATCCGGATCGAGTAGCCGCGCCGCCGCCGGCGCGCCGCCTACAGCTCGATCACCGTGCCGGTGAAGCTGCCGGTGAGCGGGGCGCCGGCGGTGGTGGCGCCGGCGGTGATCGTGAGCGTGCCGGGGAGGACCAGGCCGCCGCCGCGGGTGGAGTCGGTCGCCGGATCGTAGAAGGTCATGATGGCGAAGGCGTTGGTGAGGTCGATGGCGATCGTGCCGGGGCGGATGCGGGACGGATCGTTGACGACCGCGACCACCACCGCGAAGCGGCCGTCGGCGAGCTGGCCGAAGAGCTGCGTCACCGCCTTGCCCTCGCCGTCGAGGCCGGCGCTGACGTAGACCGTCGAGGTCGCCACGTCGACGCCGCCGATGGTCCCGGCCATGGTGCCGCTGCCGGCGCCGAAGGTGCCGAGGGTGCCCCACGTGGTCGAGAAGGTGGCGTCGATCGTGCCGATGTCGATGAGGCACGACTGGTTCGCCGCGTACGGCCACACCGGCTCGCCGGCGTCGAGCTCGGCCAGGAGCTGGGCCTCGCGCGCGCTCACGAACGCGCGCACCCGGTCGAGGCGGCGGGCGAAGGCGCCGGTGTTGCCGGGGTCGGCCAGCGGCCGCAGGAGCGCCTGCAGGCGGTCGACCTCGGCGTTGATCGTCGTCGCGTCCCACACCGTGGCCAGGACGTCGCGCAGCTCGGCCAGGTACATGGCGCGCGTCGCCGGCGCCGCGTACAGGCGCCAGGGCAGGGCGCCGCAGGCGTAGACCGAGGACGGCCGGGTCGAGCGCTCGCGCCCCTCGAACAGGGCGTCGATGCCCCACGGGAGGAAGTGCAGCCGGTCGCTGGTGGGGGCGTGATAGAAGTAGTGGTTGTTGCGGTTGTTGGCGTAGCCGTCCCAGTGATCGGTCACGACCTCCATCGCCCAGTAGCGGAGAAAGCGGGGCAGGTCGATCACCTCGCCGACCCGCGCCGCGAGCTGGTCGTCGGGCGCCGCCAGCGCCGTCACCACCGGCGGCAGGTCGCTGCAGTCGGGCGAGCGCTCGTCGGTCTTGGGCTGGTAGCCGCCAGTGCCGCCCGCCACGAAGTCGCCGCCGCTCTCGTAGAGCCGGCCGGACGGGTCGCTGAAGTGGCGGACCAGCATCTCCTCGCGGATCGACTCGACGTGCGAGTACACGCCGAGGTCCTCGCCGTTGACGGTGACGTGGGCGAACGCGCAGCGCGACGCCGGCAGCCCGGCCTGCCGGAACAGCTCGTAGCCCAGGCACTGGCTGATGAGGGTGCCGTCCTGCTGGTTGTTGTTGAGGGTCAGCGCCTTGAGCCCGGCGATGCGCTGGCCCGACACGTACTCGTGGGGCTTGACCCGCAGCCCGGGCCGCGCCGTCGACAGCGAGCCCAGGTTGCCCTTCTTGCGCAGCCCCACGTTCGTCACCGTGAGGCCGTCGATCGAGATCGTGGCCGGGAACCAGGTGTAGCCCTCCGCCGTCGGCTGCTGCGCGCACGTCGTCCGCGACGCGTCGCTCGGCCGCGGCTGGCTGCGCAGCGCCGCCCAGTCCGCCGGGTCCATCGTGATCTGGACCTCGAGCACCCGGTCGCGCGGGAACAGCGCCGCGGTCGGATCCATCCCGCCATCACCGCCGCCGTCCCCCGGCCCGGCGTCCCCCGCTGGCTCTTCGTCCCCGCCGCCGCACGCGCCGGCCGCCCCGGCGAGGAGCATCCCCGCCACCACCGCCGCCCGCCGGCTCCGACCGGCCGCACGACTCATCGGTCGATCGATCATCAGCTCCATCGTACCTCGACCTCTGCACGCCCCGTGCGCGCGCATCCGCCCGGAATCCCGTGCTCGCCCCGGCGGCGCTCTGTCGGATCGGCCCACACCTGCTGGAATCCGCCACGCACCCGTCCCCACGGGCACGGGCACGGGCACGGGCACGGGCACGGGCAC